>NZ_JMQC01000008.1:354500-709000 GCF_000746925.1 Bacillus clarus
AGCGACGACTATACTCGTTATTACTATCGCGATCACCGCTAGTATATCGGTAAATGTATTCTGCCACATTTGACGGATTCCAATAACGGCGAAGCACGCTAATATTAACGAAAAGATGAACGTTTTGTTATTCTTTTTCATTTTGTAACTAGACGTGTTATAATTTTATTGAGAAGCGAGCGACCAACTCGCTTCCCTTGAGGAGTTCTTCGGTTATCTTACTCGTCGTCTTTTTTCGAAGCTTGAGCGGCAATCCAAGCGATTGAAACGATGAAGTAGATAATCTGAAGAACTTTTATCATATCGTCTAGCATTTCCTCACCTCCTTATACTTATATTATACCAAACCTATTAACATATGTAAAGTGGTTTAATGAAATGAATTGGATTATTTTACAAAAAAAGACCACTTTTTCAGCAGTCTTCCCTTCTCCCTATAACAATTATTTTTCCTATTCGGGACAATGAATACAAAATCCATTCCCAGCATCATTTGCATGATTTATACCTTCTCCACAATTTGCACATCGTGTATAATAATCATCATTTGTTACATCATCTTTTTCGTATAAATCGAAATCATTCCCCCAAATAAATTCCTCATTATCGGTAATAAAATGAGTTACCTTAGCCACCGTATCTGCATTTTCTTTGAAATCCTTAATAAATACAACTTCACTATCCGTTAACTTTCTCGTTAGTTCAATTCCTATTATTATATCGGCATATAAAGTACCATAAGACATCATCCCTGGAGAATATGAGATTGTTTCAAATTGACATTCTGCAATTGCATTTACAGAGTATACTATTTTATCGTTATTTGTTTCAATACCATTTGTATTTACTGTAATATTTACAATTTCGTACTCATCAATTTCATTAATTGAATCAATATAGATACGTTGATCACCATCTAAATTACTGTTCATTTTCTTTCGTAAATCCTCGATATCAAGTGATTCTATTTTATCATCTACCATTTCACTAAAAACTTCGTATGATAATCTTTTAACTAGATTATTCATACGAAGTTCTAATAATAAGTCTTTATCAGATGAATCAGCAGGGTCTGAAATTTCTGCTATATAATCTTCAAACGGAATTATTATTATTTCCTTTTCTAAATGATGATGTTTAAATTCAGACATCAATTCTTCACGAGGATTCATAATTTCATTGTGCTTATTTTTAAAGAACCAGTCCGACTTTGTATCACTTGTTACAAATATAATATTCTTTTCAGATATTTCTCCTGCTCTTTTAATTATCTCTTTCCAAAGAATTAAATCACCAAATTTATCTATTCCCTCATTTTTATCAGCGTCTTTAAATCCTGGAGGAAGATTATATTTATATCGTAATTCACCCTCTTTTATGATTTTCATTAAAGAGACGAAGTCTACCACTTCTCCTACTTTATCACTTTTTAAAAGAGAATCTAAAAATGCATCAACCTCTTCGATGAACTCTTTGTAAACACCAGTTTCTTCAACTACCTCATTCTTATACTCTTTTGTTATCGTAACCATTTCTGCAAACTTTTCTTCAAGTTGACTCTTTAGTTCCGTAAATTTAGGAAAACGTTTCTTTTCGTACTCAGAAAGTTGTACCAAAAGTTCATCTCTTTTTGTTTCTACATGTTTAGTTAACTGTTTATCTAAATTCTTATACAAATTTATACTTCGTACATTTCCTTTATTTTTATAGAATTCTTTTCTTACTTGAGAAGGAATCCACATCTTTTCTTCATACTTCTTTATATAATTTAGTATTCTTTTACTACTTAACAGAGAATATCTATAAACATTCAATAAAGCACATGTATCAAATACAATTATAGATTCTTCAATAATACTAGTTATCTTAGAATTATGCTGACTACTCATATAATACCTACCTTTTCATTAAATGTTTTAAAATAAAATTCATTTACATTTCTATTACCACGTTAAATTGTACCATATTTTTGTAAACATTTCCTTTTAGTCTTTGGTTTGAGAAATATAGTTTATTATATAGGTCAAAAACAAAACATATGAAAAAGACCGCTAGATTAGCGGCCATCCTCGTTGGTTAATACATAACTTCTTACCATCTGCATCCTTGTAAACTCCCAATACTTCCTTTGACGTTCTTTATTAAAAGACTTCGCTTCCCTATCGATTTTCCACGTTTCTTTTCTCGTACGCTTCCTACGAACTGGAGGCTTGTAATTTCGTCGGTCAACTCCATATTCCTCCGCTACTTTCATCGATACTTCGCCGCTGTGCCTCCTCGACAACTGATGATCGCTCATAATCGGATATTCTGCTAACACCATCTTGTCGGGATGCGTATCGTGCAACTCTTCGTATAGCAACAAATCTGCTAATCTTTCGAGTTGTTTCGGTTCTGGACGCTCTCCCACCGTTCCCACATAAGCGTCTGTGAGCGATTTAATTTCCTTCGCACGGGTATTCCTATTACTAATCGCCTCCTGGCTCTCTTTAGAGCCGGCTCGGTGAGTGGTAATTAGCGTATTTACGTACGTTTCGAACTGCGTTTTGTAATCTCCATTGATATCGAATGTATATTGCGTCATACTGCAGCACCTTCACTTTCCGTTAGCTGTTGTAAGCGTTCGTTGGCGATTTTTACGTATTCCGACTCGAGTTCGAATCCGATGAAATTACGATTAGTATTTACGCAAGCTACTGCAGTAGTACCGGAACCCATAAACCCGTCAAAAACTACGTCACCTTCATTCGAATGTTTGACGATACATTGCTCTATTAAATCCAACGGTTTCTGGTTTTGGTGTACTTGTTTCTTTCCCGCCATCCTATTAAATTCCCAAACGTCAGTGACTCGTTTACCGTTAAATTTTTTCCGTCCTTTGTTTACGAGAAAGATAATCTCATATTGTTTTCCGAACTGTGCCTGCAAGTCACCAGCCGTCCAATTATTCTTTTTCCAAATAATCATATTCTTCACTTTGAAATGTTTCTCTAACTCTCGTTTAAAGAAATCTACCTTATCAAAGCTGCAGAACATATACATCGCTGTGTCTTCCTTCATTATTCGGTAACACTCTTCTATATATTCTCTAATAACCGACTCATTTGTATCGTTAGCAATCGGACTGCAGAAATCGTGCGATTTATCCTTACGGTAATTTGTTTTGTAATTAATTAGGTAAGGCGGATCAGTTACGATTAAGTCTACCGAGTTATCATCCAGCTTTTTCATTCCTTCGATACAATCCATGTTATAAATACGATTTAATTCTAACGTCATATTAAGCCGCCTCCATTTCATCAATTACATCGTTTTTCACTTTAACCACCGTTAATTTATAACCTTCGTCTTCCCAGGCCCATCGTTCAAACACTGCCGCTATCTTTTGCGCTAATAAACGCTTATACAAATTAACCGTCGGTGCCGTTATCCCAAGCGAGATTGCCACGTCTCGCTGTTTCATATCCTCGAAATATACTAACCGCAAGACTTGACGCTGCCTATCCGTCAAGTCCGCTTGTGAGATTGCCGTCTCCATATCCATTAGTACATCCGATGCAGCGTAATCGCCGTTAAACCTACGCTCTTGCATATACGGTAAGTGCCGTAGTAATAAGTCAATTGATTTCGGGTTGTCCAATGCGTAGTTGTGTTCAATGCGACGATGTGCCGCTTCGTTGTCGTATTTGCTTACGCCCATTTACTCACGCTCCTTTTTGTAAGTATTTCGTAAATCGTACATGTCCGTTCACTAACTTACCTAACGAATCCCAATTCTTTAAACCATGCAATCTACGAAACTCATTCGCCTTGTTCCCAATCCACGCCATGTACCACTCGCCGCCTTCGGATAAGTTGTGCGCTTTGCAAAACGCTATAAACCTCGGTTGACATTCTTCTAAATTTGTTACTTTCACGTTATATCAACCTCCGCTCAATACCCGTCTGTTCTAAAATAAAGTCGATCTCGTCGTCATAAAATCCTCGCCACTTCTTAGCATTCATTTGCTTTAACAACGGTAAAACCAAATCGGATGGTGCGCTTTTTACCTCTTTTGTACTTCCAAAAATACCAACGTAGAAAACATCATTACGTAAATTCACGTATTGGTTCCCGTATCTTAAATGCCAGGTCGGTACTTCTGAGGTTCTATCACGCCAGTACGCGCAATTATTACTGTTGAAGTATTTAAAGTAAAAGCCGTCATCAGTTCGTTTGCCTACATCGTCGCCGCTATAACCCCGCGCAAATGGGATAGCATCCATATCCTTGTAACCTTCGTACACCTTTCCGCTAGTAACGAAATAATTCCAAGGAGTTTCATTCCAATATTTAGCGGTCCATTCACAGTTAATTATTTCGATATCATCCAATACGGAAATCATTTCCGATAAATCAGCGTCAGTATAGAAAGGCCGTTCCTTCGATAATTGATGACGTACAAAATAACGGTGTTTTGATGCTAATTTCTGGTGATATCCGGCAATTAATCTGTTACATACTCTCGGTTCATATCGATTGAAAACGTCCATTTCCGGTAAGTAATAACGTTTCATTGCATCGCCTCCTACAAACCTAGTTCATTTGCAAACTCGCCCATATCAAATCCGACCAATTCCTTACCGCTAGGAAATACGGTTACAGGTGCGCTCATATACCCTTTGTCCGCCATCTAGGCAGCGTGTGTATTATCCTCGTCGATATTACGAGTTTCATAAGTTACTCCTGCGGCGTTTAGCACCCACTTTACTTGTTCGCAGTTTGGGCATGCATTCTTTATGTAAATGATTACGTTGGTCATTTTGATTCCCCCTTATCTTTTGCCTTACACGTCTATATACAATTGAGATTCTCAATCTCCACAACATCTATTCAATTTTTGTAATAATAGTCATACTACCTATTTACGAAAAGACAATCACCTAATTGACGTGGAATTCAATAGACTATAAAATAGTTAATTTAAACCAAGGAGTGATATACATGTTTCGTCGTCCAACTTGTATGGAGTCTTGTCAAGCACATCACGATTATGAATATTGCTATTTCTGGTGTAACCCACCCACTTTAGTTCCTACCTATCCTTACCTAATACCAACCACTCATCAAGCACCCGCAGTACCTTACAGCTTAAATCAAGCAACACCTTACAGTTCAAACCTATCTCCGTTTCATACCTATGGTGGCGGAATGAATGACGGTTGGGAATGTTACCGCCAATGTAGGAGAAGTGGAGGAAGTGCTGCAAGCTGTTGTTATTACTGCGGAGTCTGTTAACAGCTACACCTACTAATTATGGTGGGTACCTTTTGGCTCAAATTATGTAACCGACTTCAAATCGCTAAAAGCATCCACCATAATTTCCTTATTACTAACCGACTGCACTCCTATATCCAGCATAATCGCGTCAAACTGATCGTACAGTTGAATTAACTCGCCGTTATTATTAACCTCGTAATCTACTTCGAAAGTATCGATATGACTTTCCGTTTCATGTGCCAGGTCAGCCTCGGTAAACACATCACCCGCGCTACGTGCCCTACCAATACGTAAGTCATCCGATGCGTTTACTCGGATAATTATAAAACCTTCGTCCCGTAAACGTTGATATTCATTCGGCTGTCTTACTCCGTTTACTAATACTTTCGGCTTATAATTCACTTTATTTAACGCATCTTCGAAACAATCTTCGTGTACCTTTCCCATCGTCATCTTTACCCAAATATCCGGATCAATCTCACGTAACCATTGTCCGAACTTCTGATAGTAAGCTCGTGGTTTCGGGTCGCGTGGGATATGCGGAAATAGTCGATGGAACTCGTCCTTTAATACCGCTGAGTAGTCGAATTCTTTGAAACCGTATAACATCCAGGCGTAATGAGATAACTCCGTCTTACCACTTCGGGCTTTGCCTGTAATAGCGATTTTCTTAGCGTTACATAACAAATTACTCACGCTCCATCGTAAAGGACTCAACAATTGTTTTAGCTGATTGGATGTCTAGTACGTTGATATTAATCGTGATGTTTTGCTGCGGTTTGACTCCCTCTAACGCTGATACTTTCTCGTCAAGGAATACGATATCTTCTCGCACTAACTCTAACTGTTCGTCTAGGGCGTTTACACCGCCAATCGCTTTCGATGCGTCACTACGTGCGGATTCAGCCATTTGTGAGAACGTTAAGATATTACGGTGGTTTTCTTCTGTGCGTTCTTCTAAACGAGTTACTTTCGTTTTAATATCGTCGAGTACATCGAGTACAGAAGGTCGAGGCTCCGGTGCTTCACTTTCACATGCTTCAACGATTACGAATTCCAATCCAAGGACATAGCTAGTATCATTATCGTCATCTAAAATATCAATACATCCATCACTATATGTGTCCGCTACTTCGTAAGTTTTTCCTTCTTCATAGCCAATACTTCCGCGGTCTTTATCAACTATTAACACCGTATCTCCAACCGCCGGCTCTTTCGATAACTCACCATATCTTTTTCCGTTAACCTCGTAGATATTACCGTCTTTACTTTCGATTTTAGTTACTTCTGCCATATTAACGCCCTCCTTAGTTAATTAACCGATTAGATATAAAACGATAAATAATAATGTAGGAAATTGGATTACTAACCAAAAAATCATAGTGCTCTTTTCTGAATCATCTGTATCGAGCATTACTAGTACAATGATTACGTTAATTACCAAGCTGATCCACGCTAATAACGTCATTTATTTACCTCCCTCGAAAAACTCGTCTACCCACGGCTCTACTTTAACGACTTCTTTTCGTAGATTCTCCGCTAACTCTGCGATTTCGGCTTGTGCTCCGTTTCCTTTCCTACGTTTAGCATAGAAATCGAGTAAGCTACGTAAATTCACCGTCATAACTAGATTCGTAGTTGCTGCTTGCGGCAATACCATTCTCGCATCTTCTGCGGGAATTCCCATTTCACGAAGGGTATCGTAGCAATACTGCACAACTTTCATTGCATCTTCGTAGAAAAATTGCGGCTTTCGCTTAGCTTTCGTATCATCAAGTAATGTCATATCGAATATCTTTTCGTTTTCTTCAATACTTTTCGGAGTTACGTAATCAAATCCACCTGACTTATCGTCGCTACCAAAGCGCACATATCTCTGCGACTGTATCGAAAAACTGAATCCGACACGATGACGAGTAAGTTGCGCCAACAATGCACGGCTTACACCTTCGATAGCAAACGTAAATGTTATGTGTTCCAAGGTCGACGTATGTTTGCTCGCTATGATATGGCGCATTAAGCGATCAGCTTCCGCACCTTTCCCTCCGTCCGTTGCTTTGTTGCCGAAGTATTTAACACCTTCTTTAGCGACAATTTCTGACGGTTTGTTTGCGGAGTAACACGTGCGGACTGCGGATAGTGCTACGGCTTGCCCGCTTGTTATCGAGTCTGATAATTCAGCCACCTCTTTAGTGTCAAAGAATTCGTTAGATAATTGCGTATGTGCTAGTAACTTAACGTCCATCACTTAACGCCTCCCTTTTCGAAATCAAATTCGAGTTGCTTCGGATATCCTGACCAATCTTTACCGTTAGCCAAGTCGATTCCTACATAGTAACCTTCCTTAGACGACGTACCGTCCTGTCTTGCGTGATTCTCTCGATTCTTCTCTAAGTAAATACGGTATACATCTTCGGCTGATAAATCGCATTTAAGCGATAGGCTAATCAAGAAATACCACATGTCGATTACTTCGCCTTGTAACGCTTCTTTATCGATTGGTTTATCGTTCTTCCACCACTTCCAATTTACTTCACGTCTGATTTCGTCAATCTCACTTTCCATCGCAAGCGTGATGCCTACGACCCATTCATCAAGTGACTTATCGATGTTTCTTTCGGAGATGATTCGATTATCTAACTCGGATTGTAATGCGAATAGCTCATTTAACTTGTCGGTCATTGGGAAGCCTCCTCATTCTCCACTTCTAAAACATTGTATGACGTCCAATCAACTTCATTTCTTTCCAATCCGTGGTATAATGCGTCTGAGATATCACCTTTAGTTACTTCGCCAGATATTTCTATTAAGAATCTTTTCATTCCACGTCCTCCCTTTGCTTACGTAAGAATTCTTCTAAACGTCTTTCTAATTGTTCAAAACGTTTACGTGCAAATCGAATTGGAAATGGTCCAACACCTTTAAACGTTAACGACGGTGAAAACTTGATTCCTAGTCGATGAAGTACGTATTTCATTTAGTGACCTCCTCAATGATTCCTTTATCAAGTAAATACGCTAACCCTATCGCACACGCATCGCTTTCATCACTCGTCTTAAACTCGCCCCACTCAACGTACTGCCTCACGCCAGCTTCGACCTCTTCCTTCTCCGCTCGCCCCTTGCCAAGTAGTTTCTTTTTAACAGAGGCCTGTCCGATACTATCATCGACTTTTAAGCCGAACGAATTAAGCGCTCTATCTACCGCATTCCAGGCACTGAAAACCGTGTAATTCGTGTACGCTATTTTGCTCGAAAAGCCTTCGCGTACTATCAAGTCGAAGGGAGCGTACTTTCGTATGAAAAGTAGCGCCCACGCTTCGATGATCTGCGTACGTAATGCGATTGGTTCGGTTGATTTCGTTTTAACATGCGATACGTCGATTAGTTTAGGTTTACCGTTGATTACATCGATTACCGCAATGCCTGGACAACCGAGTGATGTATCGATTGCCAGTGTACGGAAGGCTTTTTTACGTCTGGTCATGACGTGATCTCCCGATAATAAATGCACAATAAAGGACTTTACCGTTTGGTTGCATCTGAGGTGCATATTGAATTTCACAGTATAGATCAGACATATCTTCTACACGTTCGGCTACTTGTTTATAAAACTCATTTCCATCGTCATTAACAATATGTCCTAACCATTTAACCTCACCTTTAAACGACTTCATTCTCCCTCACCCTCTCGATAAACTCCAACGCCTCAATATACGGAGCTTTCTTCGTATCTGATAAATTCGAACGTTTTACTCGACTGACTTGCGTTTTGATTTCCTCATATTCTTCGTCACTTAACGACTGCGCACACGCCGATTTGTAATTGTTAAAGGTCCAATGTTCGATATCTAGTTTCGGAGGTTGTTTCGCCTTAACCGCCGCTACGATACTAGCAAACTTGTCTAACACTTCGTTGCGCATTTCATCCGTTATCGCAACACCAAACGCTCTGAAATCCGGATACTTCGCATAATCCTCTTCGTTCATATTCCATGTTTTCTTCGATGCGTTCATGTAAAGCACGATGTAATAGTCCAAGTCGTACATTAACGAGTAGCATGTAACTTGTTTGACGTGGTCGGCGCCAGGTTCGCGCAAAGAATATTCGGAAGTTTTACTATAAGTTGTCTGCTTCGATTTAATTTCGAGCCCGACACGAGTAACTACGCCATGTGCGTCGGTGTATTCAAGTATGCCGTCACATGTACCGATTAATGAAAAGTGTTGATCGTTATGTTCGATTACTTTTCTCGTTTTTACAAAATCCTCAAACGATGGATAACCGTCTTTCGTCCGTTCAAATTTAAAACGTGGTTTCTCACCGGTGAACTTCTCGTAATGTCGTTCTGCTAGTAAAATATCACGTTGGATTGCATCGCCGATATTAGTTCCGATAAATCGCCATCTTCTCTGCCACGGTTTCACTTCGGCTTGATCTCGTGGGCTTCGTAACGCCTTTTCGTAAAGCTCCCTCGGACAACTATTCGCCGAGGAAGGAGAGAAATACGGTAGACTTCGATAATCTAAGTAACCGCCTTTACTTAATACTTTCGCATAGCTTTCGTGGAGCCACATATCCAACGGAGTATCGTAAGGCTCCGAATAAGAATGCCATGTTTCAAGAAACTGACGAAATTCCTCTGCGATTTCATAAGCGACATTAGCTTGCGTGTTTTGACGTAGTAATTGCGCTGCGTTTCTACTCAAATTATCGACTCCCCTCAAATATTGATATTGTTTAAGTAATTAATCACCGTTTTATATCCAATTATTCCCTCGTATAAAAAAGAATCTGAAATGAATTCTAATAGTAGAAAGGCGGTGATTTCATGAATATCATTAGCACTAGACCAAGTGACGACGGTCCTTATAAAAACCCAAAAGGCCCAATAGATCCAATAGGTCCAATCTCTCAACAAGTAGCACATGAACTAGGCGTTCAGTTAGGAGCAGATTCTACAGCTCGTGCTAACGGTTCTGTTGGTGGCGAAATTACAAAACGTTTAGTAGCAATCGGGCTTCAGAAGATGTCAGGATCAATTAGTCCTCAACCAGACCCATGGAAAGTTTTACATTAATACGTTTCTTACATAAAGCTACTTATCCCGACGACTCACTTATACATAACGGGGTTCTAAGTAGCTTTATTTAGTCCTGATTTATTAAAACGACTGCCGGACCGCTAACTACGATTCCTCCGACCTCTATCTTTTCGTAAGGCTCGACTTGGACAGTGATTACGCCTTGTCGTCGCTCTAATTCTTCGCTTAGTTCTTTCGTTGATACTTCGGATAGGTTAATCATTTACGTCCTCCTTAACAGAAATCCATTTCGTAATAGTAACCTGATCTTCTTCAACCTCTTGGATATCATTCGATTGGCAGTGTTTATCAAATCCGTAGTCTTCGTAGCCGTAACGCACGTAGTAAATATCGAACATGAAGAACTTACCGTCAGTTTCTCGTTTTAAAACATAAAGCTCCCGACGACCATCATCGTCCATGTCCGAAGATAACTCGTCATGTTGTTTGTACTTTACTCCGTCAATTATCAAATATCCGTAATCCCTAAATTCTTCGTAATGGTCTGTGTTTATTTTAATTTTCATTCCGTTTCCTCCTCTTCGTTAAACCATGATTCGATACTTACTTTCTCTAACCATCGTTCTGGATTTATCTCAACGTCACATCTGACGGGAACTAATAACTTAACTGCGTTTTCCATCGTAGTTTTTAATTCGAATAGCGCTTCCTTCGAAATATCTCTCGGACACTCGAATAACAATTCGTCATGTACTTGAAGTAAAATATCTACGTTGTGTTTCGGTAAAACATTCTGTAAATTTACAATTGCTTTCTTCAAAATCGAACCGGCTGACGCTTGAATCGGAAAGTTACCAGCCATACGATCTGCACGGAAATGTAAGAAACGGTCCTTCGATTTGTACTCGGTGTGTAACCGACGTTTCCTACCGAAAATATCTATAATGTAACCTTGCTTGCGAGCTAATAGTTTCTGCTCGTCCATATATCGTTGAATCCCTTTGTAACCTTTGAAGTAGTTATCAATGATTGTTTGCGCTTCGGTTCTCGTAATGCCTAACGTATCAGCTAAACCTTTATCACTCATTCCGTATACAATGCCGAAGTTAACTACCTTAGCTTGCTTACGGAATTTCTGCTCAGGTGAGCCGTCTGTATCTTTGTTAGTTTCAATATCTTCATACGTGTATTTACTATTACTAATCATCGCTGCCGTCGTAGAGTGGATGTCGCGTCCTTCTTTGAACGCCTTTATTAGTTCCGGTTCCTCAGCCATATGCGCTAATACTCTCAGCTCAATTTGCGAGTAATCTATAGAAACGAGTATTTTACCTGCACTCGATGTAAACAGGTGGCGTATTTCAGGACGCTTTGCCGGTATTTGCTGGGTGTTTGGCGATTTGCATGTGAACCGTCCTGTTGCCGCTCCGTACGTGTTATGCCACGGATGAATTTTATTATCGTGTTTAATTTCTTTCGGTAATTTCTGTGTAAATGCTTCGCGTAGTTTGCTGACGCCTCGATAATCGAGAATCTTAGAAATTACGGGATGTTTCCCTTTCAACTTCTTCAATGCTTTTACGCCAGTTGATCCATTTTCTATATCCGGTAACTTTAAATCTACGAATAACTTTTTCTTTAATTGAACCGGTGAACCTAAGTTAATTTCTTCGTCGAATAATTCGTATATCTCACGCTGTATTTGCGCTTCCTCTTCTGCCAGTTGTTCGTCTAATACATTCGCTTTTTCTTCGTCGAAATTGATACCAATCAAATCCGACTTAATAAACTGCATACATACCGGCATCTCTATGTTAAAAACGAGTGACTTGATTTCTTGTAAATCCTCTCGTTTGTCAAACCACTCCATAATCCAGTCGTAAAGTTTCAAGGTTTTCTCCGTATCACCCGCTGCGTAAACTAACGCCACATCTAACGGAATCTTATTAAACGGAGTTTTACCGAATAACTCATCGAAGTTATCACTTGGTTGACGTAACCAATCCGTTATTAAATCTTTTAGTCGGTGATTTCGATTTTCGTCTAACGCCATCGCCATTATCCTTGTGTCCGCGTGTAAGTTATCGATTAAGTTAATTCCATAACGCTGCATAAACCATTTACAGTCGAAAGGTGCGTTGTGCATTACGGTTTTCACTTGCTCTAATACAGGTTTAACATATTGTAATAGAACCTCTTCGCTTAAATTCGGGCCTTCTTCGTGATTCAACGGTACATAGTAGTTGTGGGTTCTCGTTGATAGCGAAAAACCAGCGACTTCACCTTTCCACGGGTCTAATGCTCCGTTATCCTCTCCGAAAGTCTCACAGTCAAATCCGACTAAATCAGACGTTTTCATATCGTCTAACATTTGCTTTAGTACCTTGCCATCGGTAACTAATACGTAATTATTCGGTGTAGCCAACACCATCTCACGTATCTTATCGTCTCGTTTTCGCTCATGTAATACTTTCCATAACCGTAAAGCTTCCGCCTTACTAAAACGTTTAGCGAGGTCGGAAGGGCTACGACCAACTTCGCCCTTCGTCATCGCTTCTTTTACTTCCGCAAGTCTCTGCCTATCAGACTCGTTGTTCTTCATCGATAGAATCCGTTGCCACGCGTCTTCCATCGTTTCGGTCGCCTTTGCCTTTCGTTCGACCGCTTTTGCTACTCGTGCCTTCGTTTCCTCAACGGCTTCAGCACCTGGTATTTTTAAGTTCAACGTTAACTTTGGCGTCATATTTACCGCCCCGTTTCCTTACAATTTAATCGGTAATAAAACTCTACTGCTACATAGTAGTGATCGTCCGCCCACTCTTCGAAACAACGTTTATCGCAAAACGCGTTGCCTTCGCGATCGTCATAAATAAATTCTTTACGGTTGAGTACGGCGCTACAATTCTCGCAAACTCGCACACTATTAACCTACCGTATCGAAGAGTTGTTCTACTGGGACGATAAGTTCTACGCTCGACCAATTGCCTGTATCCCCGTTTAACGCTACTGTTGAACAACTTTCCACCGTACCATTTCGTCGTGCGTAACCGATGGTACCTATAGGGTTAACACTTCCATCAACGGTTGTTGTTCGTACGATATCACCTTTCTTAATCTCACCAACCTCACGACCGATAGCCGTCCACTTAGTTCGCTCCGCTTTCGCTTTCTTTTCTTCCTCGGCTTCACGTTCGATGTGTTCTGCTTCTTCTGCCGTAAGTGGTTCGAGGTCATTGCGATGTACCCAAGGCGCGTCAGGTTTATCACCATTTAGGTACGTAGTTTTAAACGTGTTGTCATTCGCATCGTACCATGTTAGTTTGATAACAGTACCAGCCTCATAGTCGTGTGCTCCACAGTAACTCGTTGTATTATCATTACTAATAACTCTCGCAAAACCGCCTTCTTTCAATAACGTTTGTTTAGCTTCAAGCACTTCGGCGTCGGTTGCTTTTACTAAATGATCTTTAGGTGCCCATCCGATTTCTTCACCATTTAAGTTTTTAATTCCATAAGGAATCAACGTCTTGTCAACAACGTTAATGATGACAATCTCGTTTAAGCCTGCATTCGTATTAAAGTTTGTACTAATTAACCTCGCATAATCACCGACTTTTAACGGCTCTTCTTTCGGTTCAGCCACCGCTTGTACTTCAGCTTCTGTGGCACGTACTAGCTCATACTCGAAAAACCATGGATATAGTAATTCACCACTTTGTAAATCCTCGCATTCGAATGGTTGATCATCTTTATCATCATGGAAAATCTTCACGATATCACCGACTTTACATGAATGTGTGCCTTCTTTGATTACCTTCGCATAATTTCCGACCTGTAAACGCTCTGCTACTGGCTCACTTGCGTCCTCTACTTCAACCGCCTCTTCCGGCATTTCCACCATTGCTGACTGTTCCGCCTGCAACGCCTTCATACTACGAGTAACCGAGGCTAAGTCAGACGGAGTACCCTCGAGTTTAGTTCCGTCAGGTAAAGTGATTGTAACTACGCCTTCCGCGTCGGCTAGTTTGTCGTTAGTGATTGCGTGTGATTTACGGAATACTGGATGATGCCCTTTAAAGAATAGATTTCCATCGTTCGCATCATCGTAAAATTCTATATCACTATCACTATCAATGCCCGTAATTAGATAAAACGCGCCTTCCGTTACATCTAATTCGTAATCTGCTGCCTTAACTAAATCATTTAACTGCGCATCGCCTGTAACTAATCCGTAAACAAACCCGTCATATTCCACCGTATTTTCATTAACCACTTTCACGTTATTCAACTTTGCCATATTATTCGTCCTCCCCGTTTTCTTCATTATTAGTTACCGCCGTTAACTCAACCCAACGCTGACTCGCACTAGTTTCCGTCGCCCAATACTCACGTTGTCCATTACACTCAAACATGAATACTCGGTCACCTTCGACTCCTGCGATATAGTCGCAATCATCTTTCGTATAAGCCTCTCCGTTACCTTTCGTAGCACGTACCACTAACGCATCGTCGCGGTCAGAACGCACTCGAATCGTTTTTACCTGTATCGTGTACCACTGTTTATTAATCGGATCACGCGCTACTAAGTCGTAAACCTCCGGGATGAACGAATTCGCTACTTCCCAACCGAGGTTTAAGAGCGCGAGGGCTACTCGTAATTCCGAGCAACCGCCCTTAACTGTTGTTTCGTGTGCCATATGCGCTCCCCTTTCTGGAACTTCCCTTAAAACGGAAGCTCATCTTCAATAATTTCGATTGGCGTACCTTCGTTGTTACCTGATTTTGTCGTACCTGGTAACTTCGATTTATCAATCGCTTCATCTTCCGCATCTTGTAACAATGCAATTACATCGCTTTCCTCACGGAAATTTGCTAAGTCTTCGTAACCAAATTCCGTACCAATAAACGTTTTCGCTTTTTCGACTTGCTCATCCGTTGCCTCACCTGACTCAAGCGAATAAGATTTATCGACTTGCTTAACGTGCACCGCTTCACCTACTAATGAATATTTCGGATTAAATTTACGGCCCATCTTTTCGGCTTTGTCGTAGTCGGCGATTATGTTGTTGATATGAAATTCAGCCGTATCGATCACACGGTAAGTACCGTATTCCAAGTCGTACACAGGAATCATTGCGTACATCTTACGTTTCGCTCCGACTTTGCATGACGGGCATTCCGTTTTACCTGGCTTGAAGTATTGCGTAATGTCTGCGTTTGTTTCTTTCGGTGAGTGTAAGCACGAATGTTTTCGGAATTGGTGGATCGTACGTTTACCATCGAATGTTTTATCTTCGTGTACGAAGTAGAAATACCATTCGTCTGGTTCCGCAAGTAAGATGAAAGTTCTACCTTCTGCGTTTACTTCACCGTGTTTTCCCATTCGTACGTATCTCGTTACGCCTTCTGGAAAATCGTTATTACCTCCGTTTTGATTTGCTTCTCGTTGTTCCTCACGCTTTTTTAACGTTTCTCTAATACCCATTGAAACAACTCCTTCGTTATTATTCGAGCTTGGGTGAGTCCCACGCCCGTATTACGCAATTGGTTTCAATTACGCAATACCGACGTGGGGGATACATCGGTAGAAATCAAGAGTTTTAGGACGTATATGCCAGACGCCCATATGACGTCACTACCCGTTGTTCATATTCGGGGGAAATACACAGGTAATGACGTTATATCGACGTGCATAGTGTTATCTTTTAATATCGGAATAAAACATAATATGTAGGATAGTGTCGACCGAATTTACAAAGAATTGATTTGTACGTACTATGGTAATACTGTATAATGACAGTGAGGTGCATTATCAGTGCACTTCCGCTTAATTAAGGTAAGTTAACTTGCTTTAACGTTAAGCAAAACCATTGCAATTAATCGACCTGCCAAGTTGGTTAGTTGTAAGTACAAAGGGACTAGCCAAAGCCCCTCTGTACATCAAACCTAATGTATTAGAATACTTGTCCTATGTGCAATGCCTAAGCATATAGAACGTACTATTGCGCAAGGAGATAATCTCGGTAACTACCGAATTGTCTCTCATCGAAACGGCGTGCCAGCCGTTCAAGCTTGCGAATCACTGTCGAATGATGAAGGCCCAATTTCTTTCCGATTGCCGTCGGTGTAGTTGGTCCATCATTCGAAATAAACGTTTCAACGATTGCCGTCGTTGTCTCGTCATTGACCTGTCCAGGGTCGGTAAGGAAGTCGATCAGTTTTCGCTGGTCGGCTTCTTTCTTTTTTATAACGTGTTCTTCTAAATCGAATTCATCTTTGAGAGTTTCAAACATTGCCGTGTTCTCATCCTCATCACTTTCAGGTCTGTCATATAATTCATACTTTCGTCTGGTACGTAGCTTTCGTAGTAGTGATTTGTATTCATTACCTAGTGATACTGCGAATAGTTTTACGAAATCGCCACCAACGTTATTCCGTAAACTTTTCAATACTTTCTGGATCACATCGTGGAACAATCCGGTGATATCGTGTTCTGTCGCCATGTATGTACTCGTGCTCCAATACCGAAGTTTATCCCGATATACCTCTGATAACCTGATGTATAAATCCGTAAAGGCTTCATCTTCACCTGTTCGAAGGTAGTCGTTTGCTATCTCGTTAATATTCAATTTTAGTTCGTCTTTCACTTCTTATTCCCCCTTACATTAACTATGACGTACGAGCGGCCAAGCCCGCGCACATTTTTAATATATTTTTTAAAAGAAAGTTTTTTGTTTATTACCAATGTTCAAAGTATAGCATATTACAATGGAAGATTTAGCAAAGTACACTAAGTACTGGAATTTACACTTTGTATACTTTCGTAAACATTTGAATGAATAGAAAAAAGAGCGATCAATAAGACCGCTCTTAGTAATCTTATTTAGTTAGTAATTAACCACCTGGTCTAGTTTCTTGTGCCTTGTATTGTTGATTATCTCCATGCGCATCCACAAAACCATTAAGCGCAAACACTCCCAGAGCTAGGGTTAAAACTGCGGAAACTCCTAATAAAACTTTTTTCAAAATGAATCTCTCCTTTAATGTTGTTGGATTTAAAATTCGTTAACATCTCAGTCATACCGGAACGATCGCCTCTGTCGTATATTTCTTTAGCCGCTAGACTAGAGAAAAAGAAGTTCGAATTTGAAAAGAACCTTTGGAAGCATTCGTACAACGCAAGGATAGATTCTTGATTGCAAGCTTGGTACATCAAAAGAAAATCTCTCTCTCCCCTTTCTTCTATATAATCGTCTATCATTTTTCCGTTTTGTTTGTTATTCTGATACATCACAAGTCTCGCATCTGAATCTAATCCGAGTGGTACGCCTAGGTAAATTTTAACATAATCTAGGTTATCTCTCGTTTGGATAATTAATTTTTTTACTCCGACAGACTTAGCGATTTCATGACTTTTCTGAAGATATTCTAAGCATTTCTCTATATCCTCAGTTAAGTACGTCATCCCTATATAGTATGACGCATCAGAAACGGTTTTTGCGCAGATATTTGCATTGATTATTAAAATAGCATAATGCCTCGATAATTCTAACTCATTTCTATGTAGATAAACGGGCGCTAAAATCTCTGCTAACCTATGCAGATAGCATTCTTTGATAAATAACTTACGGTTATCACTCAAATTCTTTATCATTTCTTCTACTTCTAAAGCTAAATCCAACATAAGGTGAATCTTTTTTTGTGCAAAGTAGTCGTAGCACTTAAGAATATTAACTAGAATTGCAAGTGTACTATCTTCTGTATTTTCCACCTTTTTCAAATTATTCGTCAATTCATAACCCTCTATATCATAATTCATATATTTGTAAATCACATTGTAAACATTTACGTAATCTCCAATAACACCGACTTCTTTTTTATGCTTCTTTATAAGCTTCTTTAATAAAGATATATTTCTAGTAATTGCTGCATACTCTAAGCTTTGTTGAATTGACTCGGCTGAATCTAGTTGGAGACACCATTTCTCCATTTTCTCACGTTGCTTGTCTGGAAACAGATAATAGGAGAGTCTCAAGAGCTTTCTAAACCCTATGGTCCCATCCTTTTTAAACTTAGACATACACTGTTTAGATGCCCCGATTTTTTCTCCAACTGCTGAAAATGTTATATCGTCTCTATCATTTATAATATCGCATATCTCTCTATGAAAACCCGGCACTTGAAAACCCTCCTATGCTGTATAAGAAAATTTTGGTATAATGTAATTATAATTGTGATGTTTACTTTTGTAAACACATAATAGGTTGAGAAACTTTTTAAGGACGTGTTAAAATGATTGACTACTCTCCGTTGCATGAGACGCTAAAAGAAAAAGAAATGGTAATTAGTGATCTCCGTGGTACTATTTTAAACGCAAGAACCATTGCAAATATTAACAAAGGAATGTCTGTAAATTTAAGTACAATTGAAGAAATCTGTCTACATTTAGACGTACCTATAGAAAAAGTAGTTAAAATTGTAAGCATTCAAGAACAATAGTTTCAAAGCCTCCGATTTAAGAAAGGAGGTGATTACATCGTTTAAAGTCGGAAGGTGCCGTATCCCTGAACTATGTAAGAAAAACGGCATTACACAAGCTGATCTCGCTAGGAAAGTCGGTATTGTACCGCAATCCATAACGGATTATGTCAGCCTGCGTAATTTGCCAAATGTAGAACGAGCGTGCAACATCGCTTCTGTCCTACATTGTGACATCGAGGATTTATACGAATGGGAAACGGAATAACATCTAATCAACGGGAAGGTTTCTTGTCTTCCCTCCGACCGTCACTACGTGAATTCACGTATAATAAATTTAATCGAACCGGCTCCGCATTATCAACTATAGATACCAACGAATCCTTTCCTTCTCTTATCAACGCTTCATTTCCATCTTTATATCCCGATACATAACCGTTTGTCAACCGTATTTTACCGTTTAAATATTTCTCAAGTTCTTTTCGAAGTTTCTCTCCTGCCGGGTCGTTATCCGCCACGATAACTAATTCCTCTATTGGCGACTTCAATAATTGCTCTGCCTTGCGTTCATTAAACGACGAGCCTCCGTTTGCCAATCCGAAAACACCAGCCGTCATAAACGACATCGCATCTATTTCCGCCTCACAATATACTGCACGTTTTATATTCTGTCTGTACGCGATATGTAATCCGTATATCAAATCACCTATCGGTACCGCATCCTTTTCGTACCAAAACGCTTTGCCGCGCGTCTTTCTGTACTTAATGTTCGCTAATCTACTATTTGTATCAAACCACGGAATTACCACCGCCTGCCTAAAGCGGTCGTACCCGATCTTCATTTTCTGTTGCACCTCTTCGCTAATACCTCGCTCACCTAAATACGAATGCCTGAACGCATACTCTTGCAAACGACCAAAATCGAGGGGTTTTCGGTGTCCCTCAATGCGGAGTTTCGGTGGCTTGAGTACGAGGTTGTCGTAGGTGTAACTTGTACCATACGATTCTAACAAATACTCTTCCGTTTCTTCATACGTTTCATTTCGCAAGTAAGATAACAATCGGATAAAGTTGCCGCTTTCCCATTCGCTATCAAATGCGCCAGAATCTTTCCATGTGCCGGCATAATCTCCGTCTAAGTTGACGAAAAAGCTTGGCGTGTGCTCATATCGAAATGGACTAGCTGCAATCAGTTTATCAGACGACCACCGTTCATTAGTCCAAGTATGTTGCCGTAACTCATACTCTATGTCTACGTTTACGTCTTGTCCGCGTATTTGAATACTTGTCAAGGTGAACCACCCACCGTTCTTGTAATTTAAAATACACTAGTAAATTGTTTCGCTGCTTGCTCGCCAGTAGGAAGCTCTTTAATAACGCCAATCTGCGGCATGTAAATGATTTCGGCTGATTCGCCTTCTCCTCCGTCACGGCCTTTGTTTATACCGATCATACCTCGACCTTGCTTGGCGTCAGTATCCACGGCGATAAGTAAGGCGGCATCCTCTAATAGTGCTTTCGTTTTCTTTACTTCGCTACGTTTTGGTAACCGTAATTCCCTCTGACCATCTTCATCTTCACTATTGTCTACCTCATCCGCCTGTGTAATCGCGAACATGACCACGCCTGTTTTACCAGCCAATCGACGCAATCGTTTCGATGTTTCCGCTGCATCGCCTCCAGCCGTTTTCGATGTATTCTTTTCGTAATCTAGATAATAGAACGGATCGACAATCACTACGTCCGCTTGCGTTTCAATAATATCTACCTCTAACTGACGTAAATCTCTTCGGTGGAAATCGTCATCATCTACACCTCGTACGATTATGTTACCAGGTAGAATTTCGTTAATGTTCGCTAAGAACGTTTTGAATCCAACTTCGAATTCCTCCGATAATTTACCGTGTCGGATTTCTTTCGAATCGAATCCCGCTTCTAAATTTACGCCATCTAATTCGGCTACAGTTGCACCGATACGTGATGAAATCGAAGTGTATAAACGCACCATCCCTTCGAACCATCCCATCTCCATTAACCAGATAAGAACGTTCGCACCTTGAAACGCCATCTCTACGCCTTCTTCGATAGTCGTTGCGGATTTACCACGTCCTGACTTTCCGTAAATAGTGTAAACGTTCGAGGAAACGTAACCACCGATCGCCTTATTAATGAATGGAAAACGGGACTTCCAAATTCGATAGGATTCGCCTTTCTTACGACGTTCGTATTCATCCAGAAACTTGTTTGTATCGGTCTTAAGGCTTGTTCCTACTTTATCACGAACGTTTGTTCTAATTATAACGCCGTCAACTTTTTCTCGCAACCATTCTAGGAAACTATTTCCGTCTTTTTCCTCAAACTGGGCGGGTGCTTCGTTTTGTAAAAGTTTCATCACTTCAATCTTAGCGCTATAAGACTTGATTTGTTTCGTTAAATACTCGAAACTATCCTCGACTTGAGGCACATAAGTGAAGCCGTCGATTTCTGCTACTAGAGTACGGAAGTCAGGCGTTTTCCCTCGATTAGTTTCTACGTAATCTTTGATAAAACGGTACGCTTTACGTTCGGCTTCGGTAACAAAATCTCGTTCTGTTACATGGTTCAACTGTACGGGATTAGCGGTATCTATTACTTTCGATAAGAGCATTTCTCCATAGTTCATTAACTACACCTCCAATTTATTATCCTCTGAGCGTTTTTATTCGATTATCAAAGGGCGTTTAATTATGTCTTTTAGTATACAAAAGCAACTAACACCAGGACACGACTTTATAAACCGTTATTACCTTTATAACTATCCTCGTCAATCTGAACGGCCGGCACATTAATTTATTCCTTCCCGAACCGCTCGCGTTCTCTCCGCCATCTCTCGCTTCTGATTTTCGCTATACTGACGTAACTTTCGCATGCTTATCTGTTTTTCACCTAACGTATATTTCACCGCTAGTGGCTTTTCTTCGTTATCTTTTTCGATAACTGAAACGTTTTCCTCACCGATTATTTCTACTAACTTACGAATGTGTTTGGGAACGCAAGAGTATGCGCTCCATTCTTTCGTTTCGTTGTCGAAAGTCAATACCGTTTCTTGTTCTTTTGTTGAGTATGTTGTCATTCTCCTAACCTCGCTTTCTAATAAAAGGATTATTTTGTTTGGTTTTGATTATTAATTCCTTTAATCGTGATACCTAAGATATTAAGTGCATCCTCTATTCCTACGTAATGTCCTATATGTCAAGATGTATCAACTTCCTCGTTATCTTTTGTTGTCTTGGCTATGTCCTTGCTCCATTGATAACGATTTAGTAACTTGTCTTCTTGAATCTCATATCCAAACTCGATAGCAGATGCTAATTTAACAAGATTCCCTTCACCTTTTAACCATTCATAAGTTGCATTATTATTAACGTCACACATTTCAAGCATCATGTATGCCGCACCTTCGCTCCCGTACTTCTCCGCTTTTTTTGATAGTTCTTCAGCAACCGCTCTAGGAATCATAATTTTCTTATCCATTTCCCTCTACCTCCCTGAATAAAAATCAACATTCCGTCAATACTGTAGATACATGGTAATCTTTTCTCCGTTTTCCTTGGGTGAGCAGTTAGCTTTTGCTAGCTGCTCTTTTGTTTTTTTGTTAGCACTTTTTAGGTTCAATTCTCATATGTTATTTTGAGTCAAAAAATTAATATCCACAAAATGAAAAGGTCACTTTTACACTGCTTTAGTTGGTTTCAACATTACTTTTTCCTTAAAGAGCACTGTTCGAACGTGCTCTTTTTATATTGCAACAAACTATATAAAATGAAATTTTTATATTAATCTCTTTGCTATTTCATAAATGACTGGTACAGTCACTGAGTTCCCTGCTTGCTTAAAAAGCTGTACATCCGTATTTACTTCCCTCACTGCATCGAATGCCCAATCAGGGAATCCTTGAATCCGAAATGCTTCTCTTGGTGTTATTTGCCGCCATCTTCCATTGTCTAGAACAGCTTGTGAACATTGTGTATCTAATGTTTGAAAATACCCTCGTCCTACCCGACCACGTCTTGTATTGGATCCAGGGAAAGCAAAATTAATCACATCATTTTCCCCAGCATAATCATAGCCTTGAACAGTATTATTAATTATTTTGAATCCTTCTGTTCTTGGTAACGGAGTTGCTGCAATAGTTCTTCTGATAGGAAATACTTCTCGTCTGTCTTGTGTTCTAAGATGTCCGATAATGTATACTCGATCTCTGTTTTGTGGAACTCCGAACTCTCTAGAATTGAGTAATTCCCATTCACAGTCATACCCGATTTCATCCAGTTCAACTTGGGCTTTGAGAAAGTCCCACCCTCCATTAACTGAGAGAAAATTTTTAACGTTTTCAATGAATAATTTTTTAGGTAGGCTTTCGGGACTCCATTCTTTCGTTTGACGTAATAACTTAGTAACTGCAAAGAATAAAGAAGATCTCTCCCCATCAAATCCTTGTGTTTTTCCTCCAATTGAGATATCTTGACACGGGAATCCGAAAGTCCAGCAGTCGGATTTAGGAATGTCTCTATAGTCAATTGTTGTAATGTCATGCCATGTCCACTCCCCTTTAGCGTTATGAATTGCTTCATATGATTTTCTAGCAAACTTGTTCCACTCTACAAATCCAAGGCACTTATGACCTGCCTGTTCCATGCCCAATCTAAAACCACCCACGCCTGGCAAAGAAGTCTATAAAAGTAAGACTCATATCACCACCTCGCTTTCTAATAAAATAGCGTTTTTGTTCAATTCTTTTTAGCTTCTTTTATAGACGAAATCCATTCTTTTATTACGAACTCTTCAGAAACATTGCATTCCCTCGCTATTTCTTCAATACGTTCTTCAACAATCCTAAACAAATCGAATTTATCCACTTTTTGTTCCCCTTTTCTATTCAAATAAAGATTTTATTAAATTATCATTTGATTAATCATATTTAAATTCATTTCGCATATATTAATATTGAACCTGTGATACCTGTTGGGCCTGTTGGGCCGGTTGCTCCTGTTGAATCGGCTAATCACATTTTCTTTTTTTGAAAGGACCTGTTGTTTATAACGGGTCCTTTTTAATTGAATTCGATCGTCAATAAAATAAGGATTTTGTTTCATTATTCCGTTGTTGCAATAAAACAAGGTTCCGTTATTCTCTCATGCTTAATTACCCATTCAAAGGACTTAAGAACATAAATCATATTTCCATATGGTATTCCGCATTGGAAATTATTCTTTTCTTCTTCTGGTAAATCATCAATATCTACGTGCATCTTTTCTTGTAAACTAACTTCTCCCTCATAATATTCGTTAATCTCTTCATCACTAAATCCTGTTTGTTCCTTGTAGTATGCTTTTGCCCGTTCTTCTGTTTCAGCGCAAACCCATTCTCCTTCACTTACCTTGAATACTTTCATCACTTCTTGTCCCCCTCTTTCACTTCAATTTTCCATCCGCACTTACACGTTCGCTTAAATGTATCGTCATTTATTTCTAAAGTACCTTCACCGTTTCCGAGCTTGTCATTACCACAATCAGGACATTCTGCATATTTTCTAGTTAACTTAAGTGTGCTTACAATGTTCACTCTCATTCTCCCTTTCTATTCAAATAACTATTTTGTACTAATTGATTCCCAATCAAATGTTTCTAATATATTCAGCAACCGTTCCACTTTCGGTGCTCTCCAAGCCGTCATAGCATATGTGTGAGCTTTTGAAGTATAGTGATGTTTATTTAATTCAATATGTTTCTTAGCTTCTTCTTTAGTTAAGAACATAGTATCTTCAACAATGAATGATTCTTCTTTAACAAAAACTGTATCAAAGTAACCATCATCGTTTAAATTATCTTCTACATACTCCCATAACCCATCGAAGTTCTTGTTTTCATCACTGAAAAGTTCCTGCAACTCTGCTTCTTCAATTTCACCTTCAAAGTATTCTTCCAAGAACTCTTTTAACTCACTAAATTTAGAGAATTTAACATAATCACCATCGTTAAAGAAACGCTCCTCATGACCACTGTCATACTTCTCATTTCCTGGAACAAATCGATAATCCTTGATTACCCAAAAACGTGGTGATGCGTTCCCATCAGTTTCCTGTGTTTTTAATTCCTGCTGTAATTCCTTTAAAAATTGAATATCCTTTTTCATTTCCCGTTTCCCCCTTGTTTTCTATTCAAATAACGCTTTTGTTAAGTTTTTTTATTCTTTATATTCTGTTTCAACGACCTCAGCGACATCTATATCTTTTTTCACTAAATCCTCTAAGAACTCAAACGCTTCAAATTCTCCTTCATCCGACCTTATATCTTCAAATTTCTCTTTTTGTTTTTCATCTAGTTCGTATTCAAATGTTACTGTTACTTTCATTTCTTATAAAATTCAAATTTTGTCTTACTTATCTATTTCCTCCAAAACTGCGTTATAAATTCCGAAAGTCACTCCGAGAATAAAAGCGGTAGCAACTCCTTCTATCTCACTTAACCCACAAAAATACGTAAGCCAAAACCATGTTGGCAAAGACATAAATACTGCGATTATAATTTTCTTCATCTTCGCATCCCCCTTTTCGACTCGCCCTCGAACGGCAACACCACGCACAAATCTCGAACCCTATCGTATAGCCTACGATCAAACACGCTCTCCAACCCATCGATAGGAATGTTCGAAGTGTAAACCGTAGGCAATCCGTTCGTTACCCGATGGTTAATCACCGCATGTAAGTCACCTCGAAATGCTTCGGTTGCACTACGTACACCTATATCATCGAGAACGGCGAAAGGTGCAAATCTTGCATTACTTCCACGCTTGTAATATTCTCTCGCCGCTTTTTCCGATACGTCCTTCGGAACATTTGTCCGATTAAATTCGTTAAATAACGTTTGCCACTCGTTCACATCTAAGAAATATCCCGGTACCTGCAACGATTGCCTATTTCGCTGCAAACTCCCGACGTAGTGCCGTATGAGCCATTCGTTTAAAATTACGGCTGCTGTCGTTGTTTTCCCCGTGCCAGTTTCTTCGGAGTAGAGATACATCGATTTGATCTTATCCTTCGCGTCTGTGGATTGACTCGCCTCAAATTGCCGTGAGAAAGTCGTTACTTGCGCATCGATAATCTTATAGAGTTTCGGTTGTGACGCTCGTACAGGGTTGTCCTGTAACGTTAGATGACGGTATTCTTTCGGTAAGTTGGTCGCTGCCATACGCCCACCATTACCGTTGAATCCATGTAGTGCAATGTACGAGGTACACTGTCGGTTGCATGATTCGCTTTTGTATAGCGAACAGTGGTCGGATAGAATGCACTGCATTATACCGTTACCTCCTTACTGTCAATCCGTTCTTTCTCGAACCTCACTTTATAACGTTCAATAACTATATCAGCATCCTCACCGGCTAATATTGCACCACATCTTCGTATATCTAATCCGATTCCATGCGGACAGCTTTTATAGCAACTCTCTTCGATGTCACCGATATACGGTAAGTCTTTATTTGGACAATCGAAACAATACGTATCTAACAATCTCGCAGTCTCTTGACGAGCTTCCTGTCGCTGTTCTTTTGAGTACAATGTAGAATGTGTTTTTGAACGTGTGGTCCCACTCTTTGCTTTCCCACATTTCGAGCATCCATGACCATGCCTTAAATTCCCATATGTGATTGAAAGGATTTCATCGGGATGGCTCGGGCATCTATAACGTAATTTTTGATGAGCACTCTTGTAATACGTTTCCAATAGCTCGTATCCTCGTTCTTTAAAGGCCTCTCTAACAGAATCGATCGTATGTCTACGTTTCAGTACTCCACAATATCGACAACCACTACCACTACGCAAATCAGAATAGGTAATCGATACGTCTTTGTCGGGATGATTCGGGCATCTATATCGCATCTTCGCCGTGTTTTTTACGTACTCAGTTTCCAATAGCTCGTATCCTCGTTCTTCAAACTTCGCCTTCACTTGTTCAAACGTTAATTTAGGTCGTACCATTTCTATTCCTCCGTTTCTAATAATACTAATCTCCCTTTTTTATATTTCGTGCTCCCATTTTCGAAAAATAATTTCTCCGTTTATAAATAATCGATAATTTCTTCCGTCCTTACTTCTATATACTCCGCCTGTCTACGTTGTTGCTCGTCCTTCCTACGCAACTCATCTAGCACTCTCGGTAACAACCTAGATCGCATATACGAATACATAAACGCAAAGTTTAATCCGGGATACTCCCGTGTCGGCTTATAGTCGGCAAAACATGCGTCGATGAATCGCTTCGTTGCTTCTGGTTTATGTTCGGCAATGAACGCTTTGAGCATTCGTCCTTCCACGGCGTAATTACGTGCGACGTATGGAATTTTATATTTCGTTTCGTGGACGTGTAACATATATTCACGGAATGTTGTTACGTTCCATTTTTCGATTGGTAGGTTGCGGAAATCTTTCGTTGATATTCGAGTCACTCCATTCCCTCCTTGTCAAATAATTCGAATAACTTAACGTGTAATTCCTTATTAGACGCCTGCCATAAATCGCGCCCATCTTCCATTTTGAATATGTTACGGCGGATTAGCGCCTCGATATATATTTCTTTCAGTAATGGATCGTTTACTTGCATTCGTTTATCTGTTAGTCTTCCTTGGTCTTCCAATAGTGGGTACATTTACCGCTAATAGTTTAGGAAAGTTCGTGTTATCATTTAATTATCGAGACGACATTACTCGATACGTCTTCCCAAAAGACGCATTTACTCCATCCCTTTCGAATCTCTGTCGCTACAGAGGTTCTTTTTTCTATGTTTTTTAACACTTACCGCTTTCCCTACCAATAACCCTCCTCATTACATACCTTCGTAGATTCGTAGATTCCTAGATTCTTGTCTGCTTATTTCACCATAAAATTTACGTTAGCTATTTCTTTTTGCTAACGATGCCATCAGCAAGTATTTCGAAGTCACCATCCAGTTTTCGAATGTGGTACTTACGATCTGCTAAGCTCTTCCTCTTTTCGTAAATAGCTAACATCTGTTCCTTCGTTTTAGCTTTCGTTTCCTGTAGCGATTCTAACGCTATCTTAAGTTCCTCCCAACGATCTTTGACTGCACGTCGTTCTAAGCGAACTTCTTTAAGTTTTTTCGCTAAGTGATAACCTCGTACAGAACTGAACGTTTCTAACTCAACGATATGAAGTAAGTCAATTTGAACCAATTCTATGTGTTTTAACTGACGGTCAACTTCGTTGAATACCGCTTTTAACGGTGCTATCTCCTTGTCAAGATTCACTAGAAGTCGTTGTAGTCTACCTGCCGTTATATCTTTCATCGTGGATACCTCCGTTAACTTTCTTTTAATTCTTTCGTTAAGTTTTCAAGACTGTATTTAACGTCCTCTAGCGTATGTTCAGCGCCGATTATTTTTCCGTTTGCATTTATGTGGAACAAGACGTTTTCTAATCGTCTAATAAGAATCTTTTTATTCATATAAATCGTTCCTTTCTTTAATTATCTAAAACCTTATAACTTCACTTACGTTTGTTGTATCTCATCATCTATTAGCGGCGTTCTTTTATATAAGTAATCACCACCGAATCTATTAATGATGGAAGGTTATTTCGCTAGAAATAGACTTCAAGATTTTTGGTTTGCAATTGATATATAAAATAACTGATATATAAATAACTATTAATTCGTCTTCAGCTCATGAAGTACCCCACTGCATATCTTGAAGTACTCCCCCTTCACCTTATGAGTTTAGTCCTCTATAAGTATTGAAGGTCGATGAAATTTCGGAAACTCATCCGGTATTGGTAACAATGTATACAAATTCGATGTCTGCCCTTTACCGTCGTCTCTAACACGTTTTTCTACTTTTACTAACCGTAACTCTTCTAATCTCCTAATCGCTGCTCTCACAGTATTCTCAGAGCACGTACATTCCTTAGCGATACGACTAACGCTTGGGTACGAAGTTTTCGTCTCGTAGTCTGCGTATTTACATAAAATAACGTAAACCATCTTCTCGTAGACCTTTCCGAAGACTTTCGTATCATGTAATACACCGTAATCGATATTTACGTATTTACGACTATTAAGGTTAACTACACGATCTCTATTTTCGTTCATGCTACGTCCTCCTTTGAATCCTCATTACCGTTTGTCACTCCGTTTATAAAATGAGTTGGTATAGGTAATAACGTGTATAGATTCGTAGACTGACCGTAATCATCAAAACGTGGTTTGATATCGATAAGATTAAGAGTTTGTAGTGTTCGTAATGCTCTACGTACCGTACGTTCGGAACATCTCGCTTTCATTGCGATTTCAGATACGCTAGGACTTAACGAGTTTGTATCATTACTTATACCGGCGTACAAAATTGTGTAGATTAATTTATCGATTGGCTTTGTTATATGGTGCGTGTCATCGATAACAGCTTTGAAGTAAGTCACCGTTTTTACCTCCTAGTATAATATGTTCCAGATAACTTAAAATTTGATACACTTACGTATAATTTTTTTCGTCTTACATTTACTATGACGCACCACTTTGGAACCTCGCGCATTTTTTTTCGAAAAAAAAATAAAATTATTTACGTTTTTCTACTTTTTATACCCCTATACAATCTGTGCCCAAGAGTTTAAAATACATGATATGGAAGCTATTATTTCAATAGTTAGAGCCTATCGGAGGTTTAATTATGAAAGGTAGCGTATTACAAGATAAAAAAAGAGGAAGCTGGTACTTTTCTTTCGACTTAGGAAAGGACCCGTTTACCGGAAGAAGAAGACAAATAAAACGACGTGGATTTAAAACTGAAAAAGAGGCCGAAGATGCGTTAATTAAAGTCCAAGCTGAGATGTTAAACGATGAGTTTCTCGATCTCTCACAAATGACATACTCTAAATATCTCGATGAGTGGTTCGAAGAAAGACGTATATATCTTCAAAAGTCCACTTACGAAATTCACTTAATTTATTGCGAGAACGTAATCAAGCCGAGACTAGGGCATTTTCAATTACAAAAGATTGAGCCTATTCACATTCAAAAGTTCGTAAACAATCTAGTAAATGAGACAAGTTATTCATCTCACACTGTTCACTTAGTATTTCGAATAGTAAGCGCATCTCTAAAAAAAGCGAAGACAATGAAGCTCATAAAAACTAATCCGGCGACAGGCACTACTTTACCGAAGAGACAGCGTAAAGAAATGGACGTTTGGTCATTAGCTCAAGTAAATTACTTTATAATAGAATCCAAGAGCATTAAGCGTCTCACACGTGTTTATATCGCATGTGTAATGGCATTATTAACTGGTATGCGACAAGGTGAGATAATGGGATTACGTTGGAAAGATATTGATTTCGATAGGAACGTTATTTATATTAAACAAACCTTAACTCAAGCTGCGGAAATAAAGGTCGGGGCTAAGAATGCGTCTAGTGTACGTTCTATCCATATTCCGGACAAACTCGTCAATGAATTAAGAGTACATCGTAAAATGATCTTAGAGGAACGTTTATATCACGGTCGAGACTACGAGGATAATGACTTAATAGTTTGTACACGTACAGGCAAACCGATGATTCCCCGCAACCTAAGAAAAGAGTTTTACAATTTAACGGGCAAACTCGGCTTACCTAAAATACGTTTCCATGATCTACGTCACACCCATGCGACTATGTTGATACAGCAAAACGTTAATGTAAAGCTAATTGCTGATCGGTTAGGTCACTCGGATATCGAAACGACACTCAATACGTATAGCCATGTATTGCCTGATATGCAAAAATCCGTATCTGACAAACTCGATAAAATCATGAATATTTAAGCGATATGTTGCCATGTTTGTGCCCAAATTAAATATTACGCCTTGTAAACGTCCTATATACGTGAATTCACGTACAACTAAGGGTATATGCCAGAAGAAGGCATTGTAGAAGTAGGCGAATTAAAAATACACCAAGCATCACACGCCCGCTACTTCGAAGACTTCTTAAAATTCGTTGAATATGAGCGCTCTATGCCAGAAATTATGAAGACGCAAGTTATGGGCATGGTATACGACCAAATTGAAGACATCTTTGAAGAAGGTACGGAAGAACGTGAACAATTCGACCAAGCAATGGAAGTATGGGCCGCAAGTCCAAAGCGTGAAATTATGGAACAGTTTTCAACAGAAGAAGTAATGGAAGCAACTGCGCAAATTGTGGAGCATGCACCAGAGGTTGAATTAAAATTAAAAGCAGATCATATCTCCGTGAAGGCCTTACTCGCTGATTTTGGTGATCAAATTCATATTGCGAAAGTAAATGACCGCTATGTACTTATGATTGAGGCAGATACTCTTACGTTTGAGAAAGGATTCTCTCCAATTGAGTTTTTGAAGCCAGATGAACTGCAAGATGTGATTGAGCGAATTGAGAAGAAAGTGACTCATACACCGCAATACTAATCTTCGAGATAATGTCTGACAATCCGGTAAGATCAATATTCAGTAAGTTTTTTAGAGACTTGAACTACCGCCACTTAGCTACGCTTAAAGTGGGGGATTCCTACGGTGAAATGAGTGTATTTATACATCCGACTCACACGCCTCCTAATTGGCTTGGTTTTCACTCTACTTCGGTAGGTGTGGCGCTTAGGATTTTACATTGTAGACTTCCTACAACAACCTCATATCTTCAGTTTTCAATAAGCTATCTGTACAAAGAAATGATACGACAGAAAAATATGTTTTGCTATGCAAAAAGCTAAGAATGATAAATAAAATATACGAATTGTCCTTGTAACAATTCGTATATTTTATTTACTTCCCTTATTTATACATACCTACGATAAATCTCTTCAATCTTTGAAACCATGATCGCTTGTGTGAAATTCCTATCTGCATACTCCTTAGCATTCTTTCCTAAATATGACCGTAGTCTTTTATTTTGTAATAATAAAGTTAAAGATTCAGTAATTTGCGATACATTTCCTGGTTCACAAATAATTCCTGTTTTTCTATTTTGTATCATTTCTACTATTCCACCACAATTTGTTGTTATAATTGCTTTTCCAGAAAACATAGCTTCTAAAATCGAAAGCGGAAAGTTATCATTTATTGTCGGTAAAATATAAATATCCGATATTGCAAGAATTTCAGCTATATCCGTTCTCTTTCCTAAAAACTTCACATTTTCCAAACCAAGTATTTGTGCTTGCCTTTCTAATTCACTCCTCATGGACCCGTCCCCAACAATCCATACTTCCACATTTGATAAACTTACTTTCATTTCCGATAATGCTTTCAGAAGAATATCATGCCCCTTTCGAGGAGAAAGACGAGCAACACAGCAAATAAGAATTTTTTCTTCGTCCTTTTTTTTCACTGTAACTATTTTTTCGAGATTGATACCCGTATGAACTGTAATTAGCTGTTCTTTCTTCGCCCCGTACTCTTGTAACGGTTCATGAAAAGAATTACTAATCGTTATTATTTGATTAGCAGCCCTTATACCTTGTTTTTCAATTTCACGAAAATGTATTTCTTCAATGGAGCCTCTTTGTATTTTATCAAACTTTAGTCGACTCTTTGTAAAATGTCCATGTGGTGTAAAAAAAAGAGGCTTTCTATACCTTTCATTTAATTGTCCCATTATAAAGATGGCAAATAAATCTTGGGCATGGAATATATCATATTCCTCTAAATTCTGTCCTTGTAGAAACTCTGCAAATACATTTAAAAAACTAACATTTTTAATGATTTTTTCATTAGAAATACCATAACGTTTCTTCAAAAAAAACCTTATATTTTGAGCTTCTTGGGGAATCTTTCTCTCAAAATACTCTATAGGCATTTGAAGAGGAGAAAGAATCTTTATTTCATGACCACACTTTTCAAACCCTGTCTTTAATGTCGTAATATAATTCGCTAATCCTCCAGTATTAGGATATTTAAGAAATGTTACATATAAAATTTTCATGTTCTTTTTCATAGTAGCCTTTTCAGGCCTAAAAGACTGTAATGGATTTATTAAATACTCAACCCTATTCTCTACTTTATAGTATGCATCCATAACTTTTACTAAACTTTCATGTAAGGGGTAATTCATCTTCAAATCCAAAAGGCTCCCCTCCTAGCTATATTAACAATAACTCTCTCATTCTTTTACAATCCAAATTCTGTTCCCCATGTTTGAATTTTTTCAAGATGATACGGTAGTAATTCACCCGCACGGTTATCGAATATTCTTCTAAGCTGTGTATGCAATCCTTTTTCTAACGTCCTTTGCAAATAGGCCATTTTATACAAATCCATCGGGTTCGTTTTAAATTCAATTCCATACCTTTTCATTTCCTCCGTATAGGATTTCACACAATTCACTCGAATTTCTTCGGCATTACTTTGCCAATCTTTTCTAAATCCTATCAGCACTTCAACTAAAACAACCATATCAAACCATACTGGTGTATATTTAGCAGATTCCCAATCAATAAACTGAATATCCCAATCCCCATTACTACTCACATTATTACTACATATATTTTGCATATGAAGATCACAATGTGTAATTGCCGATCCATTCTCAAGCAGTTCTGGGAAAAAGTCTGGCCCCTTTTCATATATGCTTATTAACAATTCATAATACGGTTGAATCATTTCCTTTAATCGCTCATCTTTCTGTGCATCATTTAGAAATATCTTTGTTTTCTTTATATGTTTCTCTCGATCCTTCTTCATACGATCGGACCCATAATTCGGAAGCCAGCTTGACCAAATCTCTTTATACTTCTGAAATTCAGCTTCGAATGTATGGGCGTGAAGTTTAGCAACAGTAGGAATAATACGACTAAAATGCGCTGGAGTAAAAGTTATTTGTCCGCGTATTTGTTGAACAAACTCCATAAATATCCATGTTTCATGCTTATTTTTTTCGATATAATAAATTTGTGGCAAAAACTCTTTTAATATATGATAGGCTTTATCATATATGTTAATCTCCACTTCATTTTTATAATGAGTCTCATTATATATTTTTAAAACAATCGGATACGCTGTCATTTTATTTTGAAGAATTAATTGATACACACACATTTTCCTGCTCTTTTTTAAACATGATATTTTTGAATAGTTAATTTTAACTTTCTCTCCTAGTACATAAGAGAGTTTTTTTGGCATATCTAACTTTTCTAGATGTTTTGATAATACACTTAGCTCATACAACAGTTTTCACTCCTGTCGCTTTCGTTTCCATGCATTCACTACATGAGAATATGCACTTCTAATAAACGGCATCGGATCATCCCATGCAAACAGTGCAAACTCCTTTTCGCCGCGTAACCCTTCATAAAACTCTTTCCATGTCATCGATTCACTTTTTCTCTTATAGCGAAATGTTAAATAGTAGCGTACTAAATATATCCATTTAACACCATCAATTTGTTTCAATTGTGGTGCTACTTTTTGATTTGTTACATACAAGTAATACATATATACAAAATCTATACCTGCACGTCTCGTTAAACTATGAGTAAGCCAAAAGCGAGGATTTATTTCAATAAATTTATACACACCATCTCTAGGGTCTTTTTTAAACTCTATCATACCGATACCTTTAAGGTTCAATTCTTTAAAAAAAGGTACACAAATATCCACCAATTCTGGAATCGCTTTACTAACAATATGAGCACCTGTTCCAAATTCAGCTGGAAATTGATGATTTTTTTGTAGTGAAAATAGTGCCAACAATTCCATATTATCATCAAAAAATGTTGCGACTTTATAAAAACATTGATTATCTCCAGGAATAATTTCTTGAATAAGAAGTTTTCCATGTTGTTCATATAATTGATATTCATTTCTTAATTGATTAGCATCTCGTATTACAATCGCTTTTTGATTTATTTTCTTCCGAAATTCGTGCCCTAGCACCGGCTTTAAAATACAAGGAAACTCAAGATCCAATATAACTTCTTCTAATTGCTCAGCTTGTTCAACAATATACGTATTTGGACATGAAATATTATATTTTTTCGCCAATTCGTACATTTTTTGTTTATCTAATGTTTTTTCAATTAAGTTATGTTCAGGGAATAAAAATAAGTAGTATTTCGATAGTTCTTGTCTATGTTTTGAAATAAACATTACATAATCATCCGCGCCAGTATATAATACTGGTTTTTCTTTAAATTTCTCAGCCAATTGAATTAAAAATTTTAATAATTCTTTTTCTTCATATAAAGGACTTGAACATATTCCACAAGAAGCGAGACGCGATTTCCCTATTTTATAAGGCCCTTCAACATCAAATGCATACACTTTAATTCCTTTTCTAGCTAAACCTCGGATGATTCCAATTCCATTAGCACTTAAATCCAGGACAACTGCTACATGTTCATGATTCATCGGAACATTCCTCACTTACATACTTTTTTGTAAATTTTTTCTATTTGAGTTACCATTACCTCTTGAGTCAAATAATTTTTCGCATACTCTCTTGCATTTGTAGCAATCCGCTTCCGCTCATGCTCATATACAATAACAAACTTAATTGCATCCACTAACTCGTTTACATCTCCTGCTCCTACAAGTATCCCTGTTTCATAATTTTGTACTAATTCTGGTATCCCTCCTACTTTTGTCGAAATAACACAAAGTCCACTATGCATTGCTTCAATAATAGAAATTGGTAAACTATCATTAAACGTCGGAAGTATAAAAAGGTCTGATTGAGCTAAAAGATTGGGAACATCATTTCTTTTCCCTAAAAACTCCACCATATGCAAATCTAAATCTTCAACTTGCCTTTCCAATTCTTGTCTCATTTCACCATCGCCAACAATAAGTACTTTTAGTTTGTCAGTATAGGCGCTTTCTATTTGTGAAAGTGCCTGTAATAAAACTTTATGTCCTTTTCGTGGCCCTAATCTAGAAACACATGTTATTACAAGCTTATCATCAACTAATTTGTCTCTTTTTTGCTGTATTTTAGGGTATGAAATACCTGTAATAACAGTTTTCATACGCTCTTGTTTCGCACCTAACTGTAATAACGGTTCTCTAAATGAATCACTTAAAATGATAATCTGCTCAGAAAACTCAATAGCTTTTTTTTCTAATTCTTTATAGTACACTTCCTCCAAAGATCCCTTTTCAAAAATACCAAATTTCAATCTATTAAAAGTGTACATTCCATGTGGAGTATAAAATAAAGGCTTTCTTTCCTCTTCATTACATCTTCCTAGTAAATTAGCTGTAAATAAATCTTGAGCATGAAAAACATCATATTCTTCAGACTTAATTTTTCTGATTAGCATTTTTTCATACACATACATATTCCTCATATTTTTAAGAATATTCAGATTCAAAATCTCATAGCGGCTATTTAATACCTTTTTTATTTCGGGGACTATTTCTTTCCGAAGAACTGCTACTTCGCTTGAAGAAAATTGGTTTGGGGAAATGATATCAACTTGATGACCAAGTTGTTTTAATCCTTCACTTAATGTCTTAATATAATTCGATAACCCTCCCATATGAGGATAATCCCAAAATGTAGCAATTAATATAGACAATTTTTTCTTTTTCTGTAAATTTAGACATACCTTTCCTGCCTCCGCTTTCAGTAAGTGCTTCCTTTTCAATAATGGTGAATGCACGCCAAAATATTCATCCATCGCTTCCATTATATATGGATATGGAAAGTCTTCCTTCTTACTCATCGCCACACCTTCCTTATCACTTCAAACGCCTCGGCGTATTCCACACCAATCGTCATTCCCCTATTCCTACCTAAATATCTTATACCTTTATAAGATCTAGGATGAGGAAAATCCCTCATTTCTACATCATAATGTTTCAAGGCTTCAATCTTTTCCTCCATTTGATTCGTAATATTCACATAATAATTAGGTTTAAAAACGGTGTCATTCGTATGAACATTCCACTCGCTGGAAGAAACTGTTTCAAATGTAATTAACTCAATAGGCTGTTTATTTGGCAAAGGTCGAGTCGCTGTTAACACTGCTTTAAAAGTGATTTGATGATCTATATTAATATCACCATAATGATGAGTAAAGATTTTACTAGGTTTATAAAGTTCTATTAACTGCTCAATTTCTTTCGTAAATTGATGTAACGGAATTAACTCCAACTCTAAATTCGCATGATTTAGAAATATAACTTCTTCTATGCCTATTTCACTATTAGCAGCTTTGCTAATTTGCTGCATGCGATAAGCTTCCTCTCTTCTCCCCAAAGCTGTAATAATTGATACTACCCGATAACCTTCTTCTATTAGCCTTCTTAAGGTTCCACCAGCTCCCAATAACTCATCATCAGGATGAGCACCAATAACTAAAATACTCTCTGCCATTATCAGTTCACTCCTTATACTGTCTAATTTATGACCAAGCGTCAAAAAACGAAACCATCATTAGCGGATAAATTTTATACAATTAACATATTTCTCCTACATAAATCCTATAATCGTTATACAAAAATATAAAACCATGCCCGACTAAAGAAAAATAATTCCATTATTGATTCATCCATGCATTATAAGTGCTTAAACGTAATTTTTTTACATGGTTTAAAAAAATATGCTCCAATCCGAACTTTTTAAATCCTTTTAATAATTTTTTAGGAACTTTACTATTTGAAGTAAATGCTCTTTTATGATCAATAACTTTCAGTTGTCCTTCTGTATTTATTAAAATGTGCCTTACTTCCGTATCTAATCTAGTAAACTTTATTTTTTCTAGTTCATCTAACATGATTAATATGTCATTAACCATTTTTTCAGACAACTCATTCTCTTTTTTTAAATATCGTGCTAATGATATTCCATGTACATATTCCATTACAATATAGTTCTCTCCATGGCCATATACTTTCGGAATAACAGGTGAAGATTGTCCCATTATTAAGGCCTGCAACTCTTTCCTTTGCGTTTCTTCCCGAAAAAATATCTTTACACATTTATCTTCACTTAATTGATATATTTCTCCATCTTTCCCATCGCCAATAAGCTTTTTTCCCAACATTTCTTCCCTGTTTATTCTCTTTTGATTACTATCTAATTCCATTTAGATCCTCCTTCATTTATACATTATTTCGAATAATATTACACTTTATGTTTTCGTACTTAAATATGTAACTGATACTAACACTATCAATCTCTTCGTCTACATAATGAACTTTCTTTCTTAAAGTATAGGTTATTCAATTGATGATACTCTTCTCATACACAACATTTATATCGATGTACAGCTGGACGACTAGGCGGCCAATTTTGATTAGTGAATTCTAGCAATTAGACGGGTTACATAATAAAAGTTTTATTTTTAGAGGGAAATTACATGACATAAAATATGAGGTGTTTTTTTACTATTTCTTTATATACAACGTTTCTTTCATTTCATATATTTTGCGTTATTTACACAATTTTCCAATTAGATATAGAGCCTTTTTTATTATTTTCATTTGTTTAAGTAGGAAAGAATATTTGCTTTAGAAGAATATTTTTAAGAGGCAACAAATTGTAAACAATTCTATTTTGTATACATGTACATGGAGAAAATCAAAAATTTCTTTTTTATAAAAAACACAAAAAAAAGAAGGGCAAGCCCTTCTTTTTTGTTTAATTACTTCTTAACTACGTTAGTAGCTTGTGGTCCACGGTTACCTTGTTCTACTTCGAAAGTAACTTCTTGACCTTCTTCTAAAGTTTTGAAGCCGTCGCCTTGGATAGCTGAGAAATGTACGAATACGTCTTCTCCACCTTCAACTTCGATGAAACCGAAACCTTTTTCTGAGTTAAACCATTTTACTTTACCGTTTTGCATGAAAAAATCCTCCTACAATGTACCTATATGTACATATTCATTTTCGACCACTTTACAACAATAATAACGACATTAAAAAACTGCAACCGCAGAGGAGATTTAACATTGCTATCCTCCTCTGAAGTTACAGCTCATTTAAATCTCTATATTATTAAAAGTAAAATGGTTTAGATTTACTATATCATATCAATATAATAAATGCAAATCTAATTTTTTTTTTTATTGTTTAAACAATATTTTTTTTAAATTTCATGGATTTTGATTCCCCAGATCCCGCTACAACATAGCCTTCTTTTTGATTGATAATTCGCCATCCATGACCTTTAATCGATCCACACACTGTAACTAATCCTTCATCAAGAAGCACACGACAGATCGTACTAATCCCCGCCTTATTTTGTGTCGATGTTGTATATAACACTTGTTGATCCACACTTAGATCCAAATAGCTACTTGCCTTTTGCTCACTTTGACACGTGTGCCAATATAACTTTTCATCTTTCATACTCTTATCTATTTCACAAAACGAAATGCTCCCACTGACTCCTCTGCACGATCCGCTTGCTGCTACTAAGTAGGAATTATGTAACGCCAACGCAGAAATCATTTGATTCGTCGCTATTTTAATTCTTTGCAAGCTACGTTTCTCTAAATCAAAAAGCCAAACACCACCATATTTAGCATGAATTTTTGTGCCAATATATACGTAATGTTTATATAAAAATAACGAACGAATAGATGGTGCATCAATGCCGTAACAAAGAAATGGACAGATGGTTTCCCACGTAGAACCGAAATTACGAGAAAGATACAATGTTTTATCTCCATGAGCGATTACTGTTCCATTTTCATTACTACACACATTCCAGCTAGTTGCCTTTGTCGGCAAGCGCTGAATAGTCCAATCTTCTCCACCATTCATACTGCGAATAAAAACCCCTTCGTCCCCTACACCATACACTACATTACCACCGCTGTGTAAATCTCGGATTCGTTTTTGAAACCCAGTTAAAATTTGTTTCCATTCTCCATCTTGTTCAATGAATAATCCATCATATGTAGTAGCTAACATAAGCTTCCCATCATTTAGTTTCGTAACAGCAGTTGCACTCAACATTGTTTCCACGATGACACTCCCATTCCTAGAACTTTTCGGCAAAAGTGATTGCAAAATTACTACATTTCTCTATATCTTCTTCATCTTCTGGAGCTAATTCAATTTTCAATCCATCTTGTACAAGTTCTGCCCCGCGTTCTACAAGACGCTCTTCAAAAATAGTGACCGCTTCACAAAACTGCTCATAGGCCGTATCACCCGATCCGAAAACAGCTACTTTTTTCCCTGCTAAATCTATATTTTCTAAATCATCATGGAAATCTTCCGCTTCAAATGGTAATTCACCATCCCCCCACGTATAAGATCCTAAAATGATACCATCATAATTTAACAATTCTTCTACATCCATACCTTCCATCTCTTGCAATTCTACCTCATGATTAAATGCATCTAAACTTACTTTAATTAAATCAGCAATACTCTCTGTATTTCCTGACATACTTGCATATGCTATTAAAATTTTCGCCATGCGGAATCCCCCTCTTTTAATTGATTCTCATTCTCATTATATTAATAATGAGAATCAATTTCAATTGTATTTTTTACCTTACATCTTAAAACGCCAATCCAATGTCACTTTTTATTGCAGTACCACTACCTTCACTTCATTTTTTGGAGGAGCTTCTCGACTACAATGATAAAACGAAAGAAATTTAAGTATAAAAAAACACGAATGATTTATATAATCATTCGTGTTTTTCGCTTATTTTTTAAAAATACCAAATGGTTTACCAACTGGTAATACAACTTTTCCGAAATGTGTATTTAATACGGCGGCTGCTGAACCGTAGAAAGATAATAATGAGATACATAGTTCAGAATATGCAGCTAAATTATGCATTGCATGTGGCATAACACCTAAAGTACTGAATGAAAGACCGATAAATAGGAAATCAATAAGGACAAAAATCATAAATAATACTTTATGTGTTTCCATTGCACCAATTGTCATAAAGATCGTAAAGATTAAGTATCCGATAAAGGCTACACCAAGCTGTTTTGGATCTACAGATTGGGCTAATTTTTCGCCAAATACTCCAAGTTGAATTAACCAAGACGTTCCAACACCTAACCAAAATAGACCATATGCACCAAATGCCGTTGTACCGAACGTATTGTTATGTTTTGCATCATGAATACATGCAAAGAGTTGTGCGAATCCTCCTAAAAAGATTGCCCACGGTAATACAAATGAAACGCCATCTGTTAAACCTAGTTTTTGAGATGATGCTACAAGTGTTACCATTGCTAATCCAAATAGACCGATTCCAGATGGATCTGCTGTTGTCATTTTCACATGATGTGTAGTTTGATTACTCATATAAACCTCCTGATTTTGAAAACATACTTGAATACAATACTTAAATCAGAAGGCTATGTCAATGGTTTTTATTGTATGTTGTCTGACTTTATATGTTCGTAATAATCTAATACGATTTTTGCTACGTAGTCATGCTTTACATTCAAATTCATAATCTCTTTCATTGGCACCCATAACGGAATGTATTGTCCTCTATCCGCTCCTTTAAATTCTTCACCTTTTCCACTTCCAAAAACACCATCTGTTATATAGGACTCATAATAATATTGTGTACCGTTATCCTCTGCTTTTGTAACAAGATTTTGTATTTTTATATGCACAGCTAACTCTTCGTATACTTCCCGCTCTGTTGCTTTTTCCGACGTTTCACCTTCTTCAATTCCCCCGCCAGGAAAAACAAAATATACTTCGTTTCCCTTTATACGTTTCATAAGAGCGATTTGATCTTCCTGTATAATAATAACCGCTCCGCGGTTTCTGCTCATGCTATTATCTCAATCCCGATTGCAACTGTTCCCCACTCTTCTTCTTGCTCTTTCGTATATATGTCGTATGTACTTGCTAACATTTCTTCTAGGCCAAAGTTTGCACGATTAAGCAACTCTTTATCGATATCCGTATACATCTGCTTAAAAGTTTCATATCGCTTTAGCTCAGTTACCTTTACTAAAATTGTTTGCGCTGTGATAAGGTTTGTAAACTCAATTTCATCACCTTGCTTTATAGTTCTACGTTTTTTATCATATAAGCGCACTTCAAATACTTTTTTCCCAGACTGAATAGATTGAAAAGGTTCATTATATAATCCCATTTTATGTTTCATATCTTCACCACCTTCATTTAGTTTAACATGAAAGGCCATCCTCTCTTATTTCTAAAGAATGACCTTTTTTATTTATAACTTTCTTCTGGTTATCCGCAAATGATTACAAGGTAAACATCTAAATGGAATCTTATCTAAACAATTTAAATTCGTTTGGCAAATTTGTTCTATTGTCGGTACAAATGGTGTATCTACTCTATTACTTTCTATCATTTGTGTAACAGGTGGCAACACTGTTCCTAATTGGTGTTCAAAGCGGATATTCGCTTTATTGACATAACTACTTGAACCGTTCGGTGCTTGCTCAACAGCTACTTTAAACGAAATAGTCCGTTCTTCACCAGGATTCAAATTACCTACAAGAAATCCTGAAACAGGACTTACATTTTGCACTGATGCACCATCAACCGTTACACTTCCTGATATAAATTGGACACTGCTATCTAGCATATCTTGAAAGCGGATATTTTGCATAACTACATCTCCAGTATTCATAACCACTGTCGTATATGTTATAACGTCTCCTATCGTTGCCGTTTGAAGATCTGCCGTTTTCACAACAGTTGCCGAAACATTTGGTGCGATAAAAGGAATAACAACTGTGTTACTATCACTTTCAATTGATACAGGTGGTTGATTTGGATTTACAGTTGCTAGCCCATTCACTACTGCAGTATTTGTAACTAAATTATTTATTTGTCCCCCCGTTATGACGACTTGAAAATTAATAATTGCAGCATCATTTGTCTGGAAATCCCCTAATGGAATACCGATATTCGGATCTGCAAACGGTAAAGGTACATCATTTACGATTACCGTTCCATTGATAAACAAAGTATTTGAATCAATAACATCTTTTAAAACGATATTTGTTACAGGTACTGTACCATCATTTATAACAGCAATTCCGTATGTGACAACATCTCCTACCATTGCTACTTCGAAATTTGCCCCTTTTGCAATAAATAATATTGCAGTATTGACTGTAATAACAACTGTATTACTCGTGTCTCGCACTGTAATAGGAGGTTCTCCTGGGACTAAAATATATTCTGCTGATGCAGCAGCAATATTTTCAACCGTTCCACCATCTGGAAAACTAGTAATTGTAGCTTGATATGTCACAACAACAGTATCTCCTACTGGGATATCTAGTATAGTAAATCCAGTAGTAGGATTTAGTCCAGGTTGTGGTGCACCATTTATTGTGACACTATCCGGAACAAAAGTAGCCCCTTCAGATAGTACATCAATAAATTGAACATTCGTCGCATCAACCGTACCCGTATTTAATATACGAACGCGATACGTTACTATATCCCCTACCCCAACAATCAAATTATCTACCTCTTTTACCATATCTAAACTACCTCGATTTACTGGCGTTACCGTCGTATTGCTTGAATTTATTATCGTAAATGGAGGTTCCCCTGGGACTAATTCAAAATCACCAGTTGTACGTGCGGTATTCATTATACTGTTAGAAAAAGGGATTGCAGTTACAATTACGTCAAATGTTATGAGTACGCTTGTTCCTCCAACAAGGTCAGGCAATGAAAATCCTATAAATGGATTCAATCCTGCCTCTGATACGCCATCTATCTCTACGCTATCAGGGACAAATTCTAAATTAGATGATGGGACATCAATAAACTGAACATTCGTCGCTGCTACACTTCCGGCATTTATTACTTCAATTGTATATGTTAAAATATCTCCTACTGTTGCTACTTCTGCATTCACAAACTTTGTGACTTCAAAGCCACCTGTTTGCAGCGTTGTATTCACAACGTTACTTGGAGAAGTAATGGTTACTGGAGGTTCATTTGGATTCACTTGAAAGCTTGCAGATACAGTTGCGCTATTTAAAATATCTTCATTTGCCGGATCCAGCTCAATTAGCACCTCAAACGAGACTACCACCGATTGACCTACAGGGATATTCGGAAGAGAAAATCCTGAATTCGGATTCAGTCCATTTTGCGCCGATTTATTAATCGTTACAGAGTTTGCCACAAATGATACCGCTAAAGAAACAACATCTTGAAAAAACACATTCGTTAACAGGGCATTTCCTGTATTTTGAACAGTCACAGTGTACGTTAAAATATCCCCTACCGTGGCTTGATTTGTATTGACCTCTTTTATAACATTTAGACCGCCTGTATTAATTTGCGTCACAACTGTATTGGTCTGTCTATTAATCGTTATTGGTAGCTGATTTGGATTAACAATAAAATTAGCAGTCACATTCCCACGATTCGTGACAGTACCCCCTGATGACGATGATACAATTCGAACTTGGAACGTGATCGTCCTAGTTCCGCCTGGAGGAATATTAACAATTGAAAACCCAGTTTCTGGATTTGCTCCTGACTGCGAAATTCCATCTACTGTCACACTATTTGGTAGAAAAATCGTTCCAAGCGGAATTGGATCTTGAAACATAACGTTTGTTGCAATTGTATTACCTATATTTTCAATTGTAACGGTGTACGTAAGAATATCATTAATTGTCGCAAAACTTTTATCGACTGTTTTTCTTGTTCTTATATCAGCGGTATTAATTGTAGTGAATACAGTATTACTTGTCGCTTGACCTGACATTGGTTGCTGTCCTGGTACTGCGATAAAATTAAACGTTACACTCGCACGGTTCGGAATTGGATTTACAAGAGGATTAGACGTCACTCGAATTTGAAAGCGGACAACTATCGTTTGCGAAGCATTGATACTACCGAGGTTCATACTATTAGCTGGATTTGCTCCTGGCTGTGAAATTCCATTTACTGTTACACTTCCGGCTACAAAAGTGGTTCCACCAGGTATACTATCAACAAAAATAACATTATTTGCAGCAACATTCCCGTTATTCGTAACATTGACCGTGTACGTTAATACATCATTAATGTTGGCTACTTGTAAATCTACAGCCTTTTGCAAACTTACATTCGCACGATTTATCGTTGTACGTACCGTATTTGACGAAGCGGTACTTGTAATTAGTGGACTTCCTACGAAAGGACGGAATTGATATGATACCATCGCACGGTTTTGGATTGGATTTGGGTTTGGGAACGATGTAACCCTTACTTGAAATGTAACAATTCTCTGGGCATTGTTAGCGATCGTTCCTAAATTAATTCCAGTAGCTGGATTCGCGCTTGGTTGAGTTACGCCCCCTACTGTAACACTACCAGCTACAAACGTTGTTCCATTTGGAATACTGTCTTGTAATACAACATTTTCTGCATTTCCTGTTCCTGTATTAGGAACTGTAATTGTATAAGTAAGAATGTCCCCTATACCAGCAGTCGTTTTATCAACAGCTTTGACTGGATTAATAATTGGACCCGTCGCATCAATTTGAACACCGAAACCTGCTGCAGCATATCCATCTCCATTTGTAACGAAGCGAACAGTCGCTGACGTTTGGTTGTTTACTAGTGATGACGAAGCATCTACATTTGTAATATCCCAACCTTGTCTTCGAACCGGTAACGCTATACCTAATGGCTGATTCAAATCACCAAACGTACCGGTTGTGTCTAAATTTCCTGTATCATTACAAATTTGTGATTGAAAGAAATTATTTGCCGGGTTTCTCGGCCCAAATAAAGCAACTGTAGCAGTTACGTTTGGTCCAAAACGAAGTTGATCCCCTACAATGTTAGAATCTCCCTCTTGCGCAGTAACAAGTACTCTTCCTGTTACCATCCCAGTTGCTGGGGTCGCAAATCCCGAAATAACAGCATCAACTGGTGGTGATGACGCATCAATAATTTCCTGCCCCGCGTATACAGATAAATTTCGAAGCGGTAAACTCGCGTTTTGATAAATAACTTCAAGTGTCCAGCCCACCGATCGACTAATCGTTGGATTTGCAGCGGTTCTGGCAGCTGGCACTCTTCCAGTTGTATACGTTCCTGTCCCCCCTCCGTTAACGAGACTCGTGACATTAGCAGATCGAACATAATAAAACTGGTTTCCTACTGATCCTTGCTGGGCTGTTGCAGGATCTGGTGTAACAGAAAATATTCCGGCTGGTGTAGTAAATGTGACATCATCATTTAAAAATGCGGTTACGTCTTCTGTATCGGTTCGGTATGTGCCCGCCCAAACTAATTCTGCGTATAAAACACTACTTCCCACTGGAAGATTCAAAATTGCACTTGAAGAATTTAATGGCCAGTCATTCGTTGTACCTACTGGGAATCCAGGAACTTGAAGCGACGTATTTACTGTTGTAAACACATCAATCGTACCAAAGTTATTATTCGGTGCAGGAGATGTTGGACTTAATCCTAATGTATTCCCAGTAAACGTAACGGCTCCAGTTACCGTTGTTGTAAAGCGATTCATAAAAGGCACAGCAGATCTCCCTTTCATTTATAGTAAAAAGTGCTCTATACTATAAGATGTAGACAAACTATACAAGGTACGTTGTCCAACAAAATTCCATACATATGAGAGGAGTTTACTAAACTATGCGCTACATTATCATAACAGGAACTTCACAAGGATTAGGAGAAGCAATCGCCACGCAATTATTAGAAAAAAACACAAAACTCATCTGTATTTCTAGAAGAGAAAATGAAAAGCTTGCCGAAATAGCAAAGCAAAAAAATAGTCATTTATCCTTCCATTCTATGGACCTCCAAGACATACATAACTTAGAAACCCATTTTGAAACGATTCTTTCATCTATTAAAGAAGACACCGTTTCATCTATTCATTTAATTAATAACGCAGGCACAGTTGCACCAATGAAGCCAATCGAAAAATCAGAAAGCGAACTTTTAATTACAAACGTGCAAATTAATTTAATCGCACCTATGATTCTTACTTCCACTTTCATGAAACATACGAAAGATTGGAAAATCGATAAACGTGTTATAAATATTTCATCTGGTGCAGGAAAAAACCCTTATTTTGGATGGGGGGCTTATTGTACAACGAAAGCCGGTGTAAATATGTTTACACAATGCATCGGATTGGAAGAAGAGGAAAAAGAATATCCTGTAAAAATCGTTGCTTTTGCACCAGGTGTTGTTGATACAAATATGCAAAAGCAAATTCGTGAAACAAATAAAGAAGACTTCACAAACTTAGATCGCTTTGTTACTTTAAAAGAAGAAGGAAAATTACTATCTCCTGAATATGTTGCGAAAGCTATTCGTAACTTACTAGAAACTGAGAACTTCCCGCAAGGCGAGGTTATTAGAATTGATGAATAACAAAAAGGCACGCTATAATAGCGCGCCTTTTCATTCTACTTCTCGAAAAATATAAGTACAGACTCCCCAATTTGCTCATAACCAATTTCCTGATAAATTTTATTCGATGTCGGATTCGCTAAATCAGTATATAATGTAGTTGTCTTGTACCCTTCCTCTAACATACGTTGACTAAGTGCCGCTACACAATTAGATGCGTACCCTTTTTTCCGCGCTTCTTTCGGCGTATAAACGAAATTAACTGTTATATTATTTGTAGTGGGTCTCGTTTTTGCAGCTACGGAAACTAGTTTTCCGCCCACTTCCAAACCGAATAGACGATGATTAGTGATTAATGTATGTGCGGTTTGTTTCGCTTCTTCTTTCGTAGTAGGAAGCTTCACATCTTCACAAAATTGATATATCCACTGTTCTATTAATGGTAGCTCATCATTATTTACTACTCGAAAAATTCCATCTCTGCCCCACTTCTTCGTTACTTGTTTCAACTCATATACCCCTTGCTCCATTACAACAGTAGTTCTCTTATTTTCTAATATCGCAATCTCTTCCGCTAATTTCTGTACAATTTTCTTATTACCGATCAACCCAGGAATATCTGGATATACTTTCGTTAATTTCTTCGCAAGTTCCACGATATCCTCTTCCGCAATTTCAGACGTAGCAACAATCATTTGTTTCTTCTCCACTGTTTGAAGAAATACAACTGCAATTTCTTCTCCTTGTTTCGCTATCCCCATAAATATCGGCTCTTGAACAACTTGTAATACACCTAATAGCAAATTATTCTCCTGCTCATTCTTTTCTAAAAATGGTATAACATCTTCTTTAAAGCGCAGTATTTCTTCACATACGTGTAAATGAATCATCGACAATCTCTTCTCTCCATTTATATTTTAATTAAGTATTGGCGATTAATTCATTAAATCCTCCTTTTACGATTCAACAATATTTGAAACGAATGTATTCAAATCATTTTCAACTTGTAAAATTCTCTGTTTTTCCTTTTCAAATACCTCTTCTTCTTTTCGAAATGACTCTTTTCGATTTTTTATCATACGCTCCATTTCTTTTTTACTCGGCCCACCATATACATTTCTCTTTTGAATAAAAGCTTCTGGTGATATAATTTCTTTCCACTCTTCTTCTAATAAATTTACTCTGAAATTTTCTTGTAAGTACATATTCACTTCTTTGAAATGTAATTCATGAAGCTCCTTTTTCTGCTCTAGTGACATATTCGCAATCGTACTTGCTGCATGATGAGCGTGCCGAAATGGAATTTCATAGTTTTTCGTTAAAACATCTGCGAAATCAGTTATCGTAATTGCATGTTTATAAGAACGCCTTTTTAACGTTTCCTTTTCTACTTTCATCGTTCGAATAACTGCATTCATAATACAAAAAACACGAATAGTCTTTTCAATTCCTTTATATAAATACGGCTGCAAGTCATCTTCCGTATCGACAATATCACCAAACGGTGTATTATGAATCATTTGAAAAACCGTAAAAGCTTCTCCTAAAGCACTACTTGTAAGAGCACGTGCATGTTCAATAGAGACTGGGTTCCGTTTTTGAGGCATAATACTACTAATTTGTACGTATGGATTCGCAATAGCAATCCCATCGTACTCTTTCGTTGCTAACAATAAAAGATCATGGATCCATCTGCTCGTATTCGTCATGATTACCATAAGTAACGAGCTAACCTCTAATAAATAATCGGCCCCAGCAACAGCATCGTATGAGTTTTCAATTACTTTTGTAAATCCAAGTAACTTCGCAACTCTTTGTCTATTAATAGGAAAACTGGTCGTTGAAAGAGCTGCTGCCCCCATTGGTGAATGATTTACAAGATGATATGTTTTCACAATTCGCTCTAAATCCCTTTGCATCGTATCATAAATTGCTAATACATAATGACCAAATGTCGTCGGTTGCGCTGGCTGCGTATGTGTATAAGCGGGCATAATCGTTTCCATATGTTCCTCAGCAAGTTGCAATATGCTTTCTTGTAATAACATATGATGTTCCATTAGACGTAATAAGTATCTCCGCAAACTCATTCGATACATCGTCACACCCATATCATTTCTGCTTCTACCGATATGCATATTACTTACAAAATCACACTCTGCTTCTTGAACAATTAAATGTTCAATTAAAAAAAAGAGATCCTCATGCTGCTCTGTATAAAGCAATTGGCTATCTGGAATTCTCGCAACCTTCTCAAGTGCTGTTAAAATCACTTTCGCTTCTTCTATTTTCATTAACTTTTGCTCAGTAAGCATAATAATATGAGCTCTATGGACCATGAACATATCTTGTAACAAATAATCACGTTGAAATTCAAATACGTGCCTTAATACACAATTCACGTACGTTTTTCCAGGGAAATCAGCGCCTTCATCCCGTATAAATTCTTCCTTACTTCTTTTCATCACCTTTTCCCCTTTCGCCTAAGTTTTACTACCCATCATACCCATTAATAGTGAAAAAGTGCTTGTATAAGCTCCTTTAAATAAAAATAAACCCAATGCTATAAGCATCGAGTTTATTTAATAAAAGTTGCATCAAACTTATCACTTTGCAACACTTGAAAATGTAAATTTGCTAAATGTTTGCGAATTTCAGCGCTATCCTCTTCATTTAACTGATTAGCTAAAAATACGATTTCTGTACAATTCCCTCGTTTATCTGTTGCATAAACAGCTTTCGTTACTGTCCATGGTGTATAACCATTCTTTTGTCCGGCATGTCTAAACGTTTTCCTATACTTTTTCGCACTCATATCCGTTTCAACGAGACTTGCCCACGCTTTTTCCTCAGCTTGTGTAAATCCTTTTTTATGATTCGCCTTTTGAAGCAATACCATATAATCATTTGCTGAGGCAGCTGGTAATCTATCTGACCATATTTTATCATATCTTTCCTCTAAATAAAGAGGAATTTCCTTCTGCAATAGTGACCCCTTCTCTTTTAAACGCTCATGAATAATCATTGCATATTGACGATATTGCTCTTGAGTCATTTCTTTTAGTTTCTTCTCTATTTTATATTTTGGAACATGCAATTCTTTATGCAAATATCCTGGAATATATAAAGATGAAACAATCGGAAATAGCGGTTGATGAGAAGGAAGCGATATGTTTTGTAAGTTTTGATTAATGTTGTCTAGTCCGAGTCGTTCCATTAAATACTCCGTATTTGCGTTTGAACTAAACTTTACCATTCCTTTTGCAACTTCTTCTAAAGAAACTGCACCTTCAGTCATTTTCCCTGTTCTTTGCAAGTACTTCTGCCACCTGTCCTGCGCACCACCGTCCATATTTGGAACATAATAACGATTCACATCATTAATTGAGACGAAACTAGCAGGATCGATTTTCCCATCTGTAACTTGTTTCGTAAATTCAAGAGCAACAATTAATTTCATCGTACTTGCTACTGGTAATACAACATCCGGATTTACAGAATAAACAATTTTATCATTTCTTTTTATCAGTAATGCACTATTTTTTTCATCTTTATGTTCTTCAACAAATGATGCGATATACTGTGCATCATCGTTATTTGAACTCCACACTTTCTTTACTAAAAAGTTACCTGATATTAGCAAAACCAAAATACCCACAATTCCTGCGCATACTATAACTTTTCTCAAGTAAATTCCCTCTCCTATTGTGTATCTTTTCTCTATTTGATCTTTTACAAACAAAATAATAAGGACGATTACATATATAATCGTCCTTATTATTTTAACTTGTATTCTCCTATTATGTCTATGTCATAATTTTCACGAAATCTTCAAGAAATTTTTTATAATGTAATGACCAACCAATTCGCATCCAATTTTTTAAAGCTTTCGCATCAGGTTGTGGACGAAAATCAGCGATACTTTCTCCTTTCGCAATCCCAATCGTATCCACATCAACACGCCGATAAACGTAATCTAAAAGAGATGGATTGGCCGCCACCATCATAGTAACTACATCATGTACTGGACTTCCCGTTATTTTCGGATTTAACTTTTTATACGCCTTATAATAATAAGTAAAAATCGGCTCAATTAACTTTTTAAAGTTTGTTTTTGAATGTTTTGTAATGTACTTTACTGTTTCCGGTGTTATAATCGCCTCAGACGTGACATTGAGAGGTATTAGTGTCACATTATTTGCATTTTGCATTACTAATTGCGATGCGATTGGATCACCATGAAAATTCGCTTCTGCGACCGGCGTAACATTTCCAGGCATCAAGAAAGCTCCACCCATTATATAATACTCTTTCACATACTTCATCATTGGCTTTTCTAAAATAAATGCTGTCGCTAATGTAGTCGATCTGCCTGCATCAACAATAATTATTTCGCCCTTATATTGTTCAAGAATACGAAAAAATTCACAAAAAGACTTTACATTCGGTGAAATAGTTTTAGGAGGACGAATTGGTCCCAATCCATCTGTCCCATGAATTTCTGGATAGTATGTTACAAATCCCCCTGATAAAGGGATTTTCGCTCCATTAATAACCGGTATATCTTCTCGCCCTGCTAATTGTAACAAATAGGCCGCATTACTCGTTGCCTGTTCTTGCGTTACATTCCCATATCCAGTAACTACTCCAACGATATCAATTTCAGGATGCAACAATCCATACATAATTGCTAAAGAGTCATCAATTCCTGGGTCTCCTAAAAATAATACTTTTTTCATAGACCTCAACTCCATCCCTTCAATTGTTATTACTTTATGAATACATAATGGAATACAGAATGAAAAAGAAAAATTTTATTACGACTATAGTCTTTTCTATCTATTCATACGTAACAAAAAGCGCAGTCCTTTCTTATAAAGTGACTACGCTTTTCTATCTTATTGTGCTGTTTTTTTCGAAGTAAGCATACTACCAATTATATAAGCAATAAACGCAAAGCAAATTGGGAAAACAACTGTATGTATACCGAACGGATTAGGGAAACAAAGATGAATGACCATATATGATCCTACCCCAACTAAAATAGAAGCAAGCGCTCCAGTCGCATTCCCTTTTCTCCAATATAATCCTAATACAATCGGCCAAATGAAGGCAGCTTCTAATCCACCGAAAGAAAATAAATTTAACCAAATTAAAAAGTCTGGCGGTTTAATTGCTGCGACATATACAAGCAACCCTACAATACCAGTAATCCATAAACTGCCTTTCTTTATCGTATGATCTGCTGCATCTTTATTTATGTAATTCACATATATATCCTTAATAATAGAAGAACTTACAAGTAATAACAATGAATTTACAGTAGACATAATTGCTGCCATCGGTGCAGCCAGGAATATACCAGCTAACCAAGGTGGTAATACTTCCATCGCTAATAACGGCATAACCTTATCAGGTACAGTCACACCTGGAAGTACAACGCGTGCAAACACACCTGTTAAATGCATACCAATCATAATTGTACCAACGACAATCGTTCCAATTATTAATGCTTGATGCATTGCCTTGGAATTTTTATAAGACATCGCACGCACACTAATTTGCGGTAATCCTACGACACCAATTCCAATTAAAATCCAAAATGATGTTACATATGTTTTCGTTAAACTACCATCCGCTCCAAACGGTGTAATTAAATTCGGATTAATTTGAACGAGCTCATGCATAATCTTTTCAATTCCGCCACCAGCAATTATAGTAGCAACTAAAATGATCGTTGTTCCAGCTAACATAATGATTCCTAATAATGTATCTGATAAAGCAACCGCACGGAACCCACCAATTAAAACATATATAAGCACAGAAAATGTAAAAAGAAATAAAGACGTTGTATACGAAAGACCCGTTAATGATTCAATTAACCGTCCGCCGCCAACCCACTGGGCAACTGTTGCTGAAAATAAAAAGATAATAATACATAATGCAGAAAGAATAACGACCGCTTTATGATTGTATCTTCCTTTCAAATAATCAATAAGCGTAATTGCTTCCATCTTCCTTGCGATAATCGCAAATTTCTTACCAATAACCGTTAAAACAATATAACCCGTTACAACTTGAATTGCTGACAATAGTACCCATCCAAGCCCTATATTATACGCAATACCAGGACCACCAATAAAGCTACTTGCACTACCATACGTAGCGATCATTGTCATAGCTAATAGCAATCCACCAAGCTCACGCCCACCAAGAAAATACTCTTGCAAAAATTTATTATGAGCAGTTGCTTGTACATGTCTTGATGCATATACACCAATTAAAAATACAACGATAAAAGAGATTATCATTGGAATTATTACATACCAATTCATCTATCATTCCTCACTTTTTTCTTCCTCATCGAGCGAAATATCTTGAAATAAAAAACGCACAGCTAACATAAGTAGAATAACAATTACTACAAATCCAACTATACAGCTATAAAAAAACCATGCTGGAAATCCTAACACATATGTATATTCACTTGGATCCTTACTTCCAAGCCCATAAGTAAATCCGTACCATATTATAAAATTAATAACAGCAAGTCCAAGACCAATTAGCGCTTCTCTATGGGCAATTCGAAATCGTGGGTCATCATGATAATTCTTCACTTTCTCCCTCCTCTCACGAGGTATAATTGTACCATTGTTTTTCTCATTTTTCCTACTAGAAAGCAAAAACAAACAGGATTTTTTATAATTATGTAGAACACCATCATTTATTACATATTTTTTACAATTGTAACAAAATTGAAATTTGAATTTTCAGTATTTATTATTTATGATTTAAATTAGAGGCTTGTCAACTAGTTCCCTACATCGCGATTATAGGAATAAACGCCGTCTCGTACTGCGTTTACATTATATTTTCAAGGGGGTTATACAATGAGTCAACTAGCTATAAATCTTCATGAAAAGGTAGAGAAATTTCTTCAAGGTACGAAAAAATTGTATGTGAATGGAGCGTTCGTTGAAAGCGCTTCTGGTAAAACATTTAAAACTCCTAACCCAGCAACTGGTGAAACACTTGCTATCGTTTCCGAAGCTGGCCGCGAAGATATTCATAAAGCTGTAGTAGCTGCTAGAATGGCTTTCGATGAAGGCCCTTGGTCACGTATGAGCGCGGCTGAACGAAGCCGTCTTATGTACAAACTTGCTGATTTAATGGAAGAGCATAAAGAAGAGCTCGCACAGCTTGAAACTTTAGATAACGGAAAACCAATCCGTGAAACAATGGCAGCAGACATTCCGCTTGCAATTGAACATATGCGTTATTATGCAGGTTGGGCTACAAAAATCGTCGGTCAAACAATTCCAGTTTCCGGTGAGTATTTTAACTACACACGCCACGAAGCTGTTGGTGTCGTTGGACAAATCATTCCATGGAACTTTCCGCTCCTTATGGCAATGTGGAAAATGGGAGCTGCACTTGCAACTGGATGTACAATCGTTCTAAAACCAGCAGAGCAAACTCCTCTTTCCGCTCTATATTTAGCTGAATTATTTGAAGAAGCTGGATTCCCGAAAGGTGTTGTCAACATCGTTCCTGGATTTGGCGAAACAGCTGGACAAGCACTTGTTGCTCATCCTCTCGTTGATAAAATCGCCTTTACAGGTTCTACTCCAGTCGGACAACAAATTATGAGACAAGCATCTGAAACATTGAAACGAGTTACACTCGAACTTGGTGGTAAATCACCAAATATTATCTTACCAGACGCGGACTTATCTCGAGCAATTCCAGCTGCACTTTCCGGTGTTATGTTTAATCAAGGACAAGTATGCTGCGCTGGATCACGCTTATTTATTCCTAAGAAAATGTATGATAATGTCATGGCTGATCTCGTTCTTTATTCAAAAAAATTAAATCAAGGTGCTGGTCTCAACCCAGAAACTACAATTGGCCCGCTTGTTTCTGAAGAGCAACAAAAACGTGTAATGGGATATATTGAAAAAGGAATTGAAGAAGGTGCTGAAGTACTTTGTGGTGGAATTAAGCCGTACGAAAACGGATATTTCGTTGCGCCAACAGTATTTGCTGACGTAAATGATGAGATGACAATCGCAAAAGAAGAAATTTTCGGTCCTGTTATCTCTGCATTACCATTTAATGATATTGATGAAGTAATTGAGCGTGCCAATAAATCACAATTCGGCTTAGCTGCTGGTGTATGGACAGAAAACGTAAAAACTGCACATTATATTGCAAGTAAAGTTCGTGCAGGTACAATATGGGTAAACTGTTACAATGTCTTTGATGCAGCATCTCCATTTGGAGGCTTTAAGCAATCTGGCCTTGGTCGTGAAATGGGCTCCTATGCATTAAACAACTATACAGAAGTGAAAAGCGTTTGGATAAACTTAAACTAACGGAAAGAGCCTGACCAATTTTGGTCAGGCTCTTTTTAGTATGTACTATATGTATCATTTACACTTTCAATCCACCACTAACATGTAAAACTTCTCCTGTAATATATGATGCATACTCTGATGCTAAAAAAGAAGCTGCATTAGCAATATCTTGTGGTGTGCCGATTCGTCCAACCGGGATCGCTCCAACCATTTTCTCTTTTACTTTATCCGGAATTGCTTTTGTCATATTTGTATCCATGAATCCAGGACAAATCGCATTGCAAGTAATACCAAAACCTCCCGTTTCTTTCGCCGCTGTTTTCGTTAAACCGATAACCCCTGCTTTCGTTGCCGCATAATTTGCTTGACCGATATTTCCTTCCCTACTAATAGAAGAAATATTAATGATACGTCCATATTGTTGTTGCCTCATATAAAGTAAGGCAGGTTGCATGCAATAAAATACCCCAGTTAAATTCACTTGTAATACTTGTTCCCAATCTCCTTTCTCCATCTTGTGTAACATTGCATCTCTTGTAATTCCTGCATTATTCACTAAAATATGTAGGGAACCAAATTTTTGAACTGCATATTCAATTAATGACTTTGCTTCATTTTGATTACTAACATTACATGGATATAAACTCACTTCATATCCTTCTGCTACCAATTCATTTGTCGTCTCCCGTAATGTCTCTTCATTTACATCGCTTATTAATACCTTTGCACCTAATTTGGCCAAAGTACGTGCGATTTCTTTTCCAATCCCTTGTGCAGCGCCTGTAATAACAGCTGTTTTCCCATTTAAAAAGTCCATCCCTATCCCTCATTTCTATTACTTATACTGTATATTTCGGCTCTGTCCTTTCTAAATCCTTTTTGTATAAAAAAGTCTATTTGTGTCAAACTAACATTGCAACGCATCATAAAACACAAGGAGATTGTGTCGAATGAACAAAAAGAAACAAAACTTAAATCAAAACAAAGCTTCTGATGGTATTGATGTAGAGTTTTCTCGTGAACTCGCTGATCAAAATGACTTAGAAGCAAACGCACGTGCAAATGCCGCTGATGCACGTCAAAAACGCCAGTCAACTCAAAAATAAGGTACCGCAACGTTCCTTATTCTTTTCAACAGGGACCTACTACCCCATGAAAATAGACCGAGAGTATCTCTCGGTTTATTTTCTGTATTTTTTCATATAATGCGCCAAAGTAAGTAATGGATATAATTTAGCATAACTATGGTAATTTATATAAAATACACCTGGCAAAGCTGTACCAGTCGGATATTCTTCATTTTTAGTAGAATTGGCAAACAAATATGAAATCCCTTTTCGAATGGCTGGTGTTTCTTTATCATAATAAGAAATAAGCGCATCAAGTGCCCATGCTGTTTGTGAAGGAGTACTAAAAGATAAAGAAGCGAATCTTTTCTCTATGCTACTTTGCCCAGACTCCCCCCATCCCCCATCTCTATGTTGAATATTTTCTAACCATAAAATTGCTTTTTTCACGGATGGATGGGTTGAAGAAACCCCCACTGCTTTTAACCCAGTAAGAGCTGCCCATGTCCCATATATATAGCATATTCCCCATTTTCCATACCAAGATCCATTCCGTTCTTGTTCGTGGAGTAACCATTTAATTGCACACTCTTTTTGCTCGTCTGATAATTCATTTGGAGCATACGTCCCTAAAAATTCTAATACTCTACCTGTAATATCTGGCGTAGATGGGTCTGTAAGCATATCACCTGCATTTTCGATCGGTAAATTTGCTAATAAACGACTCGTTACCCCTCGTTCAAAAGCTCCCCATCCTCCATCCATATTTTGTAATCCCTTCACCCATTTGATCCCTTTTTCCCACGCCTCTTCAACTTTTGGATTCCCATCTCTACTTGGCGCTAATGCTCTAAGAGCCGCAGTTGTATCATCAACATCTGGAATGGTCGTATTTATATCTGAAAAGCCCCATCCCCCAGCCTGAATTGACGGGGCATGTACGCTCCAATCCATTTTCTTACTTTGCTGTTTTTTCAATAAATACTCTGTTGCCTTTTGAATCATCGGATCTTCTTTAAATACGCCCGCCTCTTGTAATGCATAACTTAATAATGCTGTATCCCAAACAGTAGACGGTGAATTTTGCAAATGACTCCCTCTTTCCATATTCCATATATAAGATTCCAATCCAGTTACAGCGTTCTGAATGACCTGCGATTGAATAGGGTGTCCTAATGCCAACAATGCATAAATCATATAAAACGTAGCACTCGCGTAACTATATAATGTTCCGTTTTCATCAATCCGTTCGTTCATAAAACGCTCTACTTCTTCATATCCTTTATGATGTAAAGAGAGCGGATAAGATAAAATCTTTTTCACATCATAAAGCAATGTTTGAAATACTGGTGATCGTTCTTCTCGGAACCACTGTCCCCCTCCACCAGTAATATGCTGTAGATCCGGAAGTAATTTTTGGGGCACGCGAAATCTTTTATTCACACATACCATCATCGGAATTAAGTGTATACGTGCTGAGCTACTTAACTCAAATATACTGAGAGGAGAGTCTTCTTGTAAAAATAAAATCGGCGTTGGAAAGTGAAAAAGTGAAGGATAATCATATGCTCCATGAACCGCTAATAAAAATTTCGTCATAAAATGAGCACGTGCAATACCTCCATGCTCCCTAATAAAAGCTTCAGCTCGCCTCATATTTACATCTTCTCTTAAAAACTGTCCAGAAGCTAGCAAAGCCGTATATGCTTGAATTGTAGCCGACAAATTACCAACAGGTTCATCCTCGTATAACTTCCAAGTCCCTTCATTTGTTTGAAGTGATACAAGCCTTGTCACAAATGGTTCTATTTCTTGATCTTTCCCTAATAATTTGAGCAGAAAAATCATATGACAATCTGTTAACAGAGCTCCTTCAAAACAAAACTGCCACGTTCCGTCTTGCTTTTGCATTGTTCGAAGGGCAGTAATTTTCCGATTCACTTCCTCACGCACTTTTTCAAGTAGTAACAACCTATTCACCCATCCTTTCTAAGTCCGTATACGATATTCCAATTAGCACACAATTATGTATGAAAACAAAGAAAAGCAGAACATGTAATATATACATTCTGCTCACAAACAATATCCAACTCCAACCACAATTCCTAATATAGCACCGACAACAACTTGATACGGTGTATGCCCGACAAGCTCATTTAATTTTTTATATTCCGTTTGTCTGCCGTGAAAAAAATCATTCAAGATCTTAGCCTGCTTACTTACTGCGAGTCTTACTCCTGAAGCATCATACATAACAATAATGGCGAAAATCGCCGCAACTGCAAATACAGGACTCTCCACACCTTCCACAACTCCGACACCTGTAGCAAGTGCCGTAACGGTCGAAGCATGCGAGCTTGGCATTCCACCCGAGGCAAAAAATTTTGCAAAATCAAACTCCCCTGTTTTTATTAATTTAAAGACAACTTTCGTTAACTGCGCTAAAAACCAGGAAAGTATAGCAGCCATAAGTGGATCATTATGTAAAATTGTTTCCATGTTTTCAGCTCCTCACTGACTATAATGGAAATTCTATATTATAAGTATAAAGAAAAATGCGTAGAAAATACTACGCATTATGATACTTTTGCTGATTTATTTTTAAGAAACTTCGGTTGCTTCCGTAATAAAAACTTTGTCTTTGCTATTGAAAATACAAATAAAGCAATCCAAATAAAGAAAAATGCCATCATATGAGTAGATGTAAAATGCTCACCAAAAACGAAAACGCCTAAAATTAAACTAATAGTCGGTGCAATATATTGTAAAAACCCAATCATATAAAGCGGAATAAGCTGTGCCCCTTTAGCAAAATAAAATAGTGGTAATGCCGTAACAGTACCAGCCCCTATTAAAAGAAGCGTCGATGTCATCGAAATAGAACCAAATGAACCAAAACCATGTGCGCCCGCCATAAACAAATAAATAACCGCAAGTGGTGTCACTAACATCGTTTCCATCGTAAGTCCGATCATCGCATCATAATTTAATAATTTCTTCGTTAATCCATATAATCCAAATGAAAATGCAAGTGAAAGAGCAATCCATGGAATCGATCCGAAACGAACTGTTAAAATAATAACCCCTACTCCAGCTAAACAAACTGCAACATACTGCCAAAAGTTCAGCTTTTCTTTTAAAATAACTGTGCCAAGTAAAATACTTATAAGTGGATTAATATAATAACCAAGACTTGCCTCAATTACATGATTATGATTTACGGCCCATATGTATACAAACCAATTTCCACTAATCAAAATCGAAGCAATCATTAATGAGATTAATAATTTAGGTCGTTTAAAAAGATTCACTAACTCTCCGAGAAATTGACGAAATCGTCGCGTTACCCCTAAAACGACTAACATAAAAACAAATGCCCAAACGATGCGATGTGCTAATATTTCTTCAGCTGGAATCTCTCCCACCCATTTCCAATAAATTGGGAGTATCCCCCACATCGTATAAGCACCTGCCGCATATATGATTCCTTTTTTTTGCAGTGCTGTTTGACTCTCCATCTTCCTTTTTCTCCTCTTCTCTTTTTTTCTTCATTATACGTTCTCACATACTCATTTTACCAATGTTGAATCTGTATTTCTTTCGACATTCCTCCTATGTGAATCTATATGTATATAAAGATGCCCCCTGTTATAATAACGAGCAACGGAATACCGAAAACAAATTTACTTTTATGCGTTTTATGATGAAACATGTACATACCAATCCAAGCGCCAATCGCTCCACCAGCTGCTGCAGATAAAAACAACGTACTTTCTGCTATTCGCCATTGTTTCTTCTTTGCCTTTTGTTTATCGAGTGCCATAAGACTAAACGCTACAACATTAATAATAATAAAATAAATCCATTTCATCGGCTTCTCTCCCTTAAAAAATTCGCTTTATGGTAACATGAAAAAACAATGTAGACAAATGAAATGAATTCATGAGATTCTTAATTCCCATACTAAATATGAATGGAAAAAGAGGGATTTCATCGCATCTTTCTACAAACACACCAATTCTATTTACACTTAAATGAAAATAGTTGCAGGTTAAAAGTTACGTCCTTTTTAACCTACAACCATTATTTTAATACGCTATACTCTATTTTCGTTTCTAACATTACTATGTTTTTTCGCATATATAAAATATATAAAAACACCTATAATAATCCAAATTATAAAACTGATTAAAGTTATTTGAGAAAGATTTAGTGCTAAATATAAACAGCTTACTATTGAAACTATGGGTAAAAACGGAACGAAAGGAGCACGGAATGGCCTTTTCATATTAGGGTGTGTCTTCCTTAATACAATTACAGCTAAAGATACAAATATAAACGCTGTTATCGTTCCCATATTCACTAAATTTGCTAATAAATTCAAGTCCACTAACCCCGCTAATAAAGCTGCAACCACACCCGTAATCCATGTGTTAAAAAACGGAGTTTGAAAACGTTTATGAACACTTGAAAGTCTTTTTGGTAGCAATCCATCTCGACTCATTGAGTAAGATACCCGAACAAATGCAAACATAGCAACTAACAGAACTGTTGTTAATCCTGCTATTGCTCCAACTGATAACAAGCCAGCAATTCTATCTTCTCCTACAATACGTAATGCATATGCAACTGGATCAGCTACATTCAAGTCCGTAAACGGAACAATTCCAGTTAACACGAATGAAACGCCTACATAAAGAATGGTACAAATACATAAAGAGACAAGTAGCCCAATCGGAACGTTACGTTGTGGACGTTTTACTTCCTCCGCTGCTGTTGCAACTGCATCAAAACCTAAAAAAGCAAAAAATACAGTAGCGGCGCCTCCAATAACACCATGAAATCCAAATGGAAGGAATGGCTGCCAATTCTCTGGTTTTACATATTGTGCCCCTACAATAATAAATCCTACAATAACAGCTAGTTTAATAATAACCATTATATTATTTATACGTGCACTTTCCTTCGCACCACGGCTTAATAAAAATGTAACAACTAAAATAATAATAACCGCTGGCAAGTCAATGATTCCGCCCTTACCCATCCCTGGTGCTGAAGCGACAATTGCAGGAATATGAATATTAAACCCTAGTAGCAACGACTGAAAATATGCTGACCAGCCAGCCGCCACCGCAGAAGTTGCTAATAAATACTCTAACATAACACACCAGCCTACTATAAAAGCAAAAATCTCGCCTAGTGTCATATACGTATACGAATACACACTTCCTGAAACCGGAACTGCAGATGCAAATTCAGCATAACAAAAAGCTACACATGCACATACAATCGCCGCTAACATAAACGATAACACAATCGCTGGACCAGCATGTTTTGCTGCCACAATACCTGTTAATACGAAAATACCTGTCCCAATAATTGCTCCAATTCCTAAAAGAGTTAGATCAATTGCCCCTAAAGTTTGATTTAATACTTTTTTCTTTTTTTCATCCATTACTTTCTTTATTAATAGACTCATTCATAGAAACCTCTTTTTCAAATTTATCCCTTGCTCATCACACTCTTTATTACTGTTGTGTTTACACCGTAAAAATATACATACTTTACTATCCCTTCCCTTATAGAATCAGTGAATCACGCTTTAAAAAATCAGAAAAATCAATCTTTTTGGAGCGCAGTAAACTTTTTGAAAATATATTTCGAAATAGTGCACCAATAAGAATCTTGATTGAATTTATCACACAATTAATTATATTGTCAACAATATAATTAATTGTTTTTAATCGGGTAATTATGTATAAAGTGTTATTTTTAAACACAACCGAACACTTGAAAATATTGATTTTCTCCAATTTTACCCACATTATATTTTTTTAATATTGATTTTTATACATCTTGTATTATGTGAAATTTATATTCAATTACCTTTCAATTAGCCTTATTATTATTTTAAGATAACGATGTGACTTTATTGTTTTTTTGAAACTCTATATTCTTCCGCTTCGCTCCTCACACATATTTAACATACGTTTTATTTTATACCTTTACTTTAGAAATCAATAGAAAAGCGCAGATTTTCATCTGCGCTTTTTATTCTTCCACTTCAATTTCTGTACTGCTATTTTCGATATACTCATTTTGAACTTCTTCCTGCATCTCCATTGAAATCATCGCATGATAAATTTCTGGATATAATCCAAATATTTGATATACACTTCCTAAAAATGGCATTAAAGTCCCTCTTTTCTAAAGTTGTATTGCCATATTTAAGGATGCCCTATCTCTTCATTACACATTCGTTTTTGTCCCTTCTTCCTCATCTTGAACATGTAGGAGGTTTTGCCATTTCTTATAAGGTGCACTATTTGGATCCACATATCCTTTCGCATATGAACGATCCCACAATTGTTTGACAAACATTTCTGTCTCTTTCTTTGCAACCATATCTGCACCGGCTCCATAATAATTTTGGAAATATAACTCTATTTCGTCAAGGAATAGTCGTAGTAATTCGTCGGACGTCTCTTCTAACGTTGGATCGTATTTCGCCTCACGATCGTACATTAAAATAATATCTAAAATATTATGGACATGTTCTTTACGAAGCCACCTTACATCTTGAGCTCCTAATACAAAGGCTTGCGTATATAAATGTCCACCTTGCAGCATTGCCTTTTCTTGTTCCTCTTCAAAACGAGATAAAATATTTTCATAAATAAACGGATTATGAAGCAATGCCCTGTGTAATTTATAACTTTCACTTGAAATATTTTTCCCCATAGACTGGATTAAAAAGCTACGACCGACACCGTTATATTGGTAAACAAACTGACCGTCAACAGCGACCAAGCTAATCCAGCGATACATGTACGCATAAAGAAGAGCACGATTACATTTATCGTAATCTAACTTCGTTTGCGTTGCATTCAAGTCTGGCATAAAAGCTGGTAAATGCCAATACTTATCTAAATGTGGTGTTAGACTAGATTTTTTACTATTTAATTTATTGACGCGGCGATAATAAGATTGGAAGTAATCACCTTTATCATTCATAAACCCATTTGCAATATGTCCGGACGAAAGCTTAGGAAAATCTTGTAGTGACAATCCGTAATGAGCACGATAGCAAATGACTTCAAATGGTGAAAAAGCTTCATTTACTGTATCTTTTTCTTTAAACATTTCTTGCAATATTTCTTCTTGTAACTCTTGTTTTAAGGACGGATGTATCCCCCAATATTGCAGCTCTCTATGATGAGCAACTTTCGGAATAAACGGACTTGCTAGATGGAAAAGATCTTCAATCTTTTCACGAACGTATTCATCACGATCACGTTTCTTGAAATCTGCTTCTTTTCGCAATGCTTCAATGATATTAAGCTCTAATTTGTCACAATATCGTACTTGAAGTTCGTCGTAGCAATAGCTCAATATATGTTCACGATAAAAATCTTCAACCTTTTTTGACTGAATTTCTTCTGTTTGTGCATCACGACAATATTCTCCATACAAGCTCATATAAATTTCTGCCGATATATCTTTTGGTAGTACTCCTAGATTTAAATGTTGCTGCATATCTTGCCAAATCTTTTCTTGTAATTTCTCTTCAGCTAATACGTACACATTTGTCGGATTCGTTTTCCCCTCAAATTCTTTGCTTCGTTTTTCAATTTCAAACAATAAATTTTCACGCGTCTCTTGTAAATTATCAAAGAATCTTTCCCAATATTGAATCATTTTATTAACCGCTTGATACAGTGATTGATACACGAGTTCTAATAGCATTTCTTTGCGATATTCGTTTAGCTTGTGCACATATTGCGTCACGATATCTTCGAATTCTTTCCGAAACATACGCTGCTGATTATAAAACATTTTTCCGAACCATCCTTGGTGCTGCGCAATTTCAACTCGGCGTACCGCTGTTACAGTTCCATCTATATTACTTACATTAAACTTCTTATCATAGTTTTGGATTAAATTACGCTTTTGTTCATTATTCTCATGTAATCGATGCATCTTCTCCACTAACTGCTTACGAATTTCATATAACATGAAACGCGCTGCCACTGGATGAACAGGGTCTGTTTTCTTTAAAAACCACGTATTCAGTTGATAGGACTGTCCCTCTGAACCACTTGGTGCAAAGCGGTCTGATTCGATCATGTCATATAAAAGAGTAGTTACATGCTCATGTACACGGCTTGGAATCGCATACGCATATAAACGAACCGCATGATCAACCCTTGCTACTTCCCCCTTCATTTGTTCCATCATTTTAAGTTTTGCAGCTGATATTTTGCACTCGTGCTGCAAGCGATTTAATTCTTCATCTTTTTGTACAGTACGATGCACGTAACTTTCAACCGCTTCTAAAAACAATTTCGACTTCGCAACACCCACTTTACCGCCCTCTGCACCTTCGCGCGTTTCATGATACATTTGTCTATAGAATATATGTGCTTGCTCTGGACGAGTAGCAAGATGTTCTAAATCTTCTAGATAACTTTTGCCACGCTCTGGTTTCTCACGCTGCATACCTCGTTTTACATCTTGATCATATCTTTGCTTCTTCTCCTGAAATAATTGGTCTAAATGAAGCCACGATTCATCCAACCCTTGCACTGCCCATTTTAAAGCACAATATTTCAAAACATGCTCATATGGATAAATGAGTTTTGCCGTTCCTGCCCCGCAATATCTAGCTTTCCCACTTGATTCTGCCAATTGCTGAATTTGATTATCTTCTTGTGCAAAATGACTTGTGGACATCGGGCTAAATAGCTGTAAATAAATCGTATTTGCCATTTGCTCCATATAATCCGATAAGTTATGCAAATGATGACCATGTAAATTCTCATAATCATATAAGAAACAATAATTATACGGCAAATGATGTTGCTTAATCGTATGATTCGTCCGCCCATCTTCATCTACTTGATCAGGTCGATACTCTAACTCAATCGTTACACCGCCACGCTTTGATAATTCACCTGTAGAACCGAGTGTAATCGCATGTAGCTCTTTTAAAGACGCATAACCGTTTGCTTGCACAGTTTCAAATTCTTTCGCGCTAACTGTTCTCGTCTTCACTAGTACATCTGGCATTAAAAAAGCACCACGTATTAAAATGTTATGATGCTGTAGTTTTTTCCGAAGCATTTCACGTAAGTATAAAGCAATTTGCAAAAACATACCCGAACCTGTACCTCCAGCCAGCGATGTAATGATAATAACACGAATACCATATTCCGTTTGATCACTTGTAACAGGGAAAATCTTCTCAATTTCTTGCCAAAAAGACGTTAATTTATCTTCTTTCATAGCTGCACGTAAAGCTAGACGAGAAATGACACGAAGTTGCCCTGCTCCTTCTGTTAGTGGCTTATCAAGAATAGTCGGATCCATCGGGAACCATTCTGGAATTGTTGGATCTCCTGCAATATATTCTCTCGGTGTTTTACTCGAACTCGTTTGCGTTTTAAATTTCCGAATATGATCAAACTTACTTAATGTATTCACATCCGTATCAAACACATGCATCGCTACCTTTTTGCGACGCTCCTCTGATAGCTTCTCATATATTTGGTGTGTGACAGTACTACCGATTCCACCTAAACCAATTAAAATCGTTGGAACTTGTAATGTCATGTGAACCACCTTCCTATTCGTGCGTGTTTGAAAAAAAGGTAAGAGAGCCAAGCAATTCGAGGCACGTTCGCTAGGCTATTTCAAAGAACGAGTACCGAATTTTTTTGAGCTCCTTCTTGCCCTTCTACTATTCACATTCATATCGGTAAATCTCTTTGCCATATCCTCTATCAATCAATAAAAGCTCATTCGGATATAACGTCTTATGCTCCATCCCTACTTCTTCTTCTGTTATAAACATTCCATCAATGATCATCCCGATTACTTGCGACTCCCTCGCCACAAATACAGATTTCGATCCTTTTTTCGCTATAAATGTTACAGATTGCACAGTCCTTCTTTCTGCTCGGAATGGAATACCAAAATAATGTTTCCACCATTTATTTCTGAGTAATTCTGGTTCTGACTGATATAGCCAATCTTTCGCTACTTCTTGATCCCATTCGTAATATAATAATGCTTTCCGATGGAATCTCGGCCGAACAATCCATCCTAAAATAATAATTCCTACTATTAAAAGTAATAAAGTGATAGGAATTACAAATTTAAAAATGAGCGCATACTTCTCAAAAAATGGCGCATTTTCAATGTGAAGCGAAATCTTTTCCTTTACTTCTTGTAATTTTGAATCATTAATAGTGATGGTAGCTTCTACGGTGCCTGTATCTGTAAAATTGAATGTGTCGGAGTAATAAGGACGAGGATAAACATAAATTTGATTACTATGTTGTTTTAATTCATAGTTGATTGATTGATTAGATGTGACACCAGTAGATTTTAATAGTTTTTTTACCGCCTCTTCTGTCATCGGTTTATCATTTAAAAGCGGCTGTAAAATAAATGGTTTACTATTTTCTAAATTTGTTACTTTTTCTTCATAACCTTTCGTAACAGCTTGAAGTGATAATTTCGATTTTTCGGCTGTATCAATCTTGAATTCTTTCGTCTGCCTATAAAATCCCTTTATATTCATATGAACTTTTCCGCGTACTAACTCTTTACCAACTTTTGTCTCGTAATAAAACACATGCCTTTTATCGTCCCAATTCATCGGATATTGCTTCCCATCTATTTCTACTTCTGCTTCAAAATAAGAAGACTGAATTGGTAGTTCAGTAGGCTTTGCTTCAATAACAGCCGTTACACCTTCATACATTTTCTCAACAGTTTTTCTATCTTTATCATCTTTGTCATACGTAGAAACAGTATAATTAAGTGCCGGTTCAACAAGTACCTGTAATCCTTCTTTTTCAATGTCTTGATCCACTTCTATCGAATATGTCCCAGGCTTAATTACTTCCTGATTCACCGTACTCATATGCACTATACTTCCGTATAATTTAGATTCTCCTGGTGCATGTATAGAAAAAGAAGATTGTAACTGTAATGGCTTAGAAATTTGTACGACTTGATAATTAGACAAAGACGACGATTGTCGCACAAGTGTCATACGCTTTAATGGAAAGGGCGTTGTAATCTCCACTTTTTTTCCGGATATTTTCGTTTTCACAATCGATTCAACAGAAGAAAACGGATCACGATTTGCAACTAATGCTGCAACTTGATTCACACTTTGTACAATACCATCCTCACCGCTAGACGGCATGACAACACCGTTCATTTCTTTTTTCCAAACCCCTTTAAACGTATTTAACTGCTGCTTTTCTTGCTGTCCTAAATCCTCTTCCATCGTTATTAATACTGGATGCAATGAAATCTTTTTCGAATCCATTTCTTTCTTAAACTGCTCTAATTTTTGAGTAATTTGCTCTTTTCCGCCAACCTTATCTTTCTCTAAATCATTAAATGCCCCGTCAGTTAATACAATAAGCCAAAATTCACGTTTCCCATTTATATCCGCTTCCTTTTTTATAGATTGCATCGCCGTTTCAACCGCACTAAATGGGGTATTTAAATAATTTTTCCACGCCCCAATTCCATCAATTTCTTTTTGTCTTTTATCATTTGTCAATGTGATATTTAACGGATCATTAGGACGGCTCATCAGAACGTACGAAAATCTATCTTTCTCATCTAATAGTGCAACTAAACTTTGCAAAGCATAATTGGCATACTTCCAGCGATCGTTATTTCTCATGCTGCCCGAATCATCATATACAAGTGAAACGACCCTTTCCTTTGCCTCCTCTCCTTTTGCAAAAGTCCAAAAAGGATGTAAACATATCAATAGAAAACACATGAATGTGGCACAAATTCGAATTTTCATGATGAGGCTTCGCCACCTTTGTAGACAAATTCCTATGTTTAATTTTATGAGAGGAAACAAGATATATGACTTGTATTTTAGGACAACACACTCGACATAACTTTATTATGTAAACAAAATAAAAAGTCTGCTTTGAAATACAACCCTCCAAACAGACCTTTCATACTTTTCAAATTAAAAACACTTATCAAAAAGTTTGATTTTTTAACTAGCAAAGTACTTCAATTGTATATCCTCCAGGTGCTTCAACGTAAAACGTGTACGCATGTGCATGTTGAGGAGGGGTGACCTGATAGCCGTCCTCCTTCAATCTTTGATTGATCTTATTAACTTGTTCTTCATTCTCTTGCGGAAAACCTACATGAAATGTTTTCGGATAATGTACCTCTTTTCCTTTCATTAAAGTTAATACAAACCCACCCGTATCATACATAACTGCAAAACCATTCCCCCTTGCTCCTTCACAAGTTAATCCAAAATATTTTTCTAAAAACTTTCTAGCAGCTGTCACATCTGTAACTGTCAAATTAAGATGATTTATTTTCATTCCACCAATCACTTTCTTAATTTTCTATCATTTTACCATAACAATAAAAAACACGCCTTTCATAGCGTGTTTTTACTGCTTCACATATACTGCAACGAGAGGATTATCCTTTTGATCCGCGTGCAAACGTATTTTTTCTTCGCTTGTATTATAAATATTAGCTAATAGCATGATTGTTAATACATTAGGAGTCTTTCCGTCACTCCCAAATTTCCGCTCAAGCGCCTCTTTATATTCAAAATCTAAATCACCTTGTACATATGTATACACTTCAAATCCATCTTTTAAATTGCAAACTACTTGGTCAATAATATCCGCTCCTACTTGATTCTTCATTTCACTTCGAAGCGCTTCTATAAATTCATTCCAAGGAACTTCATATATCTGAAATTGATCTGTAGACTCCATTTTGTACCCTCCTCAATATATACCTCTTCGTATATTTCCCCTTTCTTGTAATATATACAACAGTAAAAGAAACGTATATAACGAAAAAAATTAAAAATAAAAAAACAGCGAAGGAGCTTTCAAACTTACTCATCCGTTATAATACAAGTTCTGTTAATCCACTGTTTTCTTTAATAAAAATCTTCCTATCTTTAAAGTTAGCTTAAAGAAACAGTAAAACACAAAAAAGTTAAAGATAAACCCTATTGCATTAAATCCGAGCCCCCTCTACCGTCATAGGAGAAATTTTGTGCTGGTATACCAAAGTAAAGAAATTCCTCACCATTTAGTCCTGTTGTAGGAATGAAAGAAAAGACAATAGTAAAAATCAGACTTGTAACGTACAACTTTCTTTTAGTTAAATCCATTCTTTTTTTGTCTTTTAACAAGCTATACATGATTAAAACTACAATCCCTAAAAAGAAAAGTATTACTTCCATTTAACCTCCCCCCACTTATCTTAATATCTTTACCTTCTCGAATTACCGCCTATTATACATATGGACCGATACGTAATTTTACTTATCCTTCTATTTTTCGATTTCTTTCATGTTTACTTCCTATCATTCACCCACAATTCCACTAAAAGTGTAACAATTATAAGATATAGGTCATTCGTACAAGCCGCACTTGTCCCGCTTACATATCGTATTACTGTAATACGGAAGGAGGAAAGAACATGCATAGACAAAAATGTTATAATACATGTAGACGTTATTTTGGAAAAGTTGTACGAATTGAAGAGCGTAATGGTCGCATTCATTTAGGTAAAATTATTGATGTGACAGATGATTCGGTTTGGATTGAACCGGTTCGCCGCTCATCTTTTGATACGGGATTCGGATATTATAATGCATACGCTAACGGTGGGTGTGATATTTGCGGAGGCCTTAGCAGATGTGATAACTGTGGATTTGGATGCGGTGGTGGAAACGATAGATGTGGCTGTGGAGGTTTTGGTTGCAGCGGTTGTGGATTTGGTGGCGGCTCTGGCTTTGAACTCGGGTTTGGTTTTATTTTTGGAATTACTTTGGCTGCATTATTTTTCATCTAACATATAAAAGAGTTGGCTATTTCTTTAACCAACTCTTTTTTTCTATCCCTTCATTTTTCACAAATAAAAATACGATGGCCTAAAATATTTTGATACATATGCAAAACTTGTTCATGCTGTACCCATGCATCATATAACTCTTCTGGAATAAACTGCGATAGGTTCCACTCTGGTTGTTCCACTTGACCCGCAATCGTTTCTGCAATGGTACCACCACCACCGATTATTATTCGCTTAAAGTTTGCTTTCTGAAATAAATGAACCCACTCTTTTTCCATTAACAACTGCTTCATTCCATATAATTGTACTATCTTTTCTTCGTCTTCCTTTGCGATATGGTTCTCAATGATCATTTCAATCACAACAAGCTTCCCATTCTTCTGCAATACGCGATAGCATTCCGGAATAGACTGTTCCTTATTTGTAAAAGCAAGTATAGATTCCCCAAGTATTAGTTCAAATTTTTCATCAAAACATGGTAATTGTTCGACTTTCCCTTGAAGCAATTGTATTTTTAGCCCTTCAAATAGCCATCTATCTTTTGCCTTTTGAATCATAATTTCATTGTTCTCAACCGCAGTTACTTTATAGCCAAATTCCTTCGTCATATAAGCCGCTGTCCGCCCTGTTCCGCACCCTATCTCAAGGACATTTGCTCCATGTCTAAGTGGCAATTGAGCTAATAATTGTTTTGTTAACGTAAAACCGCCAGGGTGAGCACTCCCAATTCCGTAATAAGCTAGAAAATCGATGTATATGTTTCGTTTCATGGAATTCTCCTTTGAATTTTCTATATTACGTATATTCATCTTTTTAAAAATAGTGCAACAAAAAAAGCATTTCCAAGTGCTATACTGCAGCTTGAAAATGCTTTTTTCTCCTTTTTTATTTCTCTGTTACATATGCCCATTTGAAGCTGTATTCTGGGCTAATGTTATGTTTCACGATTCCTTTTACATTTGGTTGCATAACATACGATCTCGCATTTTGATATAAAGGTACAAGTGCTACATCGTCTTCAATTAACAGTTTCTCAGCTTTTCCTAATTCTTCCCAACGTTTTTTTGCGTCAGACATCCATTCCGTCTTACTTTTATCAATAATTTCATCATACTTTGAATTCGAGTAGCTCATTTGGTTCTGAGAATTTTTTGATTCAAACATATCAAGGTATGTCATTGGATCTGCATAATCCGGATTCCAGCCGCCATATGAGAAGTCATAATCTTGCTCTGATTCTAATTTTAGTTTTTGTTTAAATGGCTGAAGTTTAATATTTACTGTTACACCTTTTAAATTCTTTTCAATTTGATCTTTTACGTACTCCCCAACTTTTTTCGCATTACCAGTATCATAATTTAACAGCTCAATTGTCACCTGATCTTTACCGAGTTCTTTTTTCGCTTCTTCCCATGCCGCTGCTGCCTTTTTGGAGTCTTGTTTTAAGCCATTTTTAAACGACTCTTGGAAATCCTTACCATCAGGTCCGCTCGCTAAACCTTTTGGTACCAAGAAATCAGCTGGTTTTGAACCATCATTTAAAATAACATTTGCTAAATTCTTTTTATCAATTGACAATGCAATTGCTTCACGTAATTTTTTGCTCTTTAACGGCGTATCATGTCCTCCACGTTTTTGATTTAGACGTAAGAAAAACGTGCTAGGTTCCGTATATGTTCCAAACTCCTCTTTTTTATTTCTATATTTGTCAACGAACTCTCCAGTTAATAAAGCAAAATCAATTTGACCACTATCATATAAATTCACACGTGTTGCTGGCTCTTTTACAACACTATAGTTAATCTCATCTAATTTTACAGTCTTTTTATCCCAATACTGGTCGTTCTTTTTCAATTTCCAGCCTTGCTCATGTTTCCAATCAGTTAGAACAAACGGTCCATTGTAAACTGTTGTATCAGACTCTAAACCGTATTTTTCTCCTTTTTCTTTTACAAACTTTTCATTCAGCGGATAGTACGATGCGAATGCCATTAAGTTTAAGAAATATGGAACTGGTCTCTCTAACTCAACTTCAAGTGTATAATCATCAACTGCTTTTACACCTAATGTAGAAACTTCTGCTTTTCCTTGGTTAATCGCTTCTGCATTTTTAAGATAATAAGCAATAAATGCATATTCTGCAGCTGTTTTTGGATCTAATAAACGTTGCCATGCAAATACAAAATCTTTTGCCGTTACTGAATCCCCATTCGACCATTTTGCATCTTTACGAAGTTTAAATGTATATTTTTTGCCATCCTCACTCTTTGTGCTAGATTCTGCTACAGCTGGAATTGGCTTATTATCTTTGTCTAAACGATATAAACCTTCCATTGTATTCCCTAATATTTGCGCTCCTAATGTATCTGTTGATTTTGAAGTATCCATCGTCGGAATTTCATTTGTTTCAGTACGATTTAATACTTGCTTCGCTGCATATTTAATATCAGATTTATTTTCTTCTCCACTATTAGATGTAGTCGTCGTTTTCTTTTCTCCCCCTGATCCAGAGCACGCTGTTAACGCCATGCTCATCGCTAAAACTGGTGCTACAACCGCCGTAAACTTTTTCATCTTTTTTTTCTTCATTTTTGTACCCTCCCCAATTATATGTACGATGCGAATCTTGAGAGATTTTCTGCCAATTTCATTATCAGAAAATTCTTATTAATTAATATTCTACTTGTTTTTCCGATTTTGTAAAGTTATTTTTTAAATATTAAAAAAATTATACCAGTTATGATAGTACCATTATGTTTTAGTAGTTTTACTATAGATCCCCCATCTACTATATGTGAGTATTACCCTTCTTATTCTTCACTAGTATTCAATTTCATATATCATCATAATTCACTCGTGTTATTGTCTTATATGTATTAGAATAATCTTCTTAGATTTACTGCAAAAAAAAAGAATTTCAAAAGTAGAGTAACTACTTTTGAAATTCTTAAGTTCTATTATTTCCCTTCTCCCTCCGTTACATATGCCCACTTAAAGCTATATTCTGGACTAATGTTATGTTTAACAATTCCTTTTACATTTGCTTTCATTACATATGCTCTACCTGTTTGATATAAAGGTATCATCGCTGCATCTTCTTCAAGTAATAACTTCTCAGCTTTTCCTAACTCTTCCCAACGTTTTTTCGCATCAGACATTAATTCATTACCTGCTTTTTTCACCATTTCATCGTATTTTGGATTAGAGTAACTCATTTGATTATAAGGGCTCTTCGTTTCAAACATATCAATAAATGTCATTGGATCTGAGTAGTCTGGGCTCCAACCTGCAAATGAAATTTCATAGTCTTGTGCCGATTCTAATTTTAGTTTTTGTTTAAACGGCTGAATTTTTGTATTGATTGTTATCCCTTTTAAATTTTTCTCAATTTGATCTTTTAAATAATCTGCAACCTTTCTCGCAGTTCCATCATCATAGCTTAAAAGTTCGATTGTAACTTGATCTTTACCAAGTTCTTTTTTCGCTTCCTCCCATGCCGCTGCACCTTTTTTCACGTCTTGTTTTAAACCATTTTTAAACGTTTCTTGGAAATCTTTACCGTCAGGTCCCGTCGCTAATCCTTTTGGTACTAGTTGATTTGTCGGTTTAGAACCATTGTTTAAAATAACATTCGCTAAGCCTTTTTTATCAATAGATAACGCGATTGCTTCACGAAGCTTTTTATTCTTTAACGGTGTATCTTGTCCGTTACGCTTTTCATTTAAACGTAAGAAGTATGTACTTGCTTCTGAATACTCACCATACTCATCTTTTTTCGATTTATATTTATCTACAAATTCCCCTGATAATAGTGTAAAGTCAATCGATCCAGTATCATATAGGTTTACTTTTGTCGCCACTTCTTTTACGACACTATAGTTAATTTCTTCAAGCTTTACAGTCTTTTTATCCCAGTACTTATCATTTTTCTTTAACTGCCAACCTTGTTCATGTTTCCATGATGACATTACAAACGGTCCATTATACAACGTTGTATCTGCCTCTAAACCAAATTTATCTCCTTTTTCTTTTACAAACTTTTCATTTAATGGATAGTATGATGGGAAAGCGACTAAATTTAAGAAGTATGGCACTGGCTTTTCTAACTCTACTTCAAGTGTATAATCATCTACTGCTTTTGCACCTAATGTAGATGCATCTGCCTCCCCTTTATTAATTGCCTCTGCATTTTTAATATAATACGCAATAAACGCATATTCAGAAGCTGTATTTTTGTCAAGTAAGCGCTTCCATGCATACACAAAATCCTTCGCTGTTACGGGATCTCCATTTGACCATTTTGCATCTTTACGTAATTTAAATGTATATTTTTTGCCATCCTCACTCTTTGTGCTAGATTCTGCCGCAGCTGGGATTGGCTTGTTATCTTTATCTAAACGATATAAACCTTCCATCGTATTCCCTAAAATTTGTGAGCCTAATGTATCAGTTGATTTTGAAGTATCCATCGTCGGAATTTCTTGATTCTCTGTACGATTTAATACTTGCTTCGCTGCGTACTTAATATCAGACTTCTTGTCTTCCCCATTATTAGATGTAGTAGTCGTTTTCTTCTCCCCACCTGATCCGGAGCATGCAGTTAACGCCATGCTCATCGCTAAAACTGGTGCTACAACCGCCGTAAACTTTTTCATCTTTTTTTNCTTCATTTTTGTACCCTCCCCAATTATATGTACGATACTAGCTTCGAGAGATTTCCTGTTAATATTTTCTGAAAATTCTTTCTAATTAACATTCTACTAATTTTTTATTTTTTGTAAAGTTATTTTTGAATATTCGGAAATTTTTTGCGATAATAACTTCATAATTTAGTATTATTACTATATGATTTATCCCCCATCTACTATATGTAAGTACTACCTTCCCTATTCTTCTCTATTTATTCACATTCAAAATAAATTTTGTGATTTCTTTACTGCAAAAAAAAGCATTTCAAAAGTAGAATAACCTCTTTTGAAATGCTTTTTTGAACCCTATTATTTTCCGTCTTTTTCAGTTATATAAGCCCATTTGAAGCTATACTCTGGACTAATGTTATGTTTAACAATTCCTTTTACATTCTGTTTTTGCACGTAAGCATCACCACGTTGATATAATGGAACAATAGCAACATCTTCTTCAAGTAATAATTTTTCAGCTTTTCCTAGCTCTTCCCAACGTTTTTTCGCATCACCCATTAATTCGCTGCCAGATTTTTTAATCATTTCATCATATTTCGGATCAGCGAAGCTCATTTGGTTCTGAGAGTTTTTAGACTCAAACATATCTAAGAATGTCATTGGATCCGCATAGTCTGGATTCCAACCAGCATATGAAATATCATAGTCTTGCTCAGTTTCTAATTTTAGTTTTTGCTTGAATGGCTGAAGTTTAATAGTAACTGTTACACCTTTTAAGTTTTTTTCGATTTGATCTTTAACATATTCCCCAACTTTTTTCGCATTACCAGTATCATAGTTTAGTAATTCAATTGTCACTTGATCTTTACCAAGTTCTTTTTTCGCTTCTTCCCAAGCTGCCGCAGCTTTTTTCGCATTCGGTTTTAAACCATTTTTAAATGTTTCTTGGAAATCTTTACCGTCTGGTCCGTTCGCTAATCCTTTTGGTACTAAGAAATCAGCTTCTTTTGATCCATCATTTAAAATGACATTCGCTAAGTTCTTTTTATCAATTGATAATGCAATTGCTTCACGTAATTTTTTGCTCTTTAATGGCGTATCTTGTCCACCACGTTTTTGGTTCATACGGATGAAGTACGTACTTACTTGTGAGTAAGTTCCGAACTCCTCTTTATTATTTCTATACTTATCAACAAACTCTCCTGTTAATAAAGCAACATCAATTTGACCACTATCATATAAGTTCACTCGAGTTGCAGGCTCTTTTACAACGCTGTAGTTAATCTCATCTAGCTTTACAGTCTTTTTATCCCAATATTGGTCATTTTTCTTCAACTTCCAGCCTTGCTCATGTTTCCAATCAGTAAGAACAAACGGTCCATTATAAACTGTTGTATCAGACTCTAAACCATATTTATCCCCTTTTTCTTTAACAAACTTTTCATTTAGTGGATAATATGATGGGAATGCCACTAAGTTTAAGAAGTATGGCACCGCTTGTTCTAATTCAACTTCAAGCGTATAATCATCAACTGCTTTTACACCTAATGTGGAAACTTCTGCTTTTCCTTTGTTAATCGCTTCTGCATTTTTAATATAATAAGCAATAAATGCATATTCTCCGGCTGTTTTTGGATCTAATAAACGTTGCCATGCAAATACAAAATCTTTTGCCGTTACTGGATCCCCATTTGACCATTTTGCATCTTTACGTAATTTGAATGTATATTTTTTACCATCCTCACTTTTCGTGCTTGACTCTGCCGCAGCTGGGATTGGCTTATTATCTTTATCTAAACGATATAGTCCTTCCATTGTGTTCCCTAAAATTTGTGAACCTAATGTATCAGTACTTTTCGAAGTATCCATCGTTGGAATTTCATTTGTTTCCGTTCGATTTAACACTTGTTTCGCTGCTAATTTCTCACTTGATTTGCTATCACCACTAGAATTTGTACTTGCTTTTTTGTCTTCACCCGTTGTCGAACATGCTGTTAATGCCATACTCATTGCTAAAACTGGTGCTACAACTGCTGTTAGTTTTTTTATCTTTTTCTTTTTCACTTTCTGTACCCTCCCTAATTCCTTGCGTTCGTAGATTAAGAAATTTCTGATAATTCTGTTATTATCTATATATATTTATCAGAAGATTTCTATTAACTATTATTCTACTAATTTTTCGAATTTTGTAAAGTGGTATTATTGAAAATTTTTAAAAAATTATTTTTTTACAGTAATATTCATAAAAATTCCATATTTTCTCCCAACAAGACCTCTCATTGATGTATGTGCGTTATATTAATCACATTCCTTTCATTTTTCACACTATTTTCTGTGAATTATTGTTAATAAATAATGTATATTTTTAGGAATTTCTTTCTTACAAAAATAAAAAAGTCAGCAAAGCTGACTTTTTATCCGGCTATTTTTTCCCTCTCAATTTCATTTAATACCTTTGTATATTTTTCTTCATCGAATTCATTTTCACTTTTCGCAACAACTACAGTCGCAATACCATTACCGATTAAATTTACGATAGCACGTGCTTCTGACATAAATCGGTCGACCCCAAGTAAGAGTGCTAATCCTTCTAACGGAATGATATTCATCGCCGATAAAGTAGATGCGAGTACAATAAAGCCTCCGCCTGTTACGGCTGCCGCTCCTTTAGATGTAACTAATAAAATAGCTATTATGGTTAATTGTTGTCCAAGTGAAAGATCGATGTGAAAAACTTGCGCTAAAAATATAGTCGCCATTGATAGATATATTGTTGTTCCATCTAAGTTAAAAGAATACCCTGTCGGAATCACTAAACCGACTACTGGTTTTGAACAACCGAAGTCTTCCATTTTCGTCATCATACGCGGTAACACTGACTCTGATGATGATGTTCCAAGGACAATCAGTAATTCTTCTTTAATATGCGATAAATATTTCCACAAACTAAATTTATACAGTTTACAAATTATATTTAAAATGATAAATACGAATAAGGCCATTGTCGCATATACACAAATCATTAATTTACTAAGTGGAATTAATGTACTTAAACCGTACTTTCCTATTGTAAAAGCCATTCCTCCAAATGCTCCAAGCGGTGCTAATTTCATGACAATCGATAAAATGTTAAAGAACACTTTTGATAATCGTTCAAAGAAGTCTATAACTGGTTGTCCATTTTTTCCAAGCATCGTTAAACCTGCTCCGAATAAAATAGAAAAGAATAGCACTTGTAAAATATCTCCTTTTGCAAATGCTTCAAACATATTGGATGGAACGATATGTAAAAAGAAATCAATCCATTTCATTTCTTGACCAGTTTGTACATATTGTGAAATATCACCGCCCTTTAATTTAGACGGATCCAACCCATCACCAGGACGTACAATATTAGCAACTATAATGCCAATGATAAGAGCGAAAGTCGTAACAATTTCAAAATATAGTAATGCTTTCCCACCAACACGCCCTACTTTTTTCATATTCCCCATACTAGCAATGCCAAGTACAATTGTTAAAAAGATGATTGGTGCAATCACCATTTTAATCATATTGATGAATGTTTCACCAATTGGCTTCATTTGCTGTCCTACACTGGGCCAAATTGCCCCGACTGCAATACCACAAATAATCGCCACAATAACTTGGAATGTTAAATTCTTCACGATTCTCATTTTTCATACTCCCCTGTTTGTCTCATTTCTCCTTCAATTATGTAAATCAGTTCTAAAATGTATGCACGATAAAAGCCCCCTTGTTACTCAGTTGCAACCCTACCATTATGTTACACTATTATATTTAATTTTAAAATAGTATATCTTATTTATTTTATAATGACATACTAAATTCTGTTTAATTCCATAAAAAAAGTAGCTAACTTAATCGTTAACTACGTAGACTTTCTATTCATTTTTAAAATGCGGAACTCTTTTTTCAATAAATGCCTTTACTCCTTCTTTTACATCTTCTGTCTGAAATACTCTTCCAAAGTACCATGCTTCAATTTCAAGTCCTTTTCGCAAAGGTACTGCTGCACCTTCGCGAATTGCTAACTTCATATAAGAAAGCGCTGGAAGGGAAAATTCACCTATTTCTTCTGCAATCTCTTCCGCTTTGTCTAACGCCTTACCTTTTGACACAATATAGTTAGCCAAACCAATTTCTTTTGCTTCTTTCGCTGTAATAGGTTTTCCTGTAAACATCATCTCTTTCGCTTTTCCTTCTCCAATTAATCTAGGTAGACGTTGTGTCCCTCCAGCCCCTGGAAATAAACCTAATGTAATTTCTGGTAATCCAATCATTGCTTGTTCCTCTATTACCCTTAAATCACATGCGAGCGCTAATTCACATCCACCGCCTAATGCTAAGCCATTAATAGCAGCTATAGTAGGTTTAGAGAGATGTTCTATTTGATTAAGAGGCTGTTGTAATTTTAAGGATTTCATCTCGGCATATTTTTCACCTTTTCCCATCCAATCTGGAAATTCCTTTATATCACCTCCCGCCACAAATGCCTTTTCTCCAATACCAGTTATAATTACGACAATAATATGATTATCATTCTCTATTTCTTCTAATACATCTCCTAATTGTTGCACTACTTCTAAACTTAACGTGTTGACTGGTGGATTTTGAATCGTAACGACCGCAATACTTCCTTTTTTATTGCAAGTTACTACTCGCTCATTTTTCATAAAAATCCCCCTTTTTAAATATTATTTTTCATTACATGTTCTGATTTTTCACGCTCCCAAGCTTCTCCAATCCCTTCTTCTTTCAGCTTGAATTGTTGAATACGTTCAAGTCACCAATATATTGTATGTAACGTGGGGGCAAAAAATAAGCCATTCTTTCTTGATACTACTATATAATTTCTTCATAAAGTACTGTTTCACCAGCTTTACAAACAACATATACTTTCACATCTTCTTCTCCGATTTCTGAAGGAACACCTATCACCGTTAACTCTAGTATGTTGGGATGTGTGTTTACCATTCTTTCACTCTCCCCCTCTTCACCTTATGTTTGAAGAAATATGAAGCACAGCGCAGACCTTATCACCTTTTCAACCTCCATTTCATAAAGTGAAACTTTAATCAGTGGAGGTTTTTCCCCCACTGATTATTAGCCCACACCAATCGGGATTTTACGGGCAGTTAATGCGGGATAAAAACTAGCCGTCATTTTCACACTTCTTTCATATAATTAATTCCTTAGAAAAAAAAGTTGCAGAATTCAGCAACTTTTTTTTCTTTTATCCCATTCATTTTATTTTTACATCTTACTTCATAGACAATCCGAGATGAGCACGCAGTTTAGCAATAAGATTTTGCAGCTGTTATGCATCAGGATCATAATAATAAACTGGTTTTCCATTTTTCCCATTCGGTAGATAAAGGTCTTCCCCGGCCAATTGTATTTTCTCAACTGACGCGTTTAGTCTGTATTTATAAAAAGATAGCATGTCCTCTAATTCTAAATTCGTTTTAAAATTACCATTAATAGCCTCAATCATTTTCTCTATTTTTGTAATAGACCCCACACTTTTTAACTTTGTCAAAATTGCTTCAATGACAAGTTGCTGACGCTGTCCCCTCATTGCATCGCTATCAATATGACGCGTTCTAGCGAGAGCAAGCGCCTCTTCACCTGTTAATTTTTGCATTCCCTTTTTCTAAGGCAACAAGAAATAGAGCCCATTTAATTAATGGACTCTTTCTCTTCTTACTATTTATAACGGCAAATCCCTCTTTCTAAATACCACAATCGCTACTGAAAAAATACAAATTGCCCCTACTGTTAATCCTATACTTACCGGCCATATATTATATGTTCCTTCGGCAATTTCTTTCGGACGAAACAACGTAAATAATGATATATTTCTCATCCACTCTAACTTATCGCTTAATTTCCCTACCATATCTAATACGTAAAATACGATTGTTAAACTTGCTGAATAGCTAAGGGCTTTCCGTTCATCATTACATATACAAGAAAATAAAAATGAATAGGCACTAACTACTAAAAATACAAGCCCTCCGACTACATTTATTTTCAAAAATAATTCTCGATTTAAGTTATTATCTTTTAAAAACCATTCTGCACCTAATATACCGGCTACATAAGTAACAAATATAATGATAAGTAGCCCCAATGTGAGAATGATAGCTTGTGTGATTGCAATTTTCATCCTAGATACAGGTGTTGCTAGCAAGTATGCCATCGCTCCTTTATCTACATGACGAGCAATTAAATGTGTCGTAACTGTAACACTAAAAATTGTTAAAATAATAATAAACAATAGGCTATAGTACTCACCAGCTAAAAAATCAATTACATTTTGAATTGGTGTTTCCATACCAACAATTTTTTTCACACTATCAGGCATAGCACCTAGTAATTCATTTAAACCTTTCGCTGATACCATTGATGGGAATATCCAGATTAATAACCACAAGTAAAGAGCTGCACCAGTAGCATAACTCAATATACTTTTTTGAGTTTCTTTCAAACTAGCTAAAAACAGTTGTTTATTCATGCTTTATCCCTTCTTTCGCATCATAATAATGCATAAATAAATGTTCTAAATCCATCGCTCTCGTTTGGAGCGATGTCACATTATATTTTGAAAGTATTTGTAAAACTACTTGGTAATTCCCTTGTACAATAATGGAAGCTGTGTTTCCTTTCATAGTTTCAAATTGCAAATTACATTGTGTAAGAGATTGTAATTCTTCTTTCGTAGCTACTGTTACATCTATTACTTGTCTTCTCATTCCTTGTAAATCATGAACGTTTTCAACAGTTACAAGCCTACCTTCTTTAATAATAGCTACTCGGTCACATGTACGCTCTATTTCAGTGAAAATATGTGAGGACATAAGAATTGTTTTTCCTCTTTGCTTTTCTTCCAATATTAAATCTATAAAAGTTTGCTGCATAAGTGGATCTAATCCAGATGTCGGTTCATCTAAGATTAGTACTTCTGGATCATGCATAAACGCAGCAACAATCCCTACTTTTTGTTTCATTCCTTTAGACATTTTTCGAATCGGTGTTTTCACATCAAATTGCAGACGCTCTATCAATTCATCACGTCTCTTCGTTTCCTTTAACCCGCGCATTCCTTGCATCAACTTTAAAAACTCTAATCCGTTCATTCCTTCTATAAAAGAAATTTCTCCCGGTAAGTATCCAACTTCCCTTTGAATTTTCGCAGCTTCATCCCAACAATCTAATCCAAAAATTGTTGCTTTACCAGCTGTCGGTTTTATAAATCCCATTAAATTGCGAATAGTTGTTGATTTCCCGGCACCATTTGGTCCTAGATAGCCGAACACTTCACCTTCTTTAACTTGAAATGTAACATCAAATAACCCTTTTCCATTTGAAAATTGTTTTGTGACATTTTGGACTGAAATCATAACCTCACCTCATTTTTTGAAATATTATATGTTTGATATTTCAAAAATATTGTACGCCTCTTCTTTTACATTCGCAACAATTTTTTGAAATATTTTTATAACCATATTTCAAAATTATTGTTTTCACCTAAGATTTCTTGTATATTTTAACTGAGGTGATTGTTTTGAACGGCTTTGAAAAAGTGAAGAAAAAGAAAAAACGCGCCATTAAAGATGCCGCATTCATATTATTTTCAGAACGTGGATTTAATGATGTAAAAATAGAGGATATCGCGAAAGAAGCAAATGTCTCTCAAGTTACAATTTATAACCATTTCGATAGTAAAGAAGCTCTATTTAGAGAGCTCATTCAAGAATTTGCAACAACCGAATTTCAATATTATAAAGAGCTAGCAGCTGAAGATATTCCTTTTCATGAAATGTTACAGAAAATGATTGTAAGAAAGATGGAGAGCGGCGGCTTACTTCATCCTGACATGCTATTGCAAGCCATCCAAAAAGATCAAGAGCTTCGCGAATTCATTTACAATTATCAAAACGAAACAGTCCTTCCATGGTTTTTAAATATATTAGCAGAAGCGCAACTAAAAAATGAAATTAATCCGAACCTCTCAAAGGAAATGATATTACTATACATTCAAATGTTTAGTAAATTAGGCGATGATCTCGGTGTACAGCTTCTTGAAGGAGATCGTGAAAAGCATATACAAGATATTGTAACGATGTTTTTTTATGGTCTTTCTATCCCTAAAAAATAAAAAAGACACGAAATCGTGTCTTTTTTATTTTAATGAAACGACTCTACCAGTTTCACTACTTTCAATTGCCAATTGAATAAGTCTAATAACTTCCAAGCCTTCTTCTGCTGTTACTGGTGGTTTTGCACCAGTTAATATACTATCGCGAATCTCTTTATAATACATTTCATAACAGCCGACTTCTGTTGAGATACGTTCTAACTTGTCTTCTGTTTCTAAAACAGCAAAATTCTCCTCAATATCTATTCCGTAACTACTTTCACCCGGCTTCATACCAGCTTTTAGTTGTTCTTCTTGCGAGTCCATACCGTATTTTACGATAGAACCTTTATCGCCATGAACTGTAAAGTGTGGGCCTGCTTGTTTCACATAACTACTACTATGTAAAATAACACGCTTTACTCCGTAATGAAGTACAATGTGGAAGTAATCATCAATTTCTGCACCTGGTCGTTGTTTTATTACATCTGCACGAATCGCATCTGGTTTACCAAATAAAAATAATGCTTGATCAATTAAATGCGATCCTAAATCATATAAAATACCCGATCCTGGTAAATTCTTCTCTCTCCAGCGATCACGTACATTTGGACGGAAACGATCAAAATGCGCTTCATATGCATACACATTTCCTATTCTTTTTTCCGCTAATAATTTCTTTATCGTTAAGAAATCATTATCAAAGCGACGGTTATGGTACACACTCAAAGCGACATTATGTTTTTTCGCTAAGGAAATAAGTTCTTCTCCTTCTTCTACCGAAACAACGAAAGGCTTTTCCACAACAACGTGCTTCCCATGTAAGAGCGCCTCTTTTACATATGGAAAATGAGTTGTATTTGGTGAAGTAATAACGACAAGATCGATGTCCCCTCGTTTCACTAATTCTTCAATTGTGTTAACAACTTCTACACTTGGTAATGTGTGTTTTACTACTTCTTCTTTTGAAGATACGATGACACGAATATCATATCCACCAATCGTTTGTAATAACGGGATGTGAAATGTTGTACTAGAAAATCCAAATCCTACAATTCCTACACCTATTTTTTTCATATAATCCCTCCATTTATGAGAACGATTTCATTTTATTATTATAGCAAGATTATTTTCATATCCATAACAATTTGCTCGTACATACATGTTAAGTGAAAAGCTTACCGCTCAGGTACACCCAATTCCAGTAAAAAAGCTTGTTTTTTATAAATAAAAAGATCCTTGCTAAATTTAAACTAGCAAGGATCCTTCTCCACTGATCCCGTTATTTGAGGGTAGTAAGACTCCCACCTCAAAACTCAGTGAAAGCAAAGAAGTAAGGTGGGAAATCAACTGCCCGTAAAAGTCCGATTGGTGTGGGCTAATAATCAGTGGGGGATGAAAAAAAACACTGATTAAAGTTTCACTTTATTCCGGTCTTTTCTTCGTCCACGTCTCAATTACTTCACCAGTATCACTCACATCTAATACTAAACTACCGTTACTATACCGGTCTTTATTTCGAAACGCCTTTGGATCGATTTCTTCTACAATTTGTTTCTCTGTTTTCATATAAACTAATTCATCATCTCGAACAATTTCAATACCGACAATGCGGTATGGATTACGTTTTAACTCTTTAAAGATAACGAGACCTCGCTTCGCTCTCGTTGATTTCTCAATTTCCGATGCTTTAATACGTTTAACTGCCCCGCGCTGCGTAACGAGAATCAGTTGATCTTTTTCACCATTTAGCGGTTTACCAGAAGCGACATAGTCATCTTCTTTTAAATTAATTGCTTTTACACCAGCTGCTCTTACACCGACTGGACTTACTTCGTCTTCATTAAAAACAAGTGCATATGCACCATGTGTAGCAAGAACAATGTCACTTGTTCCATCTGTTACAAATATGTCGACAACTTCATCATCTTTTTTCAAGTTTACAGCAACGAACGCTCTTGAATAACGCTGAACTTTATATTGATTTAATTCTGTCTTCTTAATCATACCATTTCGTGTAACAAATACGATAAATCGTTTTTCTTCCTCAAAATTCGATACAACAGTCGCCCAAATTAACGATTCATCTCGCTCAAGCGAAACAATATTAGCAACATGTTGCCCTAAATCTTTCCAACGAATATCTGGCATTTCATATACAGGAAGATAGATATAGTTCCCTTTATTCGTAAATAAAAGAATGGTTTCTGTTGTATTTGTATCGAAGCGCTCAAGTAAGATGTCACCCTCTTTCATACCGAAGTCTTTACCGTTCGATGCATTATGTGAACGCCAGCCAGTTCGTTTCACATATCCTTCTTTCGTTACAGTAACGATGACATCTTCTTGTGGAATCATTACTTCCACATCAATCTTAATTTCTTCAATTTGCTCTTCAATTACGGCACGACGATTATCACTATAGGTTTTCTTTACTCTCTTCAAATCTGTTTTAATAACTTGAAGAAGCCTTTTTTCACTTTGTAAAATCGCCTGTAACTCTGTAATTTTCTTATGAAGCTCATCCGATTCTTTCTCTAGCGCCGTAATATCTGTATTTGTTAAACGATATAATTGCAGAGATACAATTGCTTCTGATTGCGCTTCTGTAAATCCAAATTTCGCACTTAAATTATCTTTCGCATTACGCTTATCTTTAGATGCACGAATTGTTTCAATCACTTCATCTAAAATCGATAATGCTTTCATTAAACCTTCTACAATATGTTGACGATTCTCTGCTTTTCTTAATTCGTATTCAGAACGTCTTGTAACAACTTCTTTTTGATGCCCGATATATGCATCTAAAATCTTTGGTAATGTCATAAGTGTTGGACGACGATTGTTTATCGCTACCATATTAAAGTTGTATGGAATTTGCAAATCGGTATTTTTATATAAATAGTTTAAAATCCCCTCAGCATTTGCCTCTTTTTTCAATTCCACAACGATACGAAGGCCTGTACGATCTGTCTCATCACGGACTTCAGCAATTCCATCTAACTTTTTATCTAGACGCAATTCATCCATTTTCTTAACAAGATTTGCCTTATTTACTTCGTAAGGAATTTCTGTAATAACGATTTGTTGTTTACCACCGCGAATCGTTTCAACTTCTGCTTTTCCGCGAATAATAATTTTTCCTTTTCCTGTTTCATACGCTTTTTTAATTCCATCAATCCCTTGAATAATACCCCCTGTCGGAAAATCAGGTCCTTTCATAACTGTTAATAAATCATCTACAGTACTATTCGGCTTATCAATACGCATCATTGTAGCATCGATTACTTCTCCAAGGTGATGCGGTGGGATTTCCGTTGCATATCCAGCTGAAATCCCGGTTGAACCGTTCACTAGTAAATTCGGGAACATTGCTGGCAGTACGACAGGCTCTTCGCTTGTATCATCAAAGTTTGACACAAATTCTACTGTTTCTTTATCGAGATCACGTAATAATTCAGATGCGATTGGTGATAAGCGTGCTTCCGTATAACGCATTGCCGCTGCTGGATCGCCATCAACACTACCGTTATTTCCATGCATCTCAACTAAAACATTACGTACTTTCCAAGTTTGACTTAAACGTACCATTGCCTCGTATACAGACGAATCACCATGTGGATGGTAGTTACCAATAACGTTACCGACTGTTTTAGCTGATTTACGGAACGCTTTATCATGTACATTTCCTTCTACATACATGGAATATAAAATACGTCTTTGTACCGGTTTTAAACCGTCACGTGCATCTGGAAGAGCACGATCTTGAATAATATATTTACTATAACGTGCAAAGCGATCACCTAACACGTCTTCAAGCGGGAGGTCATGAAACTTCTCTGCTTGCATGTTATTCCACCTCCGTCTCCATAATCATTTCATTTTCTAAAATATTACCTTCTTCTTGCATGCCAAACTGTACATTGCGTTCAATCCATTTACGACGTGGTTCTACTTTATCACCCATCAATGTCGTAACTCGGCGCTCAGCTCTTGCTGCATCATCAATTTTCACACGAATTAACGTACGTGTTTCTGGATTCATCGTTGTTTCCCATAACTGATCAGCGTTCATTTCGCCAAGTCCTTTATAGCGCTGCAACATATAGCCTTTACCGACCTTTTTCGTTACACCATCTAATTCTTCATCTGACCATGCATATTCAATCACTTCGCTTTTCCCTTTTCCTTTACTTACTTTATATAAAGGTGGAAGTGCGATAAATACCTTACCAGCTTCGATAAGTGGTTTCATATAACGATAGAAGAACGTAAGTAATAACACTTGAATATGAGCTCCATCCGTATCCGCATCAGTCATAATAACAACCTTATCATAATTAATATCTTCAACAGCAAATTCATTACCAACGCCGCCGCCAATCGCATAAATAATTGTATTAATCTCTTCATTCTTAAAAATATCAGCGAGCTTTGCTTTTTCCGTATTGATTACTTTACCACGTAGCGGTAAAACCGCTTGGAAACGACGATCTCGTCCTTGTTTCGCAGAACCACCAGCAGAGTCACCCTCTACTAAATATAATTCGTTTTTCTGTGGATTACGTGATTGTGCAGGTGTTAACTTCCCGCTCAAAGTTCCTTCAGAGCGTTTTTTCTTCTTACCAGTACGTGCTTCTTCTCTCGCTTTACGAGCAGCCTCACGCGCCTGTGCTGCTTTAATTGCTTTTTTCGCAAGAAGAGTTGCTACATCCGGATTTTCTTCTAAAAAGTAAGCTAAGTGTTCCGATACAATTGCATCAATTGAAGAACGTGCTTCACTTGTACCTAGTTTCCCTTTCGTTTGACCTTCAAATTGAAGTAAATCTTCCGGTACACGTACAGAAACAATGGCAGCTAATCCTTCACGAATATCTGTACCTTCTAAGTTTTTATCTTTTTCTTTTAATAGAGATACTTTACGAGCATATTCATTGAAAACACGCGTCATAGCTGTTTTGAATCCAGCTTCATGTGTTCCGCCATCTTTCGTACGTACGTTGTTTACAAATGAGAGAATATTTTCTGAATAGCCATCGTTAAATTGAAACGCTAATTCTGCTTCAATTGCGTTTTGTTCACCAGAAAAGTATACAACTGGGTGAATAGAGTCTTTTTCCTCATTTAAATATGAAACGAACGCTTCAATACCTGTTTCATAATGAAAGACGTCTTCCAAATCATTTCTCTCATCTTTTATAGAGATTTTCATTCCTTTTAACAAGAATGCAGATTCACGTAATCTCTCACATAATGTTTCATAATTGTAATTTGTTGTACTGAAAATAGTTGGATCTGGTTTGAAATGCATTGTTGTACCAGACTCTTTCGTTTTCCCAATTTTCTCTAACGTCGTTGCAGGAATACCACCATTTTCAAAACGCTGTTCATATACATTTCCATCGCGCTTAATCGTTACAATTAGCCATTCTGATAAGGCATTTACAACAGATGCCCCAACACCGTGTAAACCACCACTTGTTTTATAACCACCTTGACCAAACTTACCACCAGCATGAAGTACCGTTAAAATAACTTCAGGTGTTGGCTTGCCAAGCTTATGCATTCCCGTAGGCATCCCTCGCCCTTTATCAATAACGCTAATACTATTATCTTTATGTATGATGACAGAAATTTCATCGCCAAATCCCGCTAATGCTTCATCAACGGAGTTATCTACTATTTCGTATACTAAATGATGCAATCCACGGCTGTCCGTGCTCCCGATATACATACCCGGGCGTTTTCGAACGGCTTCAAGTCCTTCAAGCACTTGAATTGCATCTTCATTATATTGGAACTGATGCTTCGCCAAACTCCTTGCCCCTTTCCTAATTAAATCAGAACATACGTTTCTATTATAGAATAACGCCTTACCTATACTTTTGGCAAGTTATCTTATCTCTTTTATATACCATTTTCAATAGAAAAATCCTTGTTTTTTCACAAGGATTCCTCTAGGCTACTATTTCAGAAAAATAATCGTTTGTCAACGAGAAATGGATATGTATTCCAAGATTACACATTCCAAAACTTTATCATTATCCAAATGATAAGTATCCAAAACGGGATAGCTAATAGTAATCCCCAAAAACAGCCTTTAAAAAATCTCATGATGAACACCTCGTTCATCGGCCCCGCTTATGTATAGAGCAAGGGCTGAATCAATCTTTCCATATCTAAAATCTATACTATCTTGTCATCGCATGCTCTACTTTAATACAACGATCCATTATAACAGTATAGTCTTGTTCTTTTAAAAACTTATATGTATCCTCATCCTGTACTCCTAATTGTGCCCAAAAGATATCTGCATCAATCTCTACAAATTCCTTTGCCACATCCATTAAAAATTCAGACCGACGAAACACGTTTACGATATCAACGTGTTCTTTAATATCCTTTAGTGAAGAAACAGCCTTTTCTCCAAGTACCTCATCAACTGTTGGATTTACTGGAATAATACGATACCCCGCATCCTGCATTGCTTTTGAAACCATATATGATGTACGTTCTGGCTTGTCAGATAATCCAACAACCGCGATTGTTTTACTTTCTTTCAGCATTTCACCAATTTCCGTACGAGTTGGGTTTTCGATTGTCATATTTAATCCCTCCTATTCCTTTAGTATATCCGATAAAGAAAGTCTCTTTCAACATGAAAGAGACTTTCTTTTATTGATTCTTAGTAGCTGAATTATCTGCTAAAGTAGCTGTTTTCGTCATTTTTTCACCGTTACGATAAAATGTAACTTCCACTTTCTCGCCAACTTTTTTCTTTTCATATAAATATTTTCGGAATTGAAGTGAATTTTCTATTTTTTGACCATCTAGTGCTACTACAATATCATATTGCGCTAAACCAGCTTTTTCTGCTGGTGAGATTGGATAGATTTTACCTAATACAACACCATTTGTAACTTCTTTTGGTACTTTTAATTGATTTACTGCATAAGCTTGCACATCTTCTAATGAAACTACACCGACTCCAAGGGCTGGTCGTTTCACTACTCCATCTTTTTCAAGCGATTCAATGACTGGTTTTGCGATGTTAATTGGAATTGCAAAGCCAATTCCCTCTACTGATTGTTGAGCTATTTTACTTGAATTAATACCAATTACTTCACCATTTTGATTAAATAATGCCCCGCCACTATTACCTGGGTTAATAGCTGCATCCGTTTGAATTACTTGTGCATTCCAATCCGGGCGTTTATCTCCGTCAATATCCACTGGAATTTCACGTTCTTTACTACTGATGATACCTTCTGTTACACTACCATCAAATCCTAACGGATTACCAATTGCAATTGCTTTTTCACCAGTACGGATTTTACTTGAGTCACCTAAACTTGCAACTTTACTAACATTCGATCCATCAATTTCTACAACAGCTAAATCTAGCCATGGATCTTTCCCAACTAATTTGGCATCTACTTTTTTACCATCACTTAGTTTTACAGCAAGTTTATTAGCTCCCTCTACTACGTGGTTATTTGTTACGATATATGCTTTATTACCCGCTTTTTTATAAATGACACCTGATCCTGTACCAGCTGTTTGTTCCTGACCTGCCTGCTGCATCGCAAATGGATCTACGCTCTGTTGCATATTAATCACACCTACAACAACATCTTTTGCGCCTTCAATCATACCTGGTAAATCAGTTTCGTTTTTTGCTTTATTTACAACTGGAACTACCGTTCCCTCTACTTTTGAATTAGAAGATACAGATGAAACTGCCGCTCCATTATCTTGTATCCATGGCATATAAGGTGCTGCAAAACTAATCGAAACGGCCCCGACTATAGCTCCCACTAAACCTGTGAAAAAATAACCTTTTTTACTTCCTGATTTCCTCAGTTCTTTCGTTTCACTATGCTCTTCATTCAAATTTGGTCCGTCGTAATATCCCATTTTATTTCCCCTCTCTGGTGAATTCGTATTTTCAGTATAGTCACATTTTGTGTCCTTCTTGTGAACTCATCGTGAAATCCAATTAAAAAAATACTCTTATCCATCATTGTAGACAAAAAAACAAAAATTTGTACATGCTATCTACAAAAGAGAGTGTGTATTTGCTATATTTCCAAGTTAAAGTGCATAGTAATTTAAAGACTATTCTTCAAACTTATAACCAACTCGGATGACAGTTCCAATATGCTTCGCCTTATCGCCTAGCTTATTTCTAAGCTTTTTAATATGCGTATCTACAGTTCGATCATCGCCAAAGTAATCATATCCCCATAGCTGATCTAATAAATGTTGACGCGATAACACAATCCCTTTATTCTCCATTAAATATACAAGAAGTTCAAATTCCTTATGTGTCAATATAATTTCTTCTTCGTCTACTAATACCGTTCGAGAAAGTCGATTCACGTCGATTCCAGCCATAGAAAGCACGTTTTCTTCAGCTACTCCTACTGCTCCATCAGCACGTTTTAATAACGTTTTTGCACGAGCTACTAACACTTTCGGGCTAAAAGGTTTCGTTACATATTCATCTGCACCTAGTTCAAAACCTAGCAATGTATCATCTTCATCAGAGCGTGCTGTCAGCATAATAATTGGTACTGCTGACTCTTTTCGAATACGTCTACAAACGGACCAACCATCTATTTCTGGCAACATAATATCTAACATAATTAAATCAATTGTATGTTCAGCAAATAATTCTAACGCTTGTTTTCCATCTTCCGCTTCGATTACCTCAAAACCTTCATTACGAAAATAATCACTCACGATTTCACGTAATCTTCTTTCATCTTCAACAAGTAATACTGTTTTATTCATCTGACCTATCCCGCCTTTTTACTCTTTCAATCGAATAATACGTTGATTGGAGCTTCCGCGAAATGGAAGTGTTAAATCTCTCTTTTCGAGTTCAAATCTTCCATCGACCAAAATATCCCCATAATGTAACAACTCTATCATATCATTATTTTGGGAACTCTGTATCTCTTCTAACGTATAACCTGTGTAAATCCACAAGTTTTTTTTCAAATCTTTCACTGCTTTGGCTACTTTTTTCACTTCAGCAGCTTGAAAAAATGGATCTCCACCTGAAAATGTTACATCAGTTAATGAATTTTTTTCAATCTCTTTCACAATTTCTTGGGCCGTCATTTCTATTCCATTACAAACATTCCAAGATTTCGGATTATGACAACCTATACAACGATGCGGACAGCCCGCAAAAAACACAACTGTCCGCAACCCCTCTCCATCTACTACACTATCATGAATGATGTTCATAACTTTCATTTATGCTTCACCCGATCCGCTTCTTCACTACGCTTCGCACTATTCCACTTTGACATATCTCCTACGAGATACCCCGTTATACGACGAATTCTTTCTATGTTATTTTCATCCTCATTCCCGCAACTTGGACATTCATTTCCAATCACCCCATGATAACCGCAGCACTTACAGCGATCGACTGGATGATTAATGGAACCGTAACCTACTCCGAACTGTGCCATCGCTTGTACAATTTGTTTTAACGCTTTTGGATTATACGCAGCGGCACCATCTAATTCTACATACGTAATATGTCCACCATTACAAAGTGCATGAAACGGTCCTTCTAGACGAATTTTATCAATCACTTTAATGTTGTAATATACGGGTACATGGAATGAATTTGTATAATAATTATGATTTGTTACACCACTAATTATTCCAAATTCTTCTCGATCTTTTTTCACAAACTTCCCTGACAATCCTTCTGCAGGCGTTGCAATTAACGAAAAGTTGAGGTTATGTTCTTCTGTTGCTTCATCCATTTTCCTTCTCATAAAAGTAACGATTTCACGTCCAAGACTCCACGATTCTGTATCTTCTCCATGGTGTTTCCCTGTTAAAGCTACTAAACATTCCGCAAGACCGATAAAGCCTATACTTAGCGTTCCTTGTTTTAAAATATTTGCAACAGAATCTTCTGGTTGTAACTTTTCTCCACCACGCCATACTCCTTGTGAATATAAAAACTGAAAATCTCTTGCCTTTTTTGTACATTGATAGGAAAATCTTTCCAATAATTGTTCAACCCCAAGATCTACATAATAATTTAACACTTCAAAAAAAGCTTCTTTTGAACTGCTAATTAGCGCGAGTTTCACTAAGTTGATCGATGTAAAGGATAAGTTACCTCTTCCAATCGCCGTTTCTTCACCATGAATGTTAGACATAACACGCGTTCGACATCCCATATAACATACTTCACTTTCAGGGCGACCGTCATAATGCATCGCATTAAACGGAGCATCTAAAAATGAAAAGTTAGGAAATAATCGTTCAGCTGTCGTTTCTAATGCTAATTCAAATAAATCATAGTTTGGATCACTGTCCTCAAAGTTGACACCTTTTTTGAGCTTAAAAATTTGAATTGGGAAAATCGGGGTCTCCCCTTTTCCTAGTCCAGCTTGCGTTGCTCGTAACAATTGCTTAATTAAGAGTCTTCCTTCTCTTGAGGTATCTGTCCCGTAATTGATAGAAATAAACGGAACTTGTCCACCACCTCGGCTATGCATACTATTTGAATTATGGATAAAAGCTTCACAGGCTTGATACGTATCATTTTCTGTTTCCTTCCATGCAAACTCTTCTATTTGCTCTTTCGTTAACGGATAGGAAGCTAATCTTTTCTTATTTCGCTCAAAAGTTTTTCTTACATACGGGGATAAATCCATGTCAAACAATGCGAATGATTGACCACCATGCTGCATATTTTGATTCGCTTGAAAAATAATAGAAGAAAGAGCTAATGCACTTTTAATATCTTGTGGCTGTCTCATATGCCCGTGCCCCGTATGAAAACCGTCCGCAAGCATTTGCGCTAATGGAATTTGTGAACAAGTTGTCGTACCTGTCGCATAAAAATCTAAATCATGTGGATATAATATATTTTGATTCATTGCTTTTTTCACTTGATCTGATAAAAGCTTTTCTACCGCATAATATTTTGCACTCTCAGATGCGAACGTTCCCATCATTCCCATTGGAGACCGTCCATCTACATTTGCATTTTCTTGTATTAAGTCTTGTTCATTGCCATGGACAATTGCCCCAAAAATCCCCATTAATTTTTCTCCATACACACTTTGATTCAACATTTGTAACCCTCCATCAATATCTTGTTATCTTTTTTATAAATGATACTACATATAGTTATATTGGTTTTGTGAAAAATGTAACATTACTGTGAAAACTTTTTTAAGAAATAATGAATTTTTCATTTATAAAAAAGAAATGTGCTCTTTACAAATGTATGGTACAATATACGGGAAAAACTCTTTTTACCCTTTATCAACACATTTGAATAAAGGAGACTGAACTTATGCTTATTACATATCTTTTATTTATCGTTGCCTATTTACTCGGCTCGATTCCATTTGCACTTGTTGTTGGAAAAGTTGGTTATGGAATCGACATTCGCGAGCATGGAAGCGGTAATTTAGGCGGGACAAACACATTCCGTACGCTAGGGAAAAAAGCAGGTTTTATCGTTACAATTGCTGACATTTTAAAGGGTACGTTGGCAACAGGCCTGCCTCTTATTTTTGGATTAGATGTTCATCCTCTATGGTTTGGATTAGCGGCTGTTCTTGGACATGTATATCCGATTTTTGCAAAATTCCGTGGGGGAAAAGCAGTAGCAACTTCTGCTGGAGTACTTTTATGCTATTCACCAGTTGTTTTTGTAATATTAGCTGTTGTCTTCTTTACCCTTTTATTTTCGACGAGATACGTATCACTTTCTTCTATGGTAACAGCAGTTATAGCTGTTATCGCATCAATTATTAACGGGGATAAAATCTTCATTATTGCGATGTGTTTATTAGCTGGTATGGTTATTTATAGACACCGTGCAAATATTGGACGAATTATAAATAAAACTGAACCGAAAGCGAACTTTTCAAAAAAGCAAAAATAAGATTGTGACCCACATAACGCAAAAAGAAAACGCGAAGCATATTAATAGCGTCTTTTTGCGTTATTTTCTATACTAAAAGGAAAAGCAACATAATTTGGAGGAACTATACATGAATCTTTCTGTAACAAAAGAAGCAGCACAATGGTATAAAAATGAACTAAACTTACAATCAGGCGATACACTACGCTTTTTCGTACAATATGGTGGTTGCAGTACTGTGCAAAAAGGGCTTTCTTTAGGCATACGTAAAGATGATCCTGCACATCCTGCTGTTCAAGTTCAAGAAGAAGGTATTAACTTCTTTATTGAAGGCGATGACGAATGGTTCTTCGATGGACATGATTTATTAGTTACATTTAACGATAGCGATGATTTCCCGCAATTTAATTACGAAAAATAAAAAAGCGTGGCTGTCGCCACGCTTTTTTATTTCTTCTTAATTTCCTCATATTTCGCATACCACTCAGGATATAATTTTTTAAAGGATACAGGACGGAATCCTTCTTTCTTCGCACAAATATTCGTTGTCGTTGCTGTAATACAAAGTTCACCATCGCCGTTATAAATTTCATATCCGTATATAACACGAAGCGGACTCACTGAATCAATCCATGTTTTCACGATTGCCTTTTCTCCATAACGCATCGCTTTACGGTATGAAATTTGCAAATCTAACACCGGAGAAATTACTCCTTCTTTCTCCATTTCAATATATGAAAATCCTAATTCTTGTATTAATTTCGTACGACCAAGTTCCAGCCATACTAAATAATTTGAATGGTAAACAACACCCATTTGATCTGTTTCCGCATAGCGGATCTCAATTTCATGTTCTGCTACAAACATATCGTAATCTCCTTCTTTCACTTCTGATCCCTTGCATACATTTAATCATAATACAGAGAAATCAAAAATAAAATAGAAACAGTGGATCTTTTTATTGAAAGGAGCAAGCACATGATTCAAATTATAACCGTTCGCAGCGGCGATAGTGTATATAGCTTAGCATCAAAATATGGTACTACACCTGAAGAAATTGTAAAAGATAATGGACTCAATCCAGCTGAAACACTTGTTGTTGGGCAGGCACTTATCGTCAATACGAGAGGCAACAATTATTACGTGCAACCTGGTGACAGTCTTTATCGTATTTCTCAAACCTATAATGTTCCTCTCGCTAGCCTAGCTAAAGTTAACAATCTTTCATTAAAATCCATTCTTCATGTCGGACAACAGCTGTACGTGCCGCAAGGATCCAAACGAACAATCGAATCAATCGCTTACTTGCAACCTTCTACAGTACCAATAAAAGAAAGCTTGGTAAGCGCTACACGCGCAATCAATCCATACTTAACATATTTAGCCTATTTCAGCTTTGAACCGAAGAGAGATGGCACTTTAAAAGAACCAACTGATACAGCTAGAATTGCAGAAATTGCGACGCAAGGTAAGACTATTCCTATGCTCGTTATTACAAATATTGAAAATGGCAACTTTAGTGCTGAATTAGCTTCTATCTTATTACGAAATGCGACCATCCAAAACAAATTCATCACAAATATTTTACAAACAGCTGAAAAGTATGGCATGCGTGATATTCATTTTGATTTCGAAAACGTTGCCCCTGAAGATCGCGAGGCATACAATCGTTTTTTACGAAATGTAAAAACAAGATTACCTGAAGGGTATACATTAAGTACAACACTTGTACCGAAAACCAGCTCGAAACAGAAAGGAAAGTTTTTTGAAGCACATGATTACAAAGCGCAAGGACAAATCGTTGATTTTGTTGTCATTATGACATACGACTGGGGGTGGCAAGGTGGACCACCGATGGCAATTTCCCCAATCGGTCCTGTAAAACAAGTAATCCAATATGCAAAATCACAAATGCCACCGCAAAAAATTATGATGGGGCAAAATTTATACGGATTTGACTGGAAACTCCCATTTAAGCAAGGGAACCCACCAGCAAAGGCAATTAGTTCTGTTGCAGCTGTTGCACTTGCTCGTAAATATAATGTTCCAATTCGTTACGATTTCACTGCTCAAGCTCCTCATTTTCATTACTTTGATGAAAATGGTGTACAACATGAAGTCTGGTTTGAAGATGCAAGATCCGTTCAAAGTAAATTTAATTTAATGAAAGAACAAGGTATACGAGGAATTAGCTATTGGAAAATCGGGCTACCTTTTCCACAAAATTGGCGTTTACTCGTTGAAAACTTTACTATTACAAAAAAGGGCTGACTTTTGTCAGCCCTTTTTTGCACACTCTGTTAAGATTCATCTTTAATTTCACTTTTTAATGAATCAATACTTTCTAAACGTCTTTGGTTTTTCGCTTCAATTGCAGCACGATCTTTTTCATTAGAAAGTTCCGCTGTTTCTTTTGCCTCATTAAAATTATCAATCGTATTTTGTACCATTTCTTGCAATTTTTCAGCATTGTCACTTCGATTGTCTGGATTTGGCATGTAATTCCCTCCTAATTATATATACATACCATCTTAAATTCCCCATATCCCCTCAAATTTATACATAAAAAAGGAGAATGAAACATTCTCCTTTTCTCAGAGTGTTTGGAAACCCTTTAGGGTTTCCTACACTCTGGAATGTATGAATTCTGAAATTCGTACAAAATAGTAATACATGATAAAAACACAAAAAATAGCCCTTCACCTGACCCTTTTTGGTCAGGTGAAGGGCTATTTTTTTCATGTTTTGGCAGGCTGCAGTGAGATAGGCCTGCATTTGGACATACTTCACCCCTCGAAACCGGGCATACCGATAGCCATGTAGTTCTTTGGCATCCGCAAAACTCCGCTCAATTGTAGAACAGCGTACTTTATATAGCTTTTTACCCGTACTTGTTAATTTGTTTTTTCTTGCGATATCTTTATATTCTTCCCAAATATGATGCGTAATGACTTTTTGTTTTTGTTTCTCTGAGAAACATTTATCACGCAATGGACAAACGGCACAATCTGTTGGATTAGATTTATATTGACGGTATCCTTCTCGATCCGTTGTCGCATATTCTAAAATACATCCCATTGGACAGGCAAATACGTCTGTTTCTTCTTCATATTTAAATTGACTTTTTGGTACTTCTTTATTCCGTTTTCCAAATCGGCGATACCCCATCACCATAAATATATTCTGTTCTGATAATTTCTTACAGATATAACCTGTAAAATAACCGGCATCAAGTGCTACAGCTTCAACTTCGAATCCAAATTTATCAATTTGAGCTTGGAGGCGTGCTAAATACGGCTCGGAATCCGCTACATTTCCAGCCGTTATATAGGTATCTGTAATCACATTGTACTTCGCATCAGTCGTACGATGATCTAAGAAATGAAAACCGTTCGGTTTTCCATCCCTCATTAAAAAGCCACTATCTGGATCAGTTGTACTTATACGAATTTTTTTAGTAGGGGTATCACTTTCCTTTCTAGGTTTTAATTCTTTTTTTCATGAGCTTCACGATCTTCCATAACCGCAGCCTCTAGTTCCTCTATATAAAACTTTGGCTTTTCTTTTTTAAATTTATGTACAAATTTATTTTTATTGGCATTCGCTTTAATGTGCGTAGAATCTGTCATCAAGGCACGTCCTCCCACCATACGGTGTTCCGTCGCTTGACGTACAATTTCATCAAAGATTTCTTCAAATATATTTGTATGAATAAAGCGCGTACGGCGATTCCAGCTGATGGTAGAATGATTTGGAATTGGATCTGATAGGGAAAATCCTAAAAACCAACGGTAAGCAATATTGGTTTTAATCTCTTTTTCTAGTTGACGTTCTGAGCGAATACCGTAAAAATATCCAATAAACATCATCTTAAATAAAACGATTGGATGAATAGAAGGACGTCCATTATTTTCACAGTAATAGGGGCGTAACTTCTCTTCAATAAAATCAAAGCTGATTGTAGCTTCAATCGCACGAAGAAAATGGTCTTGTGGAACTAATTCTTCTACAGAAACTGATACACGTTCATCACGATGATTTTTTAATGCACCCATCATAAAAAACCTCTCCTTTTCCTCTTTTTTATCAGTGTTGACACATAAAAAGAGGTTCAGACACAAAACAAGGCTGTGGAGAAGACTTTCTCCACAGCCTGAAAAAAGGAGAATGAAACATTCTCCTTTTCTTTAACCGTTATCAACTATTGGTTGCTTTCCAGTTTGGTCTTGCATTTGCTTCCCTTTATTTCCACCAGCTTTTTTCGATTGCGTTCCAATTTGATTTGGTGCAAAGTCTTTTGAATTCTTTTTTGGATTACCCATAACTATCGCCTCCTTATCACTAGTATCATACTAGCGATAAGAATTATTCAGCTTGCTTAAAAAGTTGCATTTCATAGCGCTTTTCAATACGTTCTTCAATTCGATCGATTGCTTCGCGATCACCTAATAATTGCTGCTTGTTTTCCTTAACAAGTTCTTCAAACGATTTCCGGCGATTTCTTCTCATGTTGCTCACCCTTTCTCCTTCGCTTTCTTACTATGTAGTATAAGCAAATGAAAAACTCTTTAATCAGATTTGTGAGAAAATTTTATGTTTTGGTACATCAACATTAAAAAAACCCCATGCATAACGTCTGTGCATGGGATTTACTATATTCAATTCATAATACTTAAATATTTATTTATTTCTTCATCTGCATTCGCTTTGTTCTCTTTATACTCATTCAGTGCTTGCAACACCAAATCGTACTCATTCACAATATAACTTTCCAACTTTATAAACTCCTCTAAGCTGTCAATCATAATTCTTGTGACACCTATTTCACCTTTCAAAGCAGGCTCACATGTTAAATTCGTGCATATTTCACTTACTTCTTCTTCCGTTTTTTCTGTTAACACATATTTTTTCCTTCCCTTTACCTTCAACCTTACAATTGGATAAAAAGCTTTTATATCTAAATAACTTCCAACATTCACATAGCGAATCCATTCTATATCACGATTGTTTTTCACAAGCATTTCCTTTATCGCTTCATATATCGCTATTTCATCTAGCAATTTTTTCTTCACTTTCTTTTTTCCTTCTTCTTCAATCGCTGCACATTTTCGATAAACTGCTGCACATGTAATACAATCGTCAAGTGCATTATGAGAACTTAAACGAATTCCAAGCATTCGCTTTAAAGTTTCAAGCTTATGATTAGGAGCATGTTTCATATATTTTTTTGCCAAAAACACGGTATCAATAACTTTATTTTTAGGATCTGGTAATCTAAGCATATTTACATTGCTCTTTAAAAAACGCATATCAAAAGAAGCATTATGTGCAATAATAGTATTTTGGCCTATAAAAGCTAAAAATAACGGCAATACTTCTTGAATTGTTGGTGCGTCTGAAACACGATAATTTGTAATACCTGTTAAACTTGTAATTCGGCCTGGAATTGGGCGCTCTGGATTTACAAATGAAACAAATTGATCAACCAATTCATGGTTCTGATATTTCACTGCTGCCACTTGGATAATTCTGTCATTATACGGATTAAATCCTGTTGTTTCAAAATCAATTACAATGTAATCTTCTGGTAAGGATACATATTCCACAACATACACTCCTCAATCTATTATTGTCGTTCAGATTTCTTTTATCATATCATGAACAATCTATCCCATGAAAAAGAAAAGGCAGAGATAGCGGTTACGTATCTCTGCCTTCTTCCTTTTATTTTAGCCTTGCTACTCGTTTCTCCATCTCTTTTTGTGTCATTGGACCAATGAACTTATCTTGAATGACACCTTTTGTATCAATAAAATAGGAAGTTGGAATGGTAATTACTTTATATGTCGTTGTTACATTTATCTCCTTATCCAATAAAATTGGGAAAGTAACCCCTTTTTCCTTCACAAATTTATTTATTTTCTCTTCCCCATTTCCACCTTCAGAAGGTGTATAATTGACAGCCAAAATTTCTACATTATCTTTATGTTTTTTGTAGAAAGCCTCCATATCAGGCATTTCTTGCTGACAAGGCCCACACCACGTTGCCCAAAAATTTAAAATAACTGTCTTACCCTTTAAATCCGATAACTTTACCTTAGTTCCATCCAATTTTGTTAACTCAAAATTGGGTGCAACCTTCCCTACTTCAATCCCATTCTTTGCAATTACCTCTTTCATTGCAGCTTCACTTTTCGCCTGATCTTCTATTACTTGCTTGTCATTTTTACCGAATTGTTCATACGCTGCATATCCAGCTAAACAAAGTAACACTACAATAATGGTAAGCTTTCGCCACATATACATCATCCTTACTTGTTTATCTTGTTCTGCCATCATCCATTAAAATAAAAATCATATTTATACCTTATTTTAGCTTATACGGACATGCTTGGAAATATTCACATTCAAAATAGTTAGAATATTTGACGATTAAATGAAATTTTCACCATTTTATCATTTAATTAGAAATGAGTTTTCAATTCCAAGAAAGTCGACTAAATATATTAATGAAGTGATATTTATATTACAATTACTCATTCACCCCTTTACTTTTATTTTCGTAACTTTACCTTTGCTCTCTATTCTTTTCAGTGCTTTACTCTATAAAAATATTCAAAAAGAATCCAGATACTAATAAAGTTACTTTACGTAAAAGAGTTTAATACTGAAAATCCTGAAGCATATGAATATCAATTAAATAAAGCTCAATAAACATTCCTTATATATGCATTTCATGAAATAAAGAATTTCGACTTACTAGCTCGTGAGGTGTTCCACATTGCACGATAACACCTTTTTTCATTACGATAACACGGTCTGCTATCATCGCCTTCTCTATATCATGCGTCGTTACAACTCTCGTTGCGTTTCTTCCTAGACCTTCAATCATATTCCAAACAATATGTTGATTACTCGGGTCTAATCCTGCCGTTGGTTCATCTAAAACAATAAAGTTAGGATTCGGTACAATTGCTCTCCATAACGCAAGACGTTTCCTTTCTCCCCCAGAAAACTCTTCACCATTTTTCTTTTCCCAAACTTCTTAAATCTTGAATCCCTTTTACAAATTGAGATATCGTTTCTACAACACTTGAATGATTTTTTTGAGCTATACTTGCTAGTTTTCTTGTCTTCTTCGTCATAAACATTGGAATAATCGCGCTCAAAATTAAAAATGGAATAACCCACCATATAAACTGTGTATCAATATGTCGAAAAGCTATTAATGCTCCAATAAATTGCGCAATAGCATGAATGTATTCCACTAGTGTAGATCCATATAACTTGACCCAATTTGGTATATCAGAGACGACTAATGTTTCTAACTCTCCTTGTTTCACCCTCTCACTCTCTTCAAATGGCAATGATAAAAAGTGACGTAACAATTCCATACGTTTTGTTTGTAATATACGTTGGCTCGTCTTTGCACTTATATAGTCAAACAAAAGCGTATTCGTCCATGCCATAAATCTACTTGCCACAAATAAGGAAACGCATATATACACTTCCTTTAAACTCCCCTGAATAAGCCGGTCCACAATTACACCCATTAACAACGTTCTAGATAAATTCATTACAGCAGCAAAAATCCCGTTATATAACGCAGTAATAAGCAATACCTTTTCTTGTAACAACGGTAATAGAATTCTTTTATACTCATTCATTATTATTCCTCCAGTTTTCATAATAAAAGAAAAGGGATGAAACCATTTTGGTTTCATCCCTTTCCTCTGTACATTAAATGAGGAAGCTAACATTTGTCAGCTTCCTCATTTCTATTTCACAACTCATTTAGTCATTTAGTTTGATACTTTAGATTCTTCAATTTTCTCACGAAGAACCATTTGTAAAATACCACCGTGACGGTAGTAGTCAATTTCAACTTCACTATCGAAACGAGCTACTACTTCAAATTGTTTTTCGTTGCCTTCCGAATCGATTGCAACTACTTTTACAAGATCGCGTGGTCTAACTGTTTTGTCAATTTGAATTTCAAATGACTCGTTACCAACAAGACCTAATGTCTCAGCACTTTCGCCATCTTTAAATTGAAGTGGTAATACACCCATTAACACTAAGTTACTACGATGAATACGCTCGAAGCTTTCTGCGATAACTGCTTTAATACCTAATAAGTTTGTACCTTTCGCAGCCCAGTCACGAGAACTTCCCATACCGTAGTCTTTACCAGCAACAACTAGAAGGCCTGTGCCATCTTCTTTATATTTCATAGCAGCATCATAGATAGATGTTACTTCACCAGTTGGCCAATATGTTGTATATCCGCCTTCTGTTCCTGGTGCGATTTGGTTTTTAATACGAATATTCGCGAATGTACCACGCATCATAACTTCATGGTTACCACGACGAGAACCGTAAGAGTTAAAGTCAACTGGTTGTACGCCGTTTTCTAATAAGTAGCGTCCAGCTGGTGTATGCTTACCAATTGAACCTGCTGGTGAAATGTGGTCTGTCGTTACAGAATCACCAAATTTACCAACTACGCGTAAACCTGATAACGTTTCAACTTCACCTGGCTCTTTAGATAAACCTTCAAAGAATGGTGGGTTTTGAATATAAGTTGAATCATTATCCCAAGTATATAAAGCTTCGTTTGAAGTTTGGATTTCATTCCAACGCTCATTGCTATTAAATACTTGCGCATATTCTTTTTTGAACAGTTCAGATGTAACAACACTTTGAACTACATCTTCAATTTCTTTAGCTGATGGCCAAATGTCGTTGAAGTAAACAGCATTGCCATTTGCATCTTTACCGATTTCATCATTTTTCAGGTCAATATCAACAGTACCTGCAAGTGCATATGCCACAACAAGTGGTGGTGATGCTAAGTAGTTCGCTTTTACAAGCGGATGAATACGACCTTCAAAGTTACGGTTACCAGATAAAACAGATGTTACTAATAAATCGTTTGCTGCGATTGCTTCTTCTAATTCCTCTGCTAACGGACCAGAGTTACCGATACAAGTCGTACAGCCGTAACCAACTGTTTGGAAACCTAATTGATCTAAATATGTTGTTAATCCAGACTTATCTAAGTACTCTGTAACAACTTTAGATCCTGGTGCTAATGATGTTTTTACGTAATCAGGTACTTTAAGTCCTTTTTCAATTGCTTTCTTCGCAACTAGACCTGCCCCAATTAATACGTATGGGTTTGATGTATTTGTACAGCTTGTAATTGCAGCGATTGCAATTGCACCTGTTTTCATCGTTACTTCTTTATCTTCTAATGTAACCTTCACTTCTTTATCGAACTCTTGCTCATTAAATCCAAGTCCTTGTGTTCCAACTGGTGCTACAACAGCTTTGTGGAACGCATCTTTCATATCTGAAAGTGGAATTAAATCTTGTGGGCGTTTCGGTCCAGAAAGGTTAGATTCGATTGTATTTAAATCAATTTCAACAAGATCAGTGTAAATTGGATCTTTACTGTCTGCTGTATAGAATAAACCGTTCGCTTTACAATATTCTTCAACAACGCGAATTTGCTCTTCATCTCTACCTGTTAAACGTAAGTATTCTAATGAAATATCGTCGATTGGGAAGAATCCACAAGTTGCGCCGTATTCTGGTGCCATATTTGAAATTGTTGCACGGTCAGCTAGAGGCATGCTCTTTAGTCCATTACCGAAGAACTCAACGAATTTACCAACTACACCTTTTTGACGTAATACTTGTGTTACTTTTAATGCAACGTCAGTTGCTGTTGTACCACTTGGAAGTGTACCAGTTAATTTCACACCGATTACTTCAGGTACTGGGAAATATGAAGGCTGTCCAAGCATTCCTGCTTCCGCCTCAATACCGCCAACACCCCATCCAAGAACACCTATACCGTTAATCATTGTTGTATGAGAGTCTGTTCCCACTAATGAATCAGGGTATGCAACTAATTCACCTTCAGCATTTTTCACCGCGTGAACGACTGGAGCTAAATATTCAAGGTTTACTTGGTGTACAATACCTGTTGCTGGTGGAACTGCACGATAGTTATCAAATGATTTTTGTGCCCAGCTTAAAAATTTATAACGTTCTTCATTACGTTTAAATTCTAAGTCCATGTTGAATGCAAGCGCGTCTGCCGTACCCGCTCTATCAACCTGTACAGAATGATCAATTACAAGATCTACAGTAATTTCAGGATTAATTTTGTCAGGATCTCCACCCATGTCTGCCATTGCTTTTCGAAGTGAAGCCAGATCAACAACAGCTGGAACACCTGTGAAGTCTTGTAAAATTACGCGAGAAGGTTTGAATGGAACATCGATATCTTGAACATCTTTCGTTCCCCACTTCGCTAAATTTGTAACATGCTCTTCTGTAATTACACGCCCATCAACTTGACGAAGTACAGATTCAAGTAAAACTTTAACGGAATACGGTAATTGAGATACGTTGCCAACCCCTGCATTTTCAAGCGCTTTCAATTGATAATAATGATACGTCTTTCCATCTAATTCAAATGTTGCACGTGATCGAAATGGATTATGTTTGACCATTATGTTTCCCCCCTGTTAAACGTGACTGAGTTGTCTGAATATAAAATGTAGACAAACTTTTCAATACCTTACGATAATATCTTATTACAACTTTCTAAATAAGTAAATAATAAGAAACTTATAGATAATCATAAGTTTTCTTTATCTTTCTAAATTTGAATAGTGTTCATGTTCCTTATGAATACTATTACCATAAAGTAAAGCGCTCTTTCAGCACTCTACTTTCATGTTCACACTTAGTATAAGCAACTCACGATTCAACCTGTAAAATATATTATAGAGGTGAGAAAAAATGGGTAAACGAAAAGCAAACCATGCCATTCCAGGTATGAATGCTGCATCTGCACAAGGGCAAGGAACTGGATATAATGAAGAATTCGCAAACGAGCCTTTAACACCTGCGCAGCGACAAAATAATAAAAAACGAAAAAAGAATCAGTAACGAAAAATCCCAAAAGGATTACCTTTTGGGATTTTTTTAATGCTTATAGCGTAACAGCTCCGAAACTTTTACAAATCGATATCCTTGCTTTTGAAGCTCTGGTAAAATTTTTGCTAGCGCCGCCACCGTTTGACTACGGTCGTTTCCTCCGTCATGCAACAATACAATATCTCCGCTTTTTGCATTTTTTATAACGTGATTCACGATGGATTCAGTTCCTGGGTTTGCCCAATCACGCGGATCTTGATGCCATGACCAGAGAACGATTTGATATCCCGCTTCTTTTGCCGTTGTAAATACAGCATCATTAATATATCCACCTGGAGGACGGAACAACAAAGGCTCCTTCACCCATTTTCTAAAGTATTTCTTCCCATCTAAAATATCACTTTTTAGTTTTTCGTCAGATGCGTTGTTTGCATACAAATGATTCATCGTGTGATTTCCGATTTCATGTCCTTCTTTCAACACTTGATGTACTAAATTCGGATTACGCTGAACTCGAAAACCAATCATAAAAAAAGTCGCTTCCGCGTTATATTGACGTAATAAATTTAACACTTGCGGTGTATATGTTGGATCTGGCCCATCATCAAATGTAATCGCAATAATTTTTTCATTGTTCGGTACTTCCCATGTTACATAACCAGTTGGCTCTAGTTCTTTTCTTAGCAACATTTTCGCTTCCACTTTGTCCACTTGAAATATATGTACTGCACAAATTAAAGAAAAAATTGATAGAATAATTTTTCGTTTCAGCATAGTAGTCCTAAGAGTAATGAGGTTGTTGAATTCACAACAACCCCTTTTACTCTTCTAATTGACCTACATCTCGCAAAATGTTTTGGAGATTATTTTCATATTGCTCAAGCTGTGGACGTTGTGTTTCTGATGCTACTTCAAGGGCATTTTGAATCTGTTCGTACGCCTCCTGAACTTCTTGACGTAACTCTTTTAAATCATGGCCGTAATTCGGATCATTTTTCACAATATTGTTGAATATATTTTCCGCTTGAACAACTCCTTGCTGTGCAGCTTGAAAAGCTTGTTGTTTATTTTTATGATGCGGCATATACCTTCCCCTTTCTACAATAATAGTTAGTCCCACTTATCTTTACCTTTTTTTCTAAAAACATTCTCGTATAAATTTTTAAACTTCTCTCATTCTAAATATGAAAGGAAGGTGTAGCTAACAATGGGAAAAAACAATAATAAATCTATTCGCCAAAATTCAGAAAAGGGGCAGTCTTCTGGACAACCAGAACCTTTAAGCGGATCACACAAAGTGAAAAACCGAAATCATTCTCGACAAAAAAACCATGCACATCATGACATGTAAATAAACAGACAATGCACGTGCACTGCCTTTCCCACATAAGATATTTATATTACATTTTTCATTTATATTCTTGTTTATCTTTCACCCCTACTTTCTTCATGCATATCATAGTATGAATTGAGATTTTACGGAGGGTGCCCTACATGGACAAGGACAAGAAAAAGAAGAATTGTCTTTTTCGTGTTGACGGTTTCGAAGAATGGATGGATCAATTTTGCTCCGATTCTTATACCAACCTTAGTTTTCCAAATTATATTCATATTGACCTTTGTGAAACAGAACAAGAATATATTTTAGAAACGGACGTACCAAATGTGACGGAACAAAATGTACTCATAAAAAAGATGGAGACAGGCCTAAACATTTATATACTTTATAACAACGCTTCCTTACAACGAATCATTCCTTTACCGACTAGCATTATTTATAAGAAAATGTTAGCATGCCTAGAAAACGGATTTTTAGCCATTCATATTTCCAAAAACGAAGTCGCCAATAAACATGAAAATAAAGTTCTTTTTTCAAATGAAAGATTGATATAAATACAAAACTAAGACCCAACAAACTAAACGTTTGTTGGGTCTTATGTTATTTCGCATGTATTTCTGTTTTGGAATCTTCAATATATCTTTTTTTCAATAAACTTTTCGTAACGAAAAGTACCGGAAATGCTACTGTTGAAAAAATAGCTAATATAAGAAATACAACAAAACCATTTTGATATCCATAATGATCGAGCAGTATCCCGCCAAACCACGGCCCAATTACTCCTCCAATCCCTGAAAAACCCATAGCCCCAAAATATGTCCCTTTCAAATGAGGCGCAGCGATATCGTCAATAAATACGTCTGTCATTGAAAACATTAATACTTCTCCTATTGTAAAAATAATTGTACAAATAGCCGCACCTAATATCGATTCTACCATTCCGAATCCGAATAATCCCCCACTCACAAATAGCGTACCAATAATAATAGATGCTAATGGTGTATACCTTTTACACATTTGAATAACAGGGTATTGAATGGCTACTACGACAATTGCATTTACAGTTAGCATGTAGGAGAATAACTTTACCCCATCTTCAAATATATGTGCGTTTGCAAAATATTGAGATACCGTCGTTGTCAAATGTGAAAAACCACTATTGCTCAAAATAATACCAATTAAAGCAACTAAAAATACTATATCTTTCCGTAATATGCTAATCGCCTTTAACATTGTAACAGGCTCTTCTACATTCCCTTTTTCTTCTCCAGGTGGATACTTTTTGAATTGAAACGATAATACCACTGTGTATAAAATGTATACTCCGGCTGCTACTAAAAATGGAATTGTTGATTTTGCACTTCCAAGCTGTAATCCAACAAGTGGACCGACGGCTACCCCGACATTTACCGCACCATACCGTAAATTGTACGCAAGTAAACGATACTCCGGTTTTGTTAAATCGGATAATAAGGCTCTTGATGTCGGCTCAAAAAAAGAACGACATAAGCCATTTAAAGCGTTTAATAGGAGGAAACTTAAAACATGATCCGCGACTGAAAATCCTATAAATACAAAAATCCAAACGATAATAGACCACATCATAATCGATTTCCGACCAAATCGATCCGATAAATTACCACCAATAAAACTAGCAAAAACCCCAACAAGTGCACTTGTTCCAATGATAGCACCAGTCATTCCAGCCGATACCCCTTTAACAGTCGTTAAATAAATTGCTAAAAAAGGAATACTCATTGAAGTGGCAAACCTTGCAAATAAAGTCCCTATAATAATGGTCATTCCAAGCGGATGAATATGTTGTAACTTCCCCTTCATCTTTAAACCTACTCTCCCTTTCCCTACATAAAAAAAGAAAGCAAAGGACCTGCTTCCTTTTTCTATACTTGAGATGTTTATACCTGAGCTGTTCTCGTTATATCCATATCAATTCCATATGTAAACTGTAATTCTTTACAAACATCTTTAATTAAAATAGCTACATTATACTTTTCATTAAATTCCAAAACTATGCTTTCTACTTCTTCATATGTATACTTATATTCACCAGTAATTACACTTTTTAAATCAAAGCATTCATTAATACAAAGTTGGACGAGTAGTTTATCATACATAACTATCACATCTTCTTTTTTCCATAGTAATTCTTTTACATATAACCGATCAAATTTCACACTTTCTCGATTACATTCCGTTAAAATCCGGGTCATTTCATTTAATTCTCGATATAATTCGGAAATATTTGTGTTGAGACGAAGCAGTTTATCTACACCGTTTTCATATAGCATTTTCATTCCACCCCCGCATTTTCTTTCTCTTATTATAGCAAGAAAATTCTAAAAATAGTTTCTTTCTTCTGAAATATTGGGAAACTTATTTCGATTACATTACAATGAAACTAGTGAATGAGAAAGGGGCAAGAGAAGTGAAGCAAAAATTATATTACACTGATGCTTATCAGCAAGACTTTACAGCTACAATAATAAAGCAAGATTATGATACAGAAGGAAACTTATTTGCTGTTTTAAGTGAAACAGCTTTTTATCCGACAGGTGGTGGACAACCACATGATATTGGAACATTAAATGACGTTTTCGTAAACAATGTTGAAGAGGTAGATGGAGAAATTCGTCATTTTATATTAGAACCATTACATACAGAAGAGGTAAAAGGTCAAATCGATTGGCAACACCGTTTTGATCATATGCAGCAACACGCAGCACAGCACATTTTATCTGCTGCTTTTTGGGATCACTTTAACATACCGACAATTGGGTTCCACCTTGGAAAAGAAATCGTAACAATTGATTTAGAAACGGCTAACCTCTCTGCGGAAACTGTCGAAAAGGCAGTACAAATCGCAAATCAAATTGTTTTTGAAAACCACCCTATCCGTATTGAGTGGATGAACTTAGAGGAAGCAAAAAAATTCCCTCTCCGAAAAGAGCCAACTATGTCAGAGGATATACGTGTTGTAATCATCGAAAACTATGATTACAACGGCTGTGGTGGAACACACCCGAAACGTACAGGAGAAGTAGGTCCTATTCAAGTGCTTAGTTGGGAACGCAATAAAGGTGGGATACGCTTAACCTTTATCGCTGGTTGGCGCTCTCTTAAATTAATGGGACAACATCAACAAATTATTAAAGATGTTTCGAAGCAATTAAACAGTAGTGAAAACGATATTCCAGCAAAAGTAGCACAGCTTCTTACATCTCAAAAAGAAAGCGAAAAAGCAGTACAAGCAATGAATGAAAAATTATTATTTGTAGAGGCAAATGAACTATTACAACAATCGGAAGAAATACATGCTGGAATACTTATGTCCAACGTATTTACAAATCGCTCTATGCAAGAAATCGCAAAACTATCTGCTATCATTACAGAACAACAAGAACATGCAATCACATATTTCGTCATTGAAAGCGATGAAAAACTACAATGCATCCTTACTTGTGGTAAAGCAGTGACACTCAATATGAATACACTTTTAAAAGATGCCCTTCCTTCTATTGAAGGAAAAGGCGGTGGGAATCAAAAGAGTGCTCGCGGTGGTGGGAAAGCCATTATAACTGGGGACGAGTTTTTAAATCAGCTCGTTCATTCTTTACAAAAAACAGTTTAAACTATTTTATAAAGGATAGCTTTATGCTATCCTTTATATGTTTTTACAAACCAATATTTGTTTTGATCCCTGATAACTCCCCGCATTAGGAAACCCTTCATATGTCAGTTTAATGAACGTTTCTGAGAAACCATAACGGCTTAATTCTAAGACTGGTACCATTTGCACATCGTGAATTGGATTATGATCAAATCCATTAGATGGAAGCTCAATTTGAATACAATCGTTTTACATGTGCTTTTTTCGAAGACCCCTCTAACAAATGAAAAACTTCATCTGATGCTATCTCCGCTTAAAAAAAATTAAATCACAACCTGGCAGCAACTCTTACGTTCCCAAAAAGTAGAAAGCTAAATTTCTATCCCTCTACTTTTTCAAATAATAGAGCAAGCCCTATTCCTCCGCCAATCCCCAATGTCGCCACTACATATTTCACATTCTCTCTTCTTGCTTGATAAAACAAACGCGCTACCAGCATAGCTCCAGACGCACCGTACGGATGACCAAGTGCAATTGCACCACCATTTACATTTAACTTTTCATACGGAATTTGTAACGTTTGTGCACATGCGACAACTTTAGCAGCGAACGCTTCATTCATTTCAATAGAATCAATATCTTCTATTACTAAATTCATTTCTCCCAGCAGTTTTTGCATGGCAAATATCGGACCAGTTCCTGGAAGGTTTGGGTCCACTCCAACTACAGCGCTATGAACGAAACGAAGAACAGGCTTATATCCTAATTCCCGAGCCTGTTCTTCTTCCATTACAAGAACAGCACATGCTCCATCATTTACACCACACGAATTGCCTGCTGTTACCGTTCCATTTTGTAAAAATACAGGCTTTGTTCTCTTAATCATCCTTTCATAATTCATTTCTCGCTTTACTGCTTCATCCAGTATTCCGTTAAAATAACTAGGTAATATCTCTTCTTGTATATATTCTTTTTCTAATGCTTGTAATGTCCGTTTATAGCTAAGACAAGCATATTCATCTTGCATCTCTTTTGTTATGTTATACCGCTCTGCAACATACTCAGCTGCTAATCCCATATCAGGATTTCCTATGCTATCCGGTGAAAAACGTGCTCTATTCTTAAAAAGTGAGGTACTCGTACTTTCTACTCCTCCAGCGATATAACAATTACCTGCACCACCTTGAATAAGATGACATGCGGTGCGAATTGCTTCTAAGCCAGCGCCGCATTGCCGATCAATCGTCACACCAGGAATATGATAACCAAGTCCCGCTTCTAAAGCAGATAATCTTGCAACGTTACCTCCTGGACCAACGACATTCCCTAATATGACATCATCTATTTCTCGCTCAATTCCTTCACTCAAACATGCAAGAAGCGGTGCAGCTAATTGCTGAACTTCATAATCTCTCAACATCCCATTTTTCTTGCCAATGGGCGTCCTTTTCACTTCTACAATAACCGCTCTATTCATATATCTTCTCCTGATTTTCAATAATACTTTTTGCTGCAATGCGAGCTATCTTCCCGCTACTTGTATAAGGTATTTCATCTACAAAATACCAATCTTTAGGGATTTTAAAAGATGATAATCGTTGTAAGCAAAAGCTCTTTAATTGTTGCTTTGTAGCACTTCCTTTTACGATAGCGACAGGCTTTTCACCCCAATAACTATCTTTTATACCAACAACCACGATTTCTTCAACTGCCGGATGAGTATATAACAAACTTTCTATTTCTTCTGGGTAAATATTAATTCCTCCAAATAGAATCATATTTTTTTCTCTACCAACTATATATATAAAGGCTTCCTCATCTTGATACCCTACATCATGCACTGTCATCCAGCCATCTTCGGTTAGCCCTGGAACTAAAACACCATCCGATACATATCCCATAAAAAACTGATCACTTTTCACATAAACAGTTCCTATCTCACCTCTCTTCAGTTCTACACCTGCTTTATTACATATTCGAACTTGTACATTATGACAAGGTTTCCCTACTGAATTAGGTTTTCTTTCGCTCTCTTCATCGATTAACGCTGTTACAAAACTCAGCTCAGATGCACCATAAAATTCGTATTTTTTTGCATAAGGAAATACACTCTTTATCTTTTCTTTCGCTTCCGCTTCCCACTTCGATCCTGACGAAATAATTTTCATTTCATTCCCTATTACTTTATTTTCTTTATACAAAGACTCAAGCATTGTAGGGACTGTGTACATTACCGAAATATTCTCAGTTTCTAAGCTACATAACACTTGCTCTGGAATAAACTTTCTCATAACGTGTACAGTTTGTCCTAAATAGAGCGCACTTATCGCCCCATATAAGAACAAGGAATGCACAAGTGTCCCAGCTATTAAAATAGAATCTGTAGTTTTCATATGAAAGTCATGCAAATTACAATCAAAACTATGGACCCACGATTGTTGCGCACGTAAAAACGCCTTTGCCTTTCCAGTCGATCCTGATGTAAATCCCATATAAAAAGGAATATTTTTCACACTTTCTAACGGGTGATATGTAGGAAGATAATTCCCTATCATTTGTTTCCATTCATCAATCGGAAGTACTTTTCCTTCTTTCCCTGATATATCATTTAACCTATACTGTTCGGTAACAATAATATCCGGGTTACTGAGCGCTATTCTCTCCTTAAGTTCCTCTCGTTTCCATTTTATATCCAGTGGCACACAAACCCATCCAGCCATTGCAGCCCCTGTGAATATTTGTAAAAATTCAATACGATTTTCTAAAACAATTGCTATTGTTTTATTCTTTGCATCTATTTCATTTAACCAATTTGCTACTTTACAAATCGATTCAAACCACCCTTTATATGTTATAACTCTTTCATTTTCTTGAATTGCTATTTTATTCGGCTGTAAAGAGGCATGCTTTTTATATTCTTTCGTAATCCCCATGTCAGACGTCCTTTCTTTACAAAATAACAAAAAGAAACACGCAAGTAACGTGTTTCTTCTCTTTATCTAGCATTTGAAAAATTCTCATTCTTTAAAGCAGGCGTACTAATATGTTTCAATGAACGATGTAATTTTGTTACGAGAATTGCGGCAATAATCACTTTCATACAATCACCTGGTAAAAACACGACACTCACTTTCAGCGTTTCCCATATGGAAACATCCATTACGAAAGCTTGTACAATGATACCAAATACATAAACAACGAAAATACCACCAATTATATTAATACATAATACTTTTATAATAGAAACTTTGTGTAAACGCTCAATGAAATAACCAATTACAAATGCTCCAACAATATAACCGAGTAAATATCCTGCACTCGGACCAACAAATACTCCTGGACCTCCACGTCCACCCGCTAATAGAGGCGCTCCTGCCCCTACAATAAGTAAAAATATCAGCTGACTTAATGCACCAAGACGAGATCCTAACAATCCCCCCGCAAGCATAACACCAAGCGATTGTAATGTGATAGGAACCGGTGTAATAGAAAGAGCAATCGGAGGTATTAATCCCAGTACCCCCATGATAGAACTAAATACAGCGACGAAAACTAAGTTTTTTATATTCATGTTTATTTCTCCTGTTTGTAAACTAAAAGTATATTTAAGATAACATATTACAGATATTATCTTCCTGTCGGTATTTTGTCAACCTTGAATATCATTAAGTTTACAAATAAGATTCTTTTTAAATTCATTCCCCTTTATGCAAATGCTCGAGCTCTTTCCGAAGCGCCTGTTTTAAAAACTTCCCAACAGATGTTTTCGGTATTTCCTCCATAAATACAATATCATCTGGTAACCACCACTTTGCAAACTGTGGTTTTAAAAACTCATATAGCTCCTCTTTTGTAACAGCGTTATTTTTCTTTTGAACAACGCAAGCAACTGGACGCTCTTGCCATTGCGGGTGAGGCACTGCAACGACAGCTGCTTCAAATATAGCGTCATGTGCCATTAAAGCATTTTCAAGATCAACTGAGGAAATCCATTCTCCTCCGCTTTTAATAACATCCTTCGTACGATCAACAATCTTTACGCATCCTTCCTCATCAACTGTAACGACATCTCCAGTATATAACCAACCGTCACGAAAACCTTCCACCGTACGCTCATCGTTATAATAGCTTGCAGCGATCCATGGTGCTCGTAAACATAATTCTCCCATTTCCGTACCATCCCACTTCACTTCGCCATCGGCACCAACTACCTTCATCTCTACACCAGGGACAAGATATCCTTGCTTCGAGCGAATCTCAAGTTGCTCTTCATACGATAAATCTGTTTCATAACTTTTTAGACGTGCAAGCGTTACGAGTGGACTTGTTTCAGTCATGCCATATGCATGTACGAAAGGAACATTATATTTCTGCTCAAATGCCTTAATAACACTTTTCGGTGCTGCTGCACCCCCGCATAGTATTCTTTTCATACTAGATAAATCGTAACTATTATTTTCTAACTCTTGTAAAACACCGAGCCAAATTGTCGGTACACCTGCTGCTAACGTCACTTTTTCAGTTTGAATCATTTCTAATAAAATTTTCGGAGTAAACATTGGTCCCGGAAGAACTTGTTTTGCCCCAAACCAAGTAGCCGCAAAAGGAAGTCCCCAAGCGTTCACATGAAACATCGGCACAATAGCCATCGCTGCATCACTTTCAGATAAAGCTGCTGTATCGGCTAAACCGAGCGCCATACAGTGCAACACTGTACTACGATGTGTATAAACAACACCTTTTGGATTTCCTGTAGTTGCTGACGTATAACACATACCAGCTGGTGTATTTTCATCAATATCTTTTACAAATTGGAAATCCGGATCACCTTCTGCTAAAAGTTTCTCATAATGGTATACAGGCTCCAGTGTAGTTTTTGGGAGTTCATCTTTATCAGTCATAACAATATAAGCCTGTACAGTAGATAATTCAGATTGAATATTTTCAATGAGCGGTACAAGGTCTTCATCAATAAGTAAAATGCGGTCTTCTGCATGCTGAATAATGTAAGAAATATGTTGAGGAGATAAACGAATATTAATTGTGTGCAAAACTGAAGCAATACCTGGAATAGCAAAATATGCTTCTACATGTCGATGATGATTCCACGCTAACGTTCCTATGCGCTCGCCTTCTTTAATCCCAAGTTTTTTTAACGCACTTGACAGTCTTCTTGCCCTTTCTCCTAACTGTTTATACGTTAACGTCGTAACTGTATCATGTGTCCGTGAAATGATTTCTTTCTTCGGGAATAGTTTTTCTGCCCTTTCCATCATAGAACTAATTGTTAGCGGTACATTCATCATCATATTGTTTACAGCCTCCTTTAAAGCGTTTTCATTTCTGTATATTATAACAGAATCCTACAAATAATTACGATATTTTTCTGTATTTTCTGAATTATTTCTTTGGAAATAATTCAGAAAATACAATTTCATTCAATACATACTTTATATAAAAATAAAAAACATGCTCTGAACACAACTCATTCAAAACATGTTTCTCTCCTATCTAAAAACTATCTACCTTTTTTCTCACTTTCTTTTTTAGTTTAAAAATGAAACGATTACTATATTCTTCATTTTCAACCAAAAGTCTATACGTTTCTAACACTCCTAACACACGAATAAAAAGATAGAAACCGATAGCAATAAGAACAACACAGTACGGATAGTACTGTACTAACTCTCCTGAAGTGATACGCTTTTTCTCAAACAAAAATGGTATTGCTCCCGCTGCTATGAAACAAAATCCAACGATCATTACTACAGCATACTTCTTTTTAATAGTTTCATACCTTTTTGTCAATTCTTTTAGAAAGTTTTGATCAAATAGTAGTGCTTCTTTTTTTAGTACATTATATCGACTCTCTTCTATAGTTGCAGGTACCATAATAGTTCCAATTCCAAGAACAGCAATAATAATAACAAGAAATGTAGACATTGTTGGATCTTGCTTAAAAATCAAATACGGTATAGTAGATAAAATAAGCAAACTAAATCCTAAAGCGATATATTTAGAAATTTTTTGTCCATACACTACATACCCTTCTGCCATTTCCTTACTTGCGTAATAAGTATGTTCATTTTCATTACTTTGCTCAGCAGTATCCTTTAATAAATAATCTAGAGATACTTCAAATACATTTCCAATCATTAATAGTTTTTCAGTTTCAGGAAACCCTTGACCATTTTCCCATTTACCAATTGCCTATCTTGTCGTGTTTAATTTCTCAGCTAATGCTTCTTGAGAAAGACCTTTTTCTTTTCTTAATTTAAAAAATTTCTCACCAAATCCCATCTATATATCCTCCTTTGTTTTCTTAACTAAATTGTACGTAAACATTACTCCTATCTCTATCTTCCTACAGTTGTATTTTGTCAACTTACGGTTGCGATTATGTTATGTAGGGTGTTTCCACCCTATATTTTGACTTCACAATACACATTATTTTTTTCTAATACTAAAGTATAACAATACCGAAAACAGTTGCTCTTAATAATAGCTTTAACTGTCCTTTCATTAAAAAAAGAGAGACCCTTAGACAAAGATTATCCAAGGGGAAAACAGCGTAACATTTTTATAAACCTTCTCTATTTTTCGTTTCACCCAGCGATATATGTACCCCTATGCAATATAAGCTGCCAATTCTTTACCTAAATCATATTCGTATATATGTAAAACATCACTTATATCAATTTCCTTAATATAAGATGATTCATAAACAAGTTTGGATATAACCATTTTTCAATCATCATAACGGTTTCTGTTTAAACTTTTGATAGTTTCGTACCTTTAACAAAAGTATACTGCCACAATCTGTACAAATGTAAGCATCTACCGGGGATGATGTAAACATTGTCTCCTTTTTCCGTATTTGTGCATATCCGACAAACTCACCTTCTCCTATATTATGAGAACCACAATAAGAGCATGTCTGCACGTCTTGCTTTTTCATGAAAGCACCACCTTTAATCTGTTTCTACTCCCTTCGACGACGCACTTCCATTTCCCTTCCAAAAATCTTCTTATTCTCTTAAATTACAACAGGAATCCTAGCATAAAAAATCGTATATGTACTATGTATTACATTTATTGATGGAGGAATTTTATGAGTACTATTATGACACTCGATACAGCTAAAGACATCGAAAGCGCAGAAATTGATATGTTATTATCTAGATTAACAGTCTTACAAACAATCCCTGGGAATCCAATGCAAATACAAATAGAAAGATTCGGAAATGCTACTGCATTTTCTTCAAAAGTAATTGCGGGTCCTACCTTTAATACAGTAAAGGGTATTACATTTACAAATACAGATGAAATCGGTGAAATCATCTCTTATTATCATTCATTAGAAATTCCTTGTCGCTTTGAAATTACACCAGCTCACGCAAATCCTGAATTATTCCGATATTTATCAGAAAAAGGATTTTATCAATCCAGCTTTCATACTAGTTTATACGGCTTACCGAAATTCAAATTCACTCCTCTTTCTCCAGAATTTTCAATTCGAAGACTGAAAGAACATGAATTTGATATTTTTGCAGACATTTATGTTCGCGGATTTAATATGCCATCCTTTACAAAAGATGGTGTTCGCCAAAATAATGAAATTCTTTACAATCAATCAGGATGGCATTTTTTCGTAGCTGAGATCCAAAATATTCCTGCTGGCATAGGTGTACTTTATATGAATAAAGGTATGGCCTCACTTGCTGCCTCTGCCACTTTACCAAAATTTCAAAAACGCGGCTGTCATACTGCATTAATTCAAAAACGGATTGAGACAGCTATTAAGTCAAATTGCAATTTCATAGTCGGTCAAGCTCGTTTTGGCAGTAGCAGTCAAAATAATATGGAGCGTGCTAGTATGAAAATTGCTTATACAAAATCTATATGGACTCAGAAAGACATATAATTACCTTTCTTTTTCTCCTCATTACAAATATATACATTTTATGACAACTACCTTTCTATGACGGTAATCGTTTGAATATTTAAACCAGTTCTTTTACTCTAATAATAGATACATCATTCAACTTGCAATATGAAAAGTTCATTCTAATCAAACTACAAGGAGGAGAAATGTATGAATAAACATGATCATGGTTTAATAGAAAAAGTAGAAGGTGCTATCGATAAAGTAAAAGGCGAGGTAAAAGAAGTTGTCGGGAAAGTAACCGATAATAAAAAATTACAAGCTGAAGGAAAATGGGATAAAATAAAAGGCAATACAACAAGTACCGTTGGTAATGTAAAAGAGAAAGTACATGAATATAAGGAGCATAAACAAGATAAATAAAAAGAGCCTTTCGGCTCTTTTTATTTCCCTTCACTCTTCTCTAACACATACAAATCTTCTTCAATATTAGATAATTTCTCAGTAATAAGTTTTCTTGCATCTCCAATTGCTTGATTGTATGCATATGGTCCAACTAGCTTTATCATTTCTTCTATTAAGCGTTCTGCTTGAAAACGTCCGATTTCATCTAAATCTTCTTCAGCGAAAAACTGTTGAATTTGCGCTACAAGTTCCTCTTTCTTTTCAACTGGTATTTTTACGTTCATCATAATTATTTACTCCCCTATATTTAAGATAGTGCTTTTCTTAACTCTACCATACAAAAACGATTTCCAGGGCAAGTTTTTGTAACTCCTTCTAATTCACGATGACCAAGTATATTTTCTTTACTTATAGAGAATTGCCTCATGAATACCTTACATAAAGAATACAATGAATTCATTTGTGCAGAAGTAGGATCGTATTTATCAAAATTCCCTGTCATACAAATTCCAATTGTATCGCTATTATGTCCTTTTGCATGAGCTCCAACATGTAAACCACGACCTTCACATACCGTTCCATCTTCCTCAATAAAGTAATTATATCCAATTCCACTCCAGCCTCTTACTTTTTGGTGAAACTCATGTGTTTTATACACATCCCATCCATCTTCTGCCGTATGATGGATAATCAATTTATTTACACTTTCTAAAGGAATCAATTCGTCTTGAAATACTAAATTTACATGTTCAATTTTCATATGAAGCCTCCCCCCTTTTATAAATCAATCATAATCATTGTTTTATCATCTGGTCGAATCCTTTTTTCTTCTTCTAACGCCTCAATTACTGACACGTACTCCTTTATACTATGACTTCTTATATAGTCGACAACTTGTTCAAGCGACCAATCTGGATGAAACAATCCATCTGAACAAATAAATATCCCTCTCACTTCAGCTAACGGCAATATCCCATGTTGTAGCCATTTCATCGCTTCTTTCATACCATTTGCTACTGAATAGCCATTCAGCATATTCGCAAGATAACGATTATATTTCAACTGTTCTCGAATGTTCTGAAAAACATGCTCCTCAGGTACAACGAAACCTTTTTTTCGATCTGCTTCTCTTTTCTTCTTTGCACGTTCACTAATTCCTTTTACCGTATCTCTCGTTAATACTTCCATCTTTCCATTTTGAAGTATTACAACAATCATACAATCTCCTAACTGCGCGTATTCCATACTTTCCCTATCTATTCGAACCGCTGCAATACATGTACACCATAAATGTTCTTTCTTTCTAGTATCAACTTTGTAATCTATCATCTTCTCCTGTAATGCTTCGTTCGCTCGTGCAATCTCCATTTGTAAACTACTTTTATCTTTTAAAGAAGAAAAATAACTTGCAAATAAATGAGACGCAATATATGCTCCATTATGTCCTTTCTCATCACGAAACGGAACGAGTGGTGTTGCACCATCACATACACCATAAATCATAATGTCCTCATTACAAAAAAATGAGTCTTCACACTCTTCTTTCAAAGGACTCTTTTGTTGATACGTTGTAATCTTCATTTCTATACACCCCCAACAAATCATTAAATACTCAAATTATTTTGATTAATCTAATTTTCCGAAATAAACTGTTTTTCCCTAAAACTTTCAACTTCATATATAATCTTGAAATAATATGATTTTTTTAGTGAAGGACGGGAAAAAGATGGTCAGATTTCTTGGTGTTATTATTGGTTCTATTATTATTGCAATTGCCTTTAATCTTTTCCTTATCCCCCACAAAATTTTAAGTAGTGGAATTGGCGGAATTGCTATTATCTTAGGAATTGTAACCCCTGTAAACACAGGAATTATTAACTTCGCATTGAACTTACCTATCCTTATTTTAGGATACATAGGTCTTGGAAAAAAAGTAATTTTTAATACAGTTGTCTCTGTAGTTGTATTATCAGTCGCACTATACTGGATTCCAGTACAAGTCGTGGCAACAGATCCACTTTTATCTTCTGTATTTGGAGGCGTAATTGCTGGAGCGGGAATTGGTCTTGTCTTTAACTGCCACGGTTCAACAGGTGGATTTGATATTATCGGTATGCTACTATCTCGGAAAAAAGATATTAAACTTGGCGGCTTCCTTATTCTTTTAAATACGGTCGTTGTTGTCATTGCAGGATTTTTCTTCGATTGGGATGTAGCATTAACAAGTTTACTTTCAATTTATGTAACTGGTAAAGTAATTGATGCCGTTCATACGAAGCATCGTAAAGTTACACTTATGATTGTAACAAATCAGGCCGAAGAAATGAAAAAGAAACTACTTTCAACTGTGGTACGTGGAATTACACTTCTTGATGGCGAAGGTGCCTATTCAAGTGAAAAAAAGCGTGTACTCATGACTGTTGTTTCACGTGAGGAATTAGCAAGTATGAAACTCACTATTTCTGAAATTGATCCCCATGCGTTCGTGAATATTACAGAAACCGTTGAAGTATTAGGTTTGTTTAGAAAAGTTTAAAAACTAGGTGGGATTCCACCTAGTTTTTATTTTCCATGAATTCTATTCTATTTCCAAATGGATCTGACACATAAAATCTAATAACATCTGGACGCGCATGATCATCTATCACTTCAATACCTTGATTTATTAATTTTTGTTTAAATTCATTAATTTTAATAACATAAAAAGCTGGATGCGCCTTTTTCGCTGGTAAAAAATTTTGTTCGACTCCTATATGGATTTCTTGATTTCCACACCGAAACCAACAACCACCACGCTTTTTTAATTCTTCTGGCTTTGGAATCTCTTCCATACCAATTTTATTTCCATAAAACTCCCTTGCCTCTTCTTCACAGCCTACAGGTGCAGCTACTTGTACGTGATCAATTCCTTTAATATAACTCGCCATATCTTCTCCCCCTTTTCTAGTTCTATTGTATTACACAACACTCTAAAAATAACTTACATAAATTGAATGCAACTCTATAAGAATCTTTTATCATCACTTCTTATAAAAAAAGTATAATAGAACCCTTTTCAAAAAAGAAAGAATACACACTCTATTCCGTTAACTTTATTTTTTATAGCAATGGACAATGTTCCTATATTATATTTATAATAGGTTAATCTGTTTTAGATGCTAGTTGCACGGAGGCAAAGTTATGAATCGGAAAAAATATTCATCTATTCAAAAACGTCGTCAGCCCAACATATCTGACCGTATGCGAAATCATATACAAAATCGTTCTTTAGCAGAAATGTATGCATCTCTATTTGAGCATAATCCTGATAGTATCATTTCATTAAATTTAGAAGGAGTTATTTTACATATCAACCCCTCTGCAGAAAAAATATTAGGATATACTTCAGAAGAATTAGAAAGAAAACCAATTACCTCTATTTTAGAAGCTCATATTTCTGATCAAGTCTTCCAATACATAAGAAATACTACAGCTGATAATCAAGAAGAATACATGGTTTCTATCTATCATAAAGAAGGCTATTTGATTGATGTAGTAACTAAGTTAGTCCCTATTTTTGTTCAAAACCGCCTTACTGGTGTATATGCGATTATGAAACCACTCGCAAAGTCAGAAAGAATCGAAAAAATACTAAAAGATAGCGAAAAACGCTTACGTACATTGATGAATTCAATGCCCGCTTTTGTCATCTTTAAAGACCATGAAGGACGCTGGCTTGAAGCGAATGACTACGCTCTTACTTGTTTTAATTTTCATAATGTCCCTTACCACGGAAAAAAAGATAGTGAGCTTATTCAATATAATGAAGCATATCGAGAAGCTTTTTTACATTGTGAAGAAATAGATGAACTTGCATGGCAAAGAGGGCAAACCATCCACGGAGAAGAATTTATTATACATGGAAGCGATTCTAACTTAATTTTAAATATTTCTAAAGTCCCACTCTTTCATTCTGATGGCTCACGAAAAGGACTAATTGTAATGGGTAGGGATATTACAGAACTAAAGGAAACTGAAAAATTATTACGTAAATCAGAAAAACTTGCAGTAGTCGGACAACTGACAGCTGGAATTGCTCATGAAATTAGAAATCCATTAACTTCTTTAAAAGGATTTTTAACTTTATTGCAGCCCGAAATAAACGAACAAAACAAATGGTATGTAGACGTTATGCTAAGTGAAATTTCACAGATGGAGTCCATTACAAGTCAATTTATGGCGATGTCTAAACCTCAAGTATTATCCATTCAATCATGCAATATTCAAACATTAATTGAAGAAGTGGTAACATTTATTTTACCTACCGCCGTTATGCATGGTGTACATATTATTATGGATCATTTTGATACAATGCCTAATATTCAATGTGATGGTAATCAATTAAAACAAGTTTTTATTAATATTTTTAAAAATGCGATTGAAGCAATGCCAAATGGAGGAAATATATTCATTCAAACAAAACCTTTGGAGGATAACCTTGTTCTAATTCGTATTATAGATGAAGGATGTGGCATTCCAGAAGACCGTATTTCCCGTTTAGGCGAACCTTTTTATAGTTTAAAAGAAAAAGGAACCGGCCTCGGTTTAATGATGTGTTATAAAATAATCGAGGAACATCATGGGAAACTGACAATTTCAAGTGAACTAAACAAAGGAACAATCGTGAATATTCAACTACCAATTTCTCCATCTGGGCATAATAATGAAACAGAAAAAGAGTAAATGGCATATGCCGTTTACTCTTTTTTGTAATCTAATCATTTTGTTTCTTGTTCAAGTACAGCTTCCATCTCATTAAATTCACGATAAACTGCTTTCGTAGGTGCTTTTGTTAATAAGCTGACAGTAATCACAGCTAATAAACGGAATGAAAAACCTGGTACCATTTCATACATCATTGCTTTTAAACTTGGGATTTGTACCCATGTGATGACTACTACAGCACCGCCAATCATCCCTGCAAGTACACCCCATTTTGTCGTTCGCTTCCAATAAAGACTTAGTAAAATAGCTGGACCGAACGCAGAACCAAACCCTGCCATGCATAACCAACGAGTGTTGAAATTGTATCAAAATGACATTGTAATCTCTTCTTTCTCTGTATATACTTTACGAAATTTCATATAGCACCCAATACGCCAAGGTACTATATAACAAACTGCAAGAGTGTAGAAAAGAATACCGATTGATTTTGGATCTAATCCTTGTAAATGTCGTCTAAAATAAGCACGTAAGAGAACAATAACTAAAAAAGTCGCAATAAAGGCAATACTTTTCTTCGCATAAATTTGACCATCTTCTCTCACTTCGTACCCACTTAAAAAAATAAGCGGGATTGATAATAACAGCCCAATTCCAGCGGCTATCCCAACTTGCCATCCAGCAAGTTGCATTGGTGCAGTGTATAAAGAAAGACCTGGCAATAAAAAGAATAATGGCAATAATAGTCGTCTTCCTTTATTTTTAATCGGACGATTCATAGCACGCATACGTCTATATATAACGAGTCCTATAACGAGTAAAAAAATTGTAATACTGTACGAACCTTGCTGCAAGTAAATCTCTCCCCTGAAAAAATAATAATTCCTCAAAATGCTTCTCTATTATACTCCCAATACTTTCTATTTCACACACTTATCCCCAAAAACCTTACATTCCAAATATACATTCACTCTCCCTTTCTACCTACCACCGGAAACAACTTCGAAAGTGGCACAACTCTCCCCATCTCATCTTTAAATACAATATGCTCTCTCGTTAAATGACGTGGACTCTTTACTCCCGCTGCTGCCGCTAATGAAAACAAACTATATCTCATACTAATAATATAGTTCATTACCCGCCATTTCTTCTCATACGGATCTAACGCTTTTTGATAGTGCGGATTCGTAGTAGCAACTCCAGATGGACACTGCCCTGAATTACATTGAAGCGCCATAATACAACCGCTCGCCATCATAAATCCGCGTGCTGAATTTACAGCATCTGCACCGATAGCTAAAGCAATCGCTACCTTATCAGGGGTAATTAACTTTCCAGAGGCAAACACTTTGAATTTATCACGGACATCATAATGATTTGCTGTATCAATAAATGTAAGTAATGCTGGAATAAGCGGCAATCCCATACTATCTGCCATCGATTTATACGTTGCTCCTGAGCCACCTTCTGAACCATCTATTGTCATAAAATCTGGATAAATGTTTAGTTTCTTCATTGTTTTTAATAAATCTTCCAAAGGCTCCTGCTGACCAATTACAATTTTCATCCCAACTGGTTTACTACCTTTTTCTTGTAACTCTTGAATGAAATTTAATGTTTCTGTCGCACTGTTTAAAAATGAAAAACGATTTGGTGAGTTAATCGTTACTCCTTCTTTCACTTTTCGAACAGCAGCTATTTTCTCATTTACTTTCTGTCCTTCTAAATGACCACCACGTATTTTTGCACCTTGCCCAAATTTCAATTCAAACGCTTTAATGTTACTCTCTTTTGCTTTTTGGATAAATTCATTCATAGAAAAGTTTCCATCTTCATCACGATATCCGAATAATCCAGGTCCAATTTGTGCAATAATATTCGCACCTGTATGTAAATGTTCTGGGATTACTCCACCTTCTCCCGTATTAACCCATGACCCATCTGCCATCTTTGCTCCAAATCCAGTGGATAAAATATAATTCTCTCCAATTGAGCCGTAAGAAGTAGCTGAAGCACCAAACATACCATATAATTTCCAAGGATATTTCCGGTTTTCACCGATTATAATCGCATCATCCTCTTCATATAACCAAAGATTTGTTTTATCTGCAGTCAATTTTTCTCTTCTAGAAAACAAACCTTCTTTATGAATTACATATTTTTTCGCATCTCGTTCCTGCGTGAGATTCACGTTTAATTCATCTGTTAAAATTGGAAAAAGTGTATTAGCAATATAATATCCAGAAGTATCAAAATCTCGTTTCGATCCAAATCCAAGTACTTCAGAACGATATTTTGCTAGAAACATAACACTTTGAAAATCATAACGTGAAAAGGGCTTTCCATCCGTATCATGATCAAACCAATATTGCCGAAATTCTGGTCCTATTTTCTCAAGTAAATAACGCATTCTCCCTAAGTACGGATGCAATTTTAATATAGAATGATGCGTTCGTTTTTTAATAAAAAATGTAATGATAAAAAAAACGATTAAAAGCAGCATAAACAATAGTAATATACTAATAATAACGAGTAGCGTTTCACTCATTCCGCTTCCCCCTACCATGTATGAATTTCCATAATAAAAGGAGAACACTTTATGTGTTCTCCTTTTATCCTTATTCACACTAACGTTGCAAGATGCTCTTTTGCGTCATATTCAACTAAACTTTCACTATGCTTAATACGATGCACAAAGTCCGAATTCGCAAGTAACGGTCTGCCAAATGCAGCTACATCTATTGTTCCTTCTTGCAGTGCTTCTTCTGCCTCTTTCGGATTCAAATTTCCTACTCCCACGATAATACCATCCCAATATTTTCTTACTAATTGATGAAAATTCTTTCCGTCAGCAATAATCGCTGTAAAATTCATCGTTGAAGGATGAATCATCGTTAATCCAACTTCTTTGAACATATTTACAAAAGTCTCAATCGCAAGTTCAGGATTTTCCCACATATAAGTAGGGTTATCACCTTTAAAGGCAGAGAAACGAAGGAGGGTTTTATCAGCTCCAACTGCTTCAATTACAGCCTGAGTGACCTCTTTCATAAATGTTAGTCTTTGTCTTAAATCACCGCCATATTTATCAGTTCGCTTATTCGCAAATTCATAAGCAAACTGATCAATTAAATACCCATGTGCACCGTGAATCTCTACTCCATCGAAACCAGCTTCTATTGCATTTTTTGCAGCTTGTGCATACTGATTGATGACTTCTTGTATATCTTCAAGTGTCATTGCTTCTGGTGTATCAAACGGTTTACGAAAACGTGGAACATTACCCTCCGCAGCAATTGCTGATGGAGCTTGCGGCAATTGACCACCAATTATTTCGTGATGACTCATACGCCCAACATGCCATATTTGAGCAATAATCGTTCCGCCTTCTTTATGTACTGCCTCCGTAACAGGTTTCCAAGAATCAATCTGCTCTTCCGTATAAATACCTGGAACTCCTGGATTTCCTTTTGCTCTTGGGCTAATAACAATTCCTTCTGTAATAATTAATCCAATACCATCTGCAGCACGTTTTCTATAATACTCGACTACATCAGCACCAACTACTCCAGTTTCATTGTCTGCAAAACATCTCGTCATCGGTGCCATCGCTATGCGATTACGAAGAGACCAAGATCCAACTTGAATCGGATCAAACAACTTCGTTTCTTCAATATTTTCAAAAGACCCCCAAGCGTTTATATTTGTCCCCTCATAAATACTTGCCGCTTTATTATTTGAACTCGTCACTTTTCTTCCCCCTTACAAAAATTTTACTATAATTGCATCATACTTACTTTTAAATAGTAACGTCAATTTATACGTCTTCAGCATACAACATTCGAATATTCAAAAAAACATTGATAAAAATATAATTAAAAAGGTTTCCTAATTAGGAAACCTTTTTTAGTTGACCATATAAGGGTAAAAATTTATTTATCTCTTTTAAAAGAAAATAAACAATTCATATCACCTCACATATAAAAAACTCCTTAACAGTAGATGTGAGAATGGTTTAGTATCCTTCTAAAAATAATAACTTATATATACCTAAAACAATGAAAGCCCTACCTCTCTTTCATCCTTACGGCTCCTCGTCCGTGCCAGTGTGAATCAGGATTGCAAAAATCAAGTAATTATTTTATCAAACTATTTAATTAAATCCCGAATATTTATAAAAGAAATAAAAATAGAAATGGATTAAATTGTAGTAATAACAAAAGAGGTTAATGCTCTAAAAGTGGTTTGCAAGAGTTGAATGTCTTTGAAATGATTGATTCTCTATAATTATGTTCCAAAAAAATTCAAGATCTTTTTTGGGATGTAATACATTATTTGTAATGAATCTTAACAAAAGCACATCACTACATATGAGTAGTAATGTGCTTTTTATAAGACATAGGCAAACATTCACTTTTAATTTTCCGTTTATATACTAACCTGCTTACGAACCGTTTCTCTCGCTAAAAGAAAACTCATAATAACTTGCGCCGCTACTCGGCTCGTCATATCTCTGAAATCAAGAGTTGGATCAATTTCTACTATATCCATCCCTTGAACGAGCGGCTCTTTTCCAAGAAATTCAATCGCATCAAGTAAAGTTGTACTATCCATTCCCCCAGGGCCAATCGCTGGACAGCCTGGCGCAAACGCTTGGTCTAATACGTCCATATCAAGAGAAACATATATGGCAGTCACACCTTGCTTACGTAGTATTTCAATACTTTCTGCCATAATATCTTTAATTTTTCTTTCTCGTACGTCTTTCATTGTAAACACTGCCACACCATGTTCTTTTGCATATTCATGATACGCACGCGCGTTTGAAAAATTACGAATTCCAATTTGAACGAGTTGTTTTCCTGTAATAACATCATTCTCTAGTAAACTACGGAACGGTGTACCATTTGATGGACCCCCATCATCTAAATTACGTAAATCATGATGAGCATCAAATTGAATAATACCGACTTTTCCTTTACTCGTTGCAAAACCGCTTATACTTGGAAAACTAATAGAATGATCACCACCAAGGACGATTGGTATCATTTTTGGATTCACTTTCGTCAAGTGACCAATTGTTTTCGCAATACGTGTATGACTTTCTTTTATATCTGTAACATGCATTGTAATATCACCGCAATCATACAAAACACTTTCTTTCATGTCATGTTCTTCTGTAATTGCGTATGTGCTATATGCATCTAGCATTGCACGAATCGTTTTCGGTGCAAAACATGCTCCTGAATGACTAATAGATGGTTTAGAAAGCGGCACCCCAATTAATGCCGATCCGAAGATTTCTTCTCCTTCTTCCCAATCTTTAATCATATCACTCCATTTCGTTACTTCACGATCAATAAACTTTGCATTTTTCTTTAAATAGTGGCCGTGCTCCACGATTTTTCACCTCTTGTATATGCGATATTACCATTCTTCCATACTGTATTCACATGACTTACACCGTAATGGTACGGTACGTAAGCATAATTATAAGCATCCCATAAAACTAAGTCTGCCTTACGACCAACTCTAATTTTTCCAGCCACATCACCACGATTAATTGCATAAGCTGAGTTAACCGTTACTGCATTCCAAACTTCTTCTGGTGTCATTTTCAGTTTTAGCATCGCAATGCTCATAATAAGCTGAATGTTTTCTGTCGGACAACTACCTGGGTTAAAGTCTGTAGCTAAAGCTACCGCAACACCTTCATCGATCATTTTACGTCCGCGTGCGAAGCTTTCTTTATTTAAATAGAAAGTTGTTCCTGGTAATAAGGTCGCTACTGTATTCGAATTCGCAAGCATTTCAATCCCTTTATCTGAAGCACCAACTAAATGATCCGCTGATGCTGCACCAATTTCTGCCGCTGCTTCCGCGCCACCAAGAGGGTCGATTTCATCCGCATGAATTTTCACATCAAAGCCAAGCTCTTTCGCTTTTAATAAAAATTTTTTTGACTCTTCTACAGAGAACACACCTGTTTCACAGAAAATATCAACGAACTCAGCTAATTGCTTTTCTTTCATTTCTGGTAATAAATCTAGCATCCATTGTAAAAATTCTTTTGATTTCCCTTTGTACTCTTTCGGAACTGCATGAGCACCTAAAAATGTTGAAACTAAATCGATTGGATGCTCTTTTTGTAATTGTGCAGTCGCCTCTAATTGTTTCCACTCCGTCTCGTCATCTAATCCGTAACCACTCTTCGCTTCTACAGTTGTAACTCCGAAAGATAACATACGGTCTAAATGGAATTTCGCTTTTTGAACAAGTTCTTCTTTCGATGCCTGTTTCGTTGCATTTACAGTCGAAAGAATACCTCCACCTTGCTCTAAAATTTCTAAATACGGAACTCCTTGTAATTTCAGCGCAATTTCATTTTCACGAGATCCACCAAATACAAGATGAGTATGCGGATCAACGAGACCAGGAGAAACCATTTTTCCGCCGCAATCGATAACTTCTTTCGCCTGAAGTCCTTTTGCTTCTTCCGCTGTTCCAACGAAAGTAATCACGCCATTTTCAATTCCAACCGCACCGTTTTCAATAACAGGAAGCGTGTTCATTGCTTCCTGTCTTAACAAGCCATCTTCTTGATCCATTGTAAGTAATTGACCGATATTTATTAGTAAAGTGTCTAGCATGTTTCTTCCTCCTTATTTCATCATTGGAATGTTAACACCTTTTTCTTTTGCAGTTTGGGCCGCTAAGTCATATCCTGCATCAACGTGACGAACAACACCCATACCAGGATCCGAAGTTAGTACGCGCTCGATACGTTTTGCTGCTGCTTCTGTTCCATCTGCAACGATAACCATTCCAGCGTGAAGTGAATAACCCATACCAACGCCACCACCGTGGTGAACAGATACCCAACTCGCACCGTTTACACTGTTAATTAATGCGTTTAAAATTGGCCAATCTGCTACTGCATCACTACCGTCTTTCATCGCTTCTGTTTCACGGTTTGGAGATGCTACAGATCCGCAATCTAAATGGTCACGACCGATAACGATCGGTGCTGATAATTCACCATTTGCAACCATTTCATTAATGATGCGGCCAAACTTCGCACGCTCTCCGTAACCAAGCCAACAAATACGTGATGGCAGACCTTGGAACTCAACTTGCTGACGAGCCATACGAATCCAATTACATAAATGCTCATTATCCGCGAACTCGCGTAAAATAACTTCGTCTGTTTTATAAATATCTTCTGGGTCACCAGAAAGAGCTACCCAGCGGAATGGTCCTTTTCCTTCACAGAATAACGGCCGGATAAATGCTGGAACGAATCCTGGGAAATCGAAAGCATTTTTTAATCCTTCATCGAAAGCAACTTGGCGAATATTATTTCCATAATCAAATGTAATCGCACCTTTTTCTTGCATGGCAAGCATTGCTTCCACATGTTTTTTCATACTTTCTTTCGATAATTGTACGTAACGTTCTGGATCTTCTTCACGAAGTTTCGTAGCTTCTTCTAATGTGTAACCTACTGGAATATACCCATTTAACGGATCATGAGCAGATGTTTGATCCGTAACTAAATCTGGCGTAATATTACGCTTCACTAGCTCTGGTAAAATTTCCGCCGCATTTCCTAACAAACCAATTGAAATTGGTTCTTTCTTCTCTTTATACTCGTTCGCAACAGTTAATGCTTCTTCTAACGATTCTGTATACATATCACAATATCTCTTTTCAATACGACGATCGATGCTACGCTTATCAACATCAATAGCGATAACAACACCGCCGTTCATCGTTACAGCTAGAGGTTGTGCACCACCCATACCACCTAAACCAGCAGTAAGTGTTAATGTACCTTTTAATGAACCATCGAAATGTTGACGTGCCGCTTCACCAAATGTTTCATATGTTCCTTGTAAAATCCCTTGTGTTCCAATATAAATCCAGCTACCCGCTGTCATTTGTCCGTACATCATTAGGCCTTTTTTCTCTAGCTCACGGAAGTGATCCCAGTTCGCCCACTTTGGTACTAAGTTTGAGTTTGCTAAAAGAACGCGCGGCGCATCTTCATGAGATTTAAAAATCGCTACCGGTTTTCCTGATTGAACAAGTAATGTTTCATCGCTTTCTAACGTTTTTAATGAATCTATAATTGCATGGTAGCTTTCCCAGTTACGAGCTGCACGACCGATTCCGCCGTATACAACTAATTCTTCTGGTTTTTCCGCTACTTCCGGATCTAAGTTATTCATTAACATACGAAGTGCTGCTTCTTGAACCCACCCTTTCGTTTGTAATTCAGTACCTCTTGGCGCACGAATTGTTTGTTTTACGTTTTCCATTTCAATCTCTCCCTTTTCTCGTTTTATAGTGCCGCGTTTACATCCATTCTTTCTTTTATTGAGTAATTCGTTTTTAACCAATGCGCAATATTTTCAATATCAGTTGAGAATATACGGTCATTTGTAATAGAAGGAACTTGCTGACGACCTTGATGGTAGAAAGCTTTCGTTACTGTACTCATCTCTTCAATACCGCGATATTCCGCAGCTTGCATCGCACAGATCATTTCAATCGCAAGAACACGTCTTACATTTTGAATAATTTGATGCGCATGACGTGAGGCGATTGTTCCCATACTTACGTGATCTTCTTGGTTAGCTGACGATGGAATTGAATCCACACTTGCAGGATGAGCTAACGTTTTATTTTCTGAAACGAGTGAAGCTGCTGCATATTGCATAATCATTGCACCAGACTGAAGTCCTGGCTCTGGACTTAAAAATGGTGGTAAGTCATTTAATTGCGGATTCACAAGACGCTCAATACGACGCTCTGAAATATTTGCAAGTTCCGCCATTCCTACTTTTAAGAAGTCCATTGCAAATGCAATCGGTTGTCCGTGGAAATTACCACCTGAAATTACTTTTTCCCCACCATCAAAAATAAGCGGATTATCTGTTGCTGCATTCATTTCGATTTCTAATTTTTCTTTCACGTAATTTAAAACTTGCCAAGAAGCACCGTGCACTTGCGGGATACAACGAAGTGAATATGCATCTTGCACACGAAGTTCTCCTTGTTTTGTCACAAGTTTACTATCATGAAGGATGTCACGAATTCTGCTTGCTACCTCTACTTGCTCTTTATAACCGCGTGCTTTATGAACATTTTCATCAAATGCATCAATAATGCCCTGCAATCCCTCAATTGTCATCGAAGCAATTAATTCAGATTGATAAGCCGTAGCTTCTGCTTCTATATAAGAAAGAACTCCTTGCGCTGTCATCGCTTGCGTACCATTGATTAACGCAAGACCTTCTTTCGCTTCTAATTCAATAGGTTCAAGCCCCTCTTCTGTAAGAGCAACCATCGCATGAACTCGTTTTCCCTTGTAGAACACTTCACCTTCACCTAATAAAACGAGAGCAAGATGAGATAAAGGTGCTAAATCACCGCTCGCTCCTAGTGACCCTTGTTGCGGAACGACTGGATGAATTTTGCGATTTACAAACTCAAGAAGCATATTTACAACAAGTGGTCTAACGCCAGATACTCCTTTTAACATCGTATTAGCTCGTAAAATTAACATACCGCGTGATACTTCTTCTGGGAATGGATCACCTATCCCGCACGCATGTGATTGAATTAAATTGTGCTGAAGTGCCTTTACATCATCTTTTTGAATAAGCACATCACTAAACTTTCCAAATCCAGTTGTAATACCGTAAACGACTTTTCCATCTTCTACAATTTTCTCAACTACTTCGCGGCACTCCGCTACCTTTTGCATACTATTTGGGCAAGCTGTTACACCTTCACCTTCAAGTAACAACCTCTTCATTTCTTCAACTGTCAATGTGTGTCCTGTTAACGTAATCATCATTTTTCCTCCTTAAAAAAAGCAAAAGGGGACCTTACCTTTTTAAGACAGACTTCTGTCCTAAAAAGCAAGGCCCCCTTCTAACTAATAGACTATGGGCAAATCATATGTGATTAATTCCTAAACCAATCGCCTCATGCTCAGATCCTTTTACAGGCGCACCAATCGTTCCATAAAGCGCAACAGCAACCCATTCGCCTTCTTTTTTTCCATCGTATGGTGTACCGCGCACTATTGCAAAGCGAAGTCCTACTGTACGAAGAACGTCTGCTAACTGAATTTGACCTCTCGTCACTCCGTACAAAGCTTCCATTATTGCATGATAAAGTGCATGTGTTTCTCTGTAAACGTCTGTTTCAATAACTTGGTTGCTCTTAGCCGCTGTTTCCATTGCTGCTACAACCTTTTGCGAATTCATAGAACCCACTTTCCCCGTACAATATTTCCAACCTTTTGGAATAGATAATACAGGGCTTTCATTCTCATCCGCAAGTGCCAACAGCATGGCCATACGACCAATTCGATGTGTTCCTTGAAGAAGCATGTGACTCTCTCATTTCTTTTGAATTATTTGAATATTACTTAATTTAAGAATATATGAAAACGGTTAAATCGTCAATAGTTTAAAATCATATTCAAACAATTTTTTTATCCTTCTCCAATTTGTGTACACAAATTATTTACACATTTTTTTCAGGCATGCTATAGTCTCACTAACAGATGCAAAGGGGCGAGATTTCATTGGCAAAACGAAAAGATATTCATTTTCGAATGGAAGAAAAATTACTAGAAAGATTTGAAGCAGCACTTCATTACGAAAGTTTAAATAAAACAGACGTTTTAACACATGCAATTCAACAATTTTGCACGAAGGTGGAATGTGAAAAAATGAATGATGTGAAACGACAATACAACGTCAGCAACCATTTGCAAACACGCATTAATACTCATAAAAACTATGAAGAAAAACATGTGAATTTAGATGAAGTTGTCATGGAACATTTACAACTTCAAGGAGAAGAAAAAATATTAGAGGTCGGATGCGCAAACGGTAAATTCCTTACACTTTTACAAACCAACGGCCATAAAGGACATCTCACCGGATTTGATCAATCTACGACTATGCTTTTTGAAGCTGCAAAACAAGGTGGAAATATTGAATGGAAACTCGGAGACGCTAGTAAACTTCCGTTCCCATCATATTCTTACGATTGGGTTATTGCAAGACATATGTTATATCATATGAATGATGTTGAAAAAACCATTCGAGGTTTTCATAAAGTAATTCGTCCAGACGGTGGGCTTTTAGCTACAACAAATTCTAGAGTTTCATTACCTCATATAGATGAAATGTGTAATAAAATGTTAGTCGCCTTTGGCCTACCAGAAAAATCACAAACTGCTGCACCATTTTGCTTAGAGAACGGTAGAGAGTTACTACAATCTAGCTTTCCGTTCGTAGAAGAAACCGTTATTCAAAATTCACTTATTTTCAATAGCGTCACACCCATTGCAAACTATATTGCTAGCATGTTTCCATCGTTGAATATACCTGATAATATGCATCTTCACGTCGAAATGCAGGAATGGCTAAAAATAGAAATAGAAAATGAATTAGCTCTTCGTGACGGTATATGGAGTGATCCGAAAATATTAGCGATTTATCGATGTAAAAAGGGAAAAAGCTAGCATTTGCTAGCTTTTAAACATTTTCCGCTAAGAGTTTCTCCACCATTATATTGCCTTTTCCACTATAAAATTTCATATTCTTTTCTCCTTTAAGCATTTCATAAAATATTCCTCTATCTCACCTACTGCCAATTTATTAGCATTCACATATGTCACCGGAAATTGTTTATACCCTTCCTTTTCAATTTCTCCCAATTTGAATTGCCCCTCAAATGTACTGCGATTTCTTGTTTTATCATTATTTTTTCTCTCACACAAATTCTCTTTTGAAACGTCTAGATAAAAAATCGCATTAGAACGGCATTCTCTTAATTTATATAATTCATCTTGTAATTCTATTTCCATATCCCACTCTTCCCCAATAAGTTTCGGATAAAAAATTGTATAAAATTCAATATCTTCTGGACCTCGATCGAAAATTACGAACGATTCCTTTGCATTTTGAAATTCTTTTATTTTTGCTTCGATAAACATTTTTTGATTTGTAATAAACCCCTCTTTTTTGTATATATCCAAACCAAGTTTTTTTCTTCTTTCTATAATTGGATAAGGATTTTCATATACAACCGAAAATCCTTTTTGTTCTAATCTTTTTGCTAACGTTGTTTTTCCACTTGCCATCGGTCCTTGAAGTGAAATTACATATGTCATCACTCTCACCCCTTCTCGTTATAGTAGATCCCCTAAATAACAAGTATACAGAATTTTGTAAACTATCAACAATATACTTACCACCTTGTTTCCTATTCCTATCTGACTTATAATGAAAAATAGAGATGATTATGAACGCATTTATATGTAAGCTTGGGTTTCCAAGCTTACATTATTTTTTGCTTTCCCTTTTTCTATAAAAAGAGTATACTAGTACAGAACGTATGTTCTTAATGATTACATACAGTAAGGAGATAGAACACATGGTATACGACACAAAAGTAATTTCTTGGAACGAATCTTTAAAACAACTACAACGCTGCTACACAAATAAACAAGTTGACCGAAAAGAATTTGAAGATGTTGAGCTTATGGAATTCTTCCGCGATAACGACTATATTTCTCTACCCACACACATTAGTGGCTTATCAACAAAACGTTTTACTTCTTACTCTATTTTCACAACTGAAGATAAAGATCGTAAAGTTGGCACACTCATCATTGAGTATGTAGAAGATGACAGTGATATTTTACTTGTTGAACAACTATACTTCGTTTAAATGGTAACGCTTGGTCATTTTGACCAAGCGTTCTTGCTTTCTATTAATCTCACTGCTTATAATATAAATAAAGAAAAACTGCTTTCGTTAAGGGGGAATACGATTGCTAGAAGGATGGTTTAGTTGGTTTATTGTAATTTGGACTGTTATTTTACTAAGCCTTATGTCGATTGGTGGATACTTCATGTTCAGAAAATTTTTTAAACGTTTACCGAAAGAAGATGGCATGTCCATTTTAGATTGGGAGCAGCACTACATTGATCAAACACGACACTTATGGGATAACGAGCAAAAACAATTATTAGAAGAACTCGTAAGCCCTGTTCCTGAATTATTTCGCGATGTGGCCAGATCAAAAATTGCTGGTAAAATCGGTGAACTTGCATTAAAAGAAAAAGCACCAAAAATTACGCAAGATTTAATTATTAAAGGATATATAGTCGCAACACCAAAGCGTGATCATAAATTTTTAGTCAAGAAACTGCAAGAAAAACAAATTGATTATTCTAACTATAAATCTTTACTTGCAAAGTAACTTCATTATTTTCTATAAAAAAGATTGTTATTTAAATAGTAATCTTTTTTATAGAATCCGCTCACAGTTACTGATTTTGTAGCATATACACGTGCTTCCGCTAAATCTATTTGTGGATCTACAACACTCGTATAAATTGTGTCTTTGATGGTAAACGGTTTATACGATGCAATTGGAACAGAAAATATTAACAAACTCACTATAAACAACAATAAAAAAACAGCGTCTTGGACGCTGTTTTTTACTATACATATACAATTTTCACGTTAGTTTCATATCTTTTTCATTATAAAAATCATCTTCTTTTTCCATTTCCCTCTGCAATTTCGTAAAGGAACGGTACATTGCAATCCGCCAAGAAACGATCATTGCAAATGCAAGTAAGAAGAACATCCCACTTAGTTGTCCTAAATCAAGTGATTGGCTTAAGTATGTTTTAAATACAATACGCACTACAAGTAGACCGATTAAAATAAAAACAAATGCTTTTGAACGTTTCAAATAAATTTCTTGTCCGCGTATTTCAAATTTAGATGTTTTAATAAGAAAAATAGAGAAAAACAACCCAACACCAACCGCTTCTAACATTTCAGCTGGGGTTAATCGAAACTCAGGAAAAACGTACATCAATGCTCCCGTGCTCATAAAAAACGGTGGAAGTATGATTTTTTTCAATGTTGCAGGTTTCTTAGCTGCTTTTAAACGAATAAACATCGCACCGACAGCCATACAAACAGCAACGATACTTGATAAAAGAACTATGTTCATATTTTCTCATCCTTTTTTTGTGGCTATATGAAAAATATAGTTTCATTATATGCTTTTCCGTTAGTATTTCCAACATTTTCACAGAATAATACTAAAAACCAGTAAAACCACCAAATAAACTTGAGAAATATACGATAATTTTCGTCATCCAGTTAAAGTATAGAAAAACACCCATGACAATCATAATGTATCCCCCGACTTTCATGAAAATCACGCTATTCCTTTTAATCCAAGACATCTTCGTAATAAAGAAAGAAAGTACGAAAAATGGGATTGCAAACCCAAGTATGTAAGCAATCATATAAAGCATTGCTGATTCTGGATTTGTTGCAGCTAATCCAATTACAGAAACTAAAATTGGCCCAGTACAAGGTGTCCATCCCGCTGCAAATGCTATTCCAATCAGTACAGAACCAAAATAACCACTCGGACGATTTTTAAAAGTAAATTTTCGATCTTGCATTAAAAACGTCGGCTTAAATACACCAACAATGATAAGACCAAATACAATGATGAATATACCACCTAACTGTCTAATTAAATCTTTATAGTCCCTAAAGAATCCTCCAATAAAACTTGTACCAAATCCAATCGCAATAAATATAATAGAAAATCCAAGTAAGAAAAACGCTGTATGTATCATACTTCTTTTACGAAGCATTGCATTTTCTTCTTTCAGTTCAGAAACCGACATCCCTGTTATGTATGATAAAAATGCCGGATAAAGCGGTAAGCAACATGGGGAAATAAATGATAAGAACCCAGCACCAAACGCTAAAAAAATACTTATATCTTGCATTGTTCCACTCCTCTCCTCTTCAATATTGTAGCAAAAACGAACAAAAATACTATGAACATTTCATGAATTAACCTTTTACACCGTGACAATACAGAAAACTATTACTTCACATACTTTCGAATAAAACGTTTTCATTTCCTTCTATTATATTGCAAAATTTCAAGACACCATTTTTACTGTCTCTGTTGGTATTAACATAACAAAGGCTACTATTTTTCTCAACTCATTGATACATTTCACCGTTTCACACCATACAATTCTCACCAAAAATATTTTTTTCAAATGCTCGCTTTATACAAAACAATCCTTATTTAACAATACCTCTATAATTATAATTTTCAAGATTATGCATAAATATCGTACTTTTATTATTATTCTATAAAATGTCGCACTTTTCTTTCATTTGACCCTTCATTTTTAATTTTGTATACTTCCATCTAGTTATATTTGTCCGTTTGGGAACAATTTAATATAGATGGGAGGAATTTTTCATGCTTCGTTATTCTCTTTTAGTTTTATTAGGAGCATGCAGTTATGGAATTTTAGCTATTTTTGTTAAACTTGCATACGCAGAAGGATTTTCACTTGGAGAGGTAATTGGTAGTCAATATTTGTTCGGTTGGATTATTTTACTTGCTATTACACTCCTATTTTCTAGACATCGTGTTCCACTGAAACAAATGTTAATTTTATTTGTCGCAGGAACATCAGCAAGCTTTACCGGTATTTTTTATTATGCTTCATTAAAAACTGTACCAGCTTCTATTGCTATTATACTTTTATTCCAGTTCGTTTGGGTCGGTATTATCATTGAAGCTGTCACAACAAAAACATTACCATCAAAAGAAAAAGTTATTTCTGTTATCTTTTTACTTGCAGGGACGTTTTTATCGAGCGGATTATTAGAAAAATCAGCAGGTGATTTTGATACGACTGGTATCATTTTAGGATTGTTATCTGCTGTTACATTTGCAACATACATTTTTGTAAGTGGTAAAGTTGCTGTTGAAGTACCATCATTACCACGAGGCGTCCTTTTAATGGCTGGTGCTTTAACTTTAGTCATGATCGTATTTCCACCAACATTTATTTTTAACGGTGCGATTTCTCAAGGTCTTTGGAAATACGGCTTAGGATTAGGAACATTCAGTATCGTTATTCCATCCATCGCCTTTACAATTGGTATTCCTAAAATCGGTTCTGGCTTAGCAACAATTCTTGGTGCAGCTGAGCTACCAGTTACTACAATTATGTCTGTATTCGTATTAAAAGAAGCTGTTCTATCTTCACAATGGTTTGGTGTGTCCCTTATTTTAATTGGTATCGCAATCCCACAAATTGCATATGCGATGCGAGGACGTTACCGAAAACATCATACACATAAAAAAGTTGCAGCATAAGCAAGCGAGGACTCTCATTTGAGAATCCTCGCTTTTATTCTGCCATAAATGTTATACAGTTATATTGTATAATTAATGTAAATACTTTACTTGAGAAAGAAGGCGTAATAAGTGACATCCACTCCAAATCCATTAACAGAAAAACTAATCTCAATTCGTCGACATTTACACCAATATCCAGAACTATCATACGAAGAATTCGAAACAACAAAAGCGATAAAAAATTGGCTAGAAGAAGCTAATATTACTATCATTGATTCCAATTTAAAAACTGGTGTCATCGCTGAAATTTCTGGCAATAAAAACGGACCACTTATTGCGCTTCGTGCCGATATCGACGCTCTTCCTATTCAAGAAGAAACCAAACTTCCGTATGCCTCAAAAGTTCCAGGAAAAATGCATGCATGTGGACATGATTTTCATACAGCTGCCATTCTCGGCGCCGCTTACTTATTAAAGGAAAAAGAATCTTCTCTTAGCGGAACCGTTCGATTTATATTCCAAGCAGCTGAAGAAAGTGGTAACGGGGCTTGTAAAGTCATTGAATCCGGTCATTTAAAAGATGTACAAGCCATTTTTGGTATGCATAATAAACCAGATTTACCAGTAGGTACAATCGGTATTAAAGATGGGCCACTTATGGCTGGTGTTGATCGATTTGAAATCGAAATTCATGGCATCGGAACCCATGCCGCTGTTCCAGATGCCGGCGTTGACCCTATCGTCGCATCATCTCAAATCGTTATGGCCTTGCAAACAATTGTAAGCCGCAATATTAATTCTTCTCATAACGCTGTTGTAAGTGTTACAAACATTCATTCAGGTAATACGTGGAATGTTATTCCTGAAAATGCAACATTGGAAGGAACCGTTCGCACATTTCAAGCTGAAACACGTAAAAAGATTCCAGAACTAATGGAGCGTATTATTAAAGGTGTTTCGGATGCGCTCGGTGTGGAAGCTAAGTTCAGCTGGTATCCAGGTCCGCCTGCTGTTCATAACGATAAAGACTTAACTACTTTATCCACTCGAATTGCAGAACAAATGAAACTCCATGTTGTCTCACCAAATCCATCAATGGCGGGAGAAGATTTTTCATTTTACCAACAAAACATTCCTGGTTCTTTCGTATTTATGGGAACGAACGGAACTCAAGAATGGCATCACCCTGCCTTTACATTAGATGAAAAGGCATTACCAATTAGTTCTAAGTATTTCGCCTTGCTAGCTGAAGAAGTCATTCATACATTATCATAGAAAAAAGCCGTTAAGAAGCAACTTAACGGCTTTTTATCATTATGTCAAATCTCTTTTTAAAAATACAATATAGGAAATCCCTAAAAATACAAATAAATATAGGAAGAGCATACAAGAAGCAAACGGGAATGTTACCCCTTGAATAAAACTTCCACTCTTTAAAATGCCATATAAATCTGTATTAGCTGGTAATAAATATTTTGCCCATTCATATCTAGCTGCTGGAAATAGTGCTAATCCTCCTGATAATGCAAGAAATAAAGAAATACCAATCGCACCTCCACTCGACCTCGTTAAAACAGAAATCATAAAGGCGAATGCAGCATAAACAAGAGTTGGTAGCCACGATAATACATAATATTCACTTGCTTCTACGAAAATATTTTGCTTTATAATATTTCCATCTTGAACGATAAATTCAGTCCATGCTGGTTGTTGAAATTTATAAATAATCAATCCGCATAACAGTGAAAAAATCATATTAAATATAAATAATAACGCTGAAAAAATAACGATTGCTAAATATTTTGATGTTAAAATTTTAAACCGGCTCGCTGGACGTATCGTTAAAAATTTATATGTTCCCCAGCTATACTCATTCGCAAAAATAGTACTCGCATATACAAGAATAAATGGAAGTAAAATAGGAAAAACAATTACACCAGTATCCCTCATAAAGGAAAGCGGCGAACTACTCGCTGGTGCTGTGTTTGTATCTAGATGTTTCATTTTCAATTGATACTCTTTTACTAGTTCGTCTCCTGATCTTTGCTTTAAAATATATTCCTTATTCATACCAAGCTTTTTCTCAATCTCTGCTGTTCGTTCCGTATAATCTGCCTTCCAGTTTGTCGTTTCCGCCTGTAAATATTTAAATGAAACCCACCCTAATCCAATAATTAATACCGCAATAACCGCAAATGGGATAATCGTTCGTTTCCGCTTAAATATTTTATATAACTCGTTATAAACTAAATTAAACAATATCTTTTCCTCCTGTTAATTCTAAAAACTGCTCTTCTAATGTTTTTCGTTCTTCATAGACACGGTAAATACGAATATTCCCTTCAGCCAATGTACGAATTACATTTGGAATTTCTTCATTTTTCACAGTCATAATCAACTCGTTTTCTTTCACTACAACATCATGCGTTAAAAGTTCCTCTGCTTTCTTCACATCGTCCACACGTATATGAATTCTTTCCATCTCTAAGTTTTCATCACGTTGAATATTTTGAGTTGCTACATATTCCCCGTGCTGAATAATAATAACCCGATCACACATCAATTCAACTTCAGATAATAAATGACTAGAAACAAGGACCGCTTTCCCTTGTTCATGAGCAATTTTTTTGATGTACATCCGCATTTCATGTATACCATTTGGATCTAGTCCATTTGTTGGTTCGTCTAAAATAAGTACATCTGGATTATGTATAAGCGCTTGAGCGATTCCTAAGCGTTGCCTCATACCAAGTGAATACGCTTTCACTTTACGGTCAATTACTTGTCCCATTCCTAATAATTGGACAACTTCATCAATGCGTTCTTCTGTCACATTACCATTCATCCGTCCGAAATATGTTAAGTTTTCATAGCCACTTAAAAAAGGATAAAACTCTGGGGTCTCAATTACAGCTCCAATTTTAGTAGCCGTACTTTCAAATTGTTGCTTTACTGATTGTCCATCAATCGATACTTCCCCTTCTGTCATACGAATCATACCGACCATCATTCGCATTAATGTCGTCTTTCCAGCACCATTTGGTCCTAGTAAACCAACTACTTCACCTTTTTTTACTTCAAAACTTATGTTTTCTACTAACGTCTTCGAACCAATTCGTTTTGTTAACCTGTCAACTTTTACGATTGCTTGCTCATTTATCATCCCATACAACCTTTCTTCTTCACTCTTTTTTCAGTTTTTTTCACTGTATCATGATTATTTACATGTGTAAAACGAAGAAAAGACAAGATTTCTCATGCCTTTTTCTTCGTTTTATATGAACTCTCTCCTTTTATCCCTTGGATAAATCGACAACATTGCCACATTGATAACCCAATTACAGTTATCATCATAAATACTGAGATTGTTATCGCATATGTCGTAATCGGTGCACTATTTACTCCTTGTATGCCTACTGCTTTCATAACAATAATAGTAAATAATTTCAAAAATAACATACCATGAATTAATCCAAAGAGCAAAGCTCCTCCGTAAATTAATAATTGTTCCTGGCATAATAAACAAATCATTTGTTTTTTGTGTAAATTCGTTACTTCATACCATTCAAATTCTTTTTTTCTCTTTTGTAAAAGGCTATCCGTTATCTTATATGTAACAACAACACATATCAAAATTAATATAATTGATCCATAATTAATAAATTCGACAAGCAACCACATATGTTGTAATTTCCCTATGACTACTTCATTTAATTGAACAGATGTAATAAAAAAACAAACCACCGTACTCATTGCAACCCATATGAATTGCTTTAACCTTTGGACAGCAAAGTTTTGTATATTTTTTCTTGCTAACCGAAATAAAAACATAATTCCTTCCCCTACCTTACTTCATAACATCTAATATTCCATACTACTAGTGTATAAAAATATGACATTTCCAACATCGCTCTACAATCGGAATCTGTACTAGGCCTTTAGTCCTAGAAGAAAAATAAAAAGGTTAATTTCCCAATATATAGAATCTCTTTATTTAAAGGAGGGGAATTACATGCGACTGAGATTATTGCTGTTCACCTTATTTTTACTATTGCTCACGAGTTGTAGTCCATTACGAAATAATGAATTTGCCACCGTCCGGCCTTACCCACTCAAAAAAGAAGAATCTTCCATTTTACAAATGACACCTATACAGCAAGGAGCTATTATGTTTTACGATATTACACTCAAAAACAATAAAGATGAAATACATGCAGTAATTGAATATTATCAAAACGGTGCAAAAATCAAAGATATAGCTAACACTTCTTCATCTCACTTTCCAGAAAAACAAATAAAGTTCTCTTTCGGACAACCAACTTTCCAGTTCGAAAAAGACATCCCAGAAAAAAATCAATGGTATATTAATATTGAAGGTAGTTCAATGATTGTTCCTGAAGAAACGCCTCCAAGCATAAATAGCTCAGCATCTACTACAATTCAATCTACAAAAAACTTAAAATATAATCAAAAAACAATTTTAGCTGCAATAATAAAAACAAACAAAGAAACTATAAGTGTTCCTTCATTAGACGAAGAATCGGTAATGGATCGACTACTACGAGAAAACGAACATGTCTACCTATGTAGCATCGAACTAAAACGCGGAAATGCATTTTAATTGCATTTCCGCGTTTTTTCTTTAACAAAATGAATTTTTATGTATCTAAATAAAAAAGTACATTATAGAATTCGTTCACTATTCGTTCTTCTCTTTTTCCACTTCTATTCGTTTTTTCTCTCTCGCAATTTTTAAAAACTCTAAAAGCTCTGGATTACTATTTGATTTTCTATAAGCAACCGACATTTCTGCTACAAAATTAGAGTCATAAAGTTCCTTATATACAACTTCTGTTTTATACAGTTTATTTGCAGATACTGGTATGACTGTAATACCAATTCCTGCTGCTACGAGTCCCATTACTGTTTGATACTCAGTCGCTTCTTGCACAATTTGCGGGCTGAACCCAGCATCCCGACATAACGATAAAATTGTATCATATAATGCAGGCCATACTGGTCTCGTAATAAATACGAATGGCTCATCTTGCAAATCTTCAATATGTATTTCTTTTTTTTCTGCAAGAGGGTGTGCCTTCGGTAAACATAACGTACAGGAGAGCCTTTGAATTGGTTCCAATTGTAGTAACTGCGTTGAGATTGGTGGTCGTAAAAAGCCAATATCAATTCGATTATCGTGAAGTGCATGAACTTGATCTGGTGTAGATAATTCATGTAATACAACGGATACTCTCGGGAATTTCTTTCGATATTCTCGAACGATAGACGGCAAAATATCATATATAGCCGCTCCTACAAATCCAATTGAAAGTGATCCAACTTCTCCTCTTTGAGCGCTTTGTGCAACTTCTACCGCTTTTTCAATTTGTTCAAACGCCTTTTTTACTTCTTTTAGAAACATTCCCCCTGCTTCTGTCAATTCCACCTTTCTCTTTGTTCTTGAAAATAACATAACTCCCATTTCTTTTTCTAATTGCTGAATTTGTTGACTAAGTGGTGGTTGTGTCATTTGTAAACGAGCAGCTGCCCGTCCAAAATGCAGCTCTTCTGCCACAACAACAAAATATTGCAAATGCCGTAATTCCATTTCGGACACCCTTTTCATTTTCAATTAATATGTATAATAAATTAATAACATACAATTTATATATTAGACAAATATTTTGAATGAAAGTATAGTAGAAATTGTTAATTCTTTTTACAGTTTTTATGTAAAAAAAGAAAGAGGTGTTTACTGTATGAAATGGTGGAAGTTAAGCGGACAAATTTTATTGTTATTTTGTTTCGCTTGGACAGGTGAATGGATTGCAAAACAGGCACACCTCCCAGTTCCAGGAAGTATAATTGGTATTTTTCTATTATTAATTTCATTAAAATTTAACCTAGTGAAAAAAGAATGGATACAAGACGGCTCAGACTTTTTATTAAAAGAACTTATTTTATTTTTTATCCCTTCTGCTGTCGCTGTCATTCGTTACAAAGATACACTATCACAATATGGAATCGATCTCATTTTAATTATTATGATTAGTACCCTTTGTGTCACACTCGTAACAGGGCTTTTAACAGAATTGCTATTAAAGCGGAAAGGATCAGCACAATGATCGGCTTTCTTTGTTTACTATTAACACTATTCACATATTGGATATCTAAAAAATTGTATATACGCTGGAATTGGAGTATACTTTCTCCGCTTCTTGTTTGTCCGATTATTTTAATTGCTTTATTACTCGGATTAGATACCCCTTATGAAACCTACGAATCCGGTGGTCATTGGTTAACAGAATTATTAAAACCAGCAACAGTTGCTTTCGCATGGCCAATCTATAAATACTTTGATTTATTAAAAAAACATGGAACTGCCATTTTAATTAATGTCATTGTCGGTTCTTTTCTATCCGTCATTACTTCCGCGTTACTAGCGCAAGCTTTTCAAATCGACTCATCATTAGAACAAAGTTTAGCGCCACATATCGTAACAACACCAATCGCAATGGCTATATCAGAAATGATAGGTGGTATGTCACAACTAACAGCGGTCTTCGTTGTCTTAACAGCATTAACAGGCGCACTCCTTGGTCCCTCTCTCATTCGCATATGCCGTATTAAAACAGCAATTGCGAAAGGAATTATGTTAGGAACTAGCGCTAACGGTACAGGTACATCAAAAGCATTTGAAATTGGCCCTGTTGAAGGTACAATCGCAAGTTTATCAATGCTTTTAACAGCTGGAGCAAGTTTAGTTATCGTTCCGTTGTTCCTATCTTGGTTACACTAAAAAAAGCAAATGTTTATGCACTTGCTTTTTATTTTTTCTCTACATTTATGTATTTACATAACAGCTCATACTCTTCAGGAAATGCTAATAGAAGCGCTTTAATCTCATCCATTCTTTTCCAGTCTATTTCATGAATAAATTCATCAGAATCTTGTATATTCATATTACCACCTATTTGCTTCACAAAATAATAATGTACATGAACTGGTACTCCATACGTTATACCTTTCTTTTCATATATTTTGTCTACAACTTCCACATGATAACCCGTTTCTTCCCATACTTCTCTAACACAGTACTCCTCAAGCGTTTCCCCTTCTTCTTTCCCTCCACTTGGTACAGACCACCGCTTCTCCTCATCTTCTTTTCCCTGCAGTACCATTAAGATTTCATTCTTTTTATTTATGCATATAGCCGCGGTACCAATCCATCTTTTCATCATATCTCCTCCCTATACTAAGATTCTTCTTTTTCTGATTTTCTCCTTGAAAATAGAGGGAAAAAGGAAAACGATGACGAATGATTACATCAACTTCATGGACAGTCCCTTCTTAGAAATTCAAAGTGGAAGGATGAAAATATGATTTCTAAATATGTTGTGGAATGTGTCTTTTGTGAAGAAAATCGAAAACCTCGGCAAGCAACTGTCACAGTGTCTGCCACTTCTCAGCTACTGGCAATTCAAAAAGTACGAGCTGAATGTAAACGTCGCTTCGGGAAAACCTTATTATTACAAACAGAAATTAAAGAGGATTTAATTTTACAACAAAAAGAAAGCTGACCATACATTGGTCAGCTTTCTTATCCGATCATATTTTCACATGAAGATTAGGGGCATCCTCTTTAAGGATCGGGATTTTCCCATTATGTACGTTCCATAATGGTCATCGAACACTATATTTCTATACAATTAAATATTGAATAGAATAGGGCAAAACTTGTTCGCATTTTTAGAAAAGGGATAGGGATATAATTCAAGTAATACTTCGAATACTCGAACGTTACATTCATTATATTATAGTAAATCCTTTTATATTAGAAATATGAATTACTTACATAATTCATTCGTAAAATATATTAATAGTTTTCTATATATTCTCCTTACTCTATTAACAGCATACACCCGGCTAAAATCGGCGTCATAATCATTGAAAACTTTAAAACCACACGGGGTGCATGATTTGTATACTTTGCACCTATGTATGCTCCTAGCATTGTTCCCATTAAAACTTGTACTAATAACATATAATTCAAATATCCTTCCGAGCAATAGCCCAGCCCACCACCAATTGCAATTGGTAAAATAACGAGCATTGTAGTTCCTACAGACTGTCCAATAGTTAAACCTAACAACACCATTAATCCTAGTTGAATAAAAGGAGCTGAACCAATCCCAAATGCACCAGCTAATCCTCCCGTGACTAATCCAAGAAATATGCACTTACATAATACAGTTTTAGAAAAATCTTTTCGTATGTTTGTAGATAACCATTGCTTATTTTGATGCACCATTAAGCGAATAAACATAAAGATTGCTGATAAAAATAGCATACCCGCTGTAAACCAATGCAAAAGATGTGCTGGAATTAACGAGCCGAATTTAGAACCAATATATGAGCCAAGTGCACCAAACCCACCAACTATCCCACCAATTTTCAATACAACATTTCCTTCTCGAAAATGACTTACTACTCCAGATAACGTTGTAAATGCCATAGCAGTTAATGATGTCGCCAAAGCAATATGAATTGGAATATGAAATATGAGAGTAAGTATTGCAATGATAAATCCTGCTCCACCCGCTCCAACAAAACCTAATAAAATACCCATTAATAACATTGTTATAATAATAGCCATATATATTTCCCCTCCAATACCCCATTATCTACTATGTCTCTATTTCCACACAAATAAAAAGCATCCGAGCAGGATGCTTTTTACTATTTTCTATATTCGTCATATGTACCCATCTAATCTTGATTAATTAAAATAACAGCTGGTCCAGAGACGACTATCCCTGCTACTTCGATTTTTTCAAATTCCTTCACTGTAATAGATATAACACCGTCTCTTTCCATCAATTCCTTACTCAGGACCTCAGTCGGTATTTTTCTCACCGTCTTACCTCCTTTTCATTCTCGTTCTTTTCACAAACATCCAAGCGTTACACCAAGATGTGAAGTTATAAAAAATCCCCCAATGCATCTAAATATATTCATCACCTCCGTTTTCATTCCTTATTCCAGACAAAACATCCATCTCCTTGCTGTTACATATTGAAAAATAAAAAAACATTCGCTAACGCGAATGTTTTTTTATTAATTGCTCTCTATTACTTTTAACATTCTATTTATAAATGCTGCTGATTCTCCACGCGTTGCCGAACTTTTTGGTAAAAATTCGTTCTTTTCATTACCTTTTACAATCCCTAATCCATAAACACGCTGAACAGCTTGTTTATCATAAGCTAGGTCTTGATCAGAGAATGGTAATTCTACTAAATTCCCTTTAATATTTTTATACTGCAACGCACGATCAATCATAATAACAGCTTCATCACGTTTAATTGTATCATTCGGAGCAAAAATACCATTTCCTCTCCCATTTATAATCCCAGCACTCGCTGCACGATTAATACCATCTACTAACGATGGATGCGCTGTACCTAAATCTGAGAAATTTGATTTTCCATCTGGTAATTGTAATGATCTTGAAATTAAGTTTGCAAATTCACCACGTGTTACAAGACGATCTGGCCAATACGATCCGTTACCATCTCCAACCATAATTCCTCTTTTACTTAATTCACGAATATCAGCTTCATACCAACCGCCTGTAATATCATCTTTATGATGGGCGTCATAGTAGCCCTTTGTTCCTTGTAAGAATGCATCCCATGCATTATTCTTAATCATAATTGCTGGGCAGTTTTTCCCACTCCAAAATTGATGCTTCCTCACATTTTCTAAAGGGATATTTAATTCTCCCATTAAATAAGCTGCTAGTTTACGAGCATTTTCTACAGCTTTATTATAATCACCATCTTGATTTACTGCAATTTCAATCGCAATCGATTCTCTATTACCAGTTCCGTTCGTTCCATCTCCAGCATGCCAGCCATTTTCGTCTAACGGAAGGTGCTGATAAATCTCTTTATCATCTACTGTGAAATGCCAAGACGCTGAACGATCTGTCGTTCCTGTTGCTTGATTATATAAGTATTGCGCATGATTTTTTGCATTTGCACCTACACTATAATTATCCGTTTCATGGATTGTAATATATTTCGGATTCATTGCATAACCTGGGCGAATACTATCATTCCCTTTCGGTACAATCATTTCTTTTAATGGTACACCATAAATATCTGTTGTGTTTTCTACTGAAGGTGCTGCATACATAACCGCTTCACGTTTTTTACGAGTTGGCGCTTCACTTTGAATAAGAGATGCCTTTGTACCTTTAAATTTTGCAGAGGGTGAATGAATCCATTTCGTTTCCTCACCTACTTGAACTTGAAACCACTCCCCAGCTTGTCCAATTACCTTAATTGTTTGGGGTTGTAATACATTCTCTTCTTTATATGAATTGAATGGTGAAGAATAGGTAGCTGTCTCTTCACTGATTACTAGATTTTGATTTGATAAATCATAAATTTCTTTGACCTCTATATTCCCTTCACTATTTTGTATCCATCCAGCTCCAGATGAAGTTTGAATATAGTAAGCATTTCCTTTTCGTTTTTCTGCTTTTACTACTTGATTTGACAGCTCAACACCCGTTACTCTCTGTAAATCTGCAGAATCATATAAAGGCGCTGAATTTATTATATGTACAAGAAAATCTCCTTGCGTTTCACTTTGTACACCTTTATCTTCCCCACGACCATCTTCATCTTTCATATGATTTTCGATACTCTGCAAAGCTTGCTCTTCAGTTGAAATTGTTACTGTTTTTTCCGTCGTTTCCGCAAAAGAAGAAGTCGGAATCGTTACCATTTGTAATAAGATTGATGCTGCTAAAACATTATAAAAACCTTTTTTCATCATACTTGTTTAACACGTTATGTACAATTACCTCGTGTTAACTTGCCCCCTTGCTCTAAATAATTTGAGATTATCTAGTAAATTTCTAAACTACATAACCCTTTACAATATAACAAACTCTATGTCATTCGTATAGATAGGAATGACTACTATTTACCTACTTTTGCTATATTGGAATATAAAAAAGAAGCTATGATTTATATATAGCTTCTTTACTTCATTCCACTTTTTCAATCCTTTTGTAACTTATAGTCTACCACTCTATCTTCATTATCAAATTGAAAAGCGAGCCACTCACTATCTATAGGAATGAAACCTCTCTCATTCCCAAGATAGTACAAAGTGTGAGTTACCTTCTCAAAATTCCTCGTCTCAGTAGGATATCCTAATAATTGTATAATTTCCTCTTTAGACTTACCTACTAGCTTGTGTTTCTTTAAAAGGTCATCTACCATATATACTCGATCGGTTTCATATCCTAACCATTTATCTGGATGAAACTTCGAAGTATACTCGTTTATTCCTAGTTGCACGGTGCAAAACAGTAAAGTGAGTAACCCTACAATCGTTATACGAACAAATTTTTTCTTGTATTGAGCTTTAATAGATTCTATAGAAAAAAATAAAATCATTCTTTGAATAACGAGTAAAAGAATAAACGGTACTAATACTGCTAAAACACTTATTATACTATAAGACAAATGACTAATATCAATAATGAAAATGAAAGAAAGATATACTAAAAAATACAAACAAATATAACTATATAATATTCCCCATAATAACATATTTTTGTATTTCACCAGTCAAGACCCCTTATCCTATTACTAAACTGTCATTAAACTCATACGCTCGATTATTTCTCTTATTTCTTCTAGTTCTTGTGCTGTATATAACACGTTCCCTTTCAATCTTTCATTTTTAAAATAAGTGACAAGCTCTTCTCTATTCTTTAACCTTGGGAATTTTTCATTAGAAAGATCAATCACTTCTTTTCCACTCTCACTCATCTCATTGCCGAAATATAAAATTGGCTTCACTTCTTCTTTTATAATAGCTGGATTGATTTCTTTCAAATAATTATTTACAACCTTTGATAGCTTTTTCACTTTATACGCTGGATTTCCTTCATTTTCTATTTTTAAAGTTAATGAAGTACCCTCTGTAATAAAATCAAATGTCTCTTCCTTTTCAACTTCTTGTTGATACTTCCCTATTTCATCAATCATAAATGAATAAATCCCTGCATTCTCCTTCGTTAATCCGTGAATTAATTGACCTTTCCATTCTTTTGTCTCAAGCACATAAATACCTGTCGTACATAATACAAGATGATGAATTCGGTTATCATTGACTTTATTCCCGCCCCTATACTTCTCATTTCGTATAAATACATTCGGGATGATATGAAGTTCATTTGCAAATACAAGCCCTTGCTGGATAAACCCTCGTTTCATATAATGTAATATTTCATGTGTATTTATTTCTTCAGCGTTTTTAGAATACGCTCTTAAATCTGTCATTAAACTTTGCAACATATGTATTTCATTACTATGTTTCTCTTGCATATCACTACGTTCCTTACTATGCTGCACAGCCAATTGATTCTTCATCATTCGCATATTTTCAACTTCTCTAGCTGCACTCACTTTTAAATCATTGTACTTTTTCTTCTCCATACTCTTTAACGTATCCTGTTGTTCTTTATGCTCTGTAATCGTAGCTGCAATCTCACTTTGATGCGTTTCAATCGCTTTTGTCTTTTCAAATTCTAACTGCTGATTCTCTGATTCTAACTGTTTGTTCTTATAAAACAGCACAAACACTCCAGCTAATAAAGCTAAGATCACACATATTAGTACATATTCCATCTTTCTACTCCTTTATTTAACCGTCTATTATTTTTTGTATTCGAATGTATTTATTTCATTATACTATGCTACGGATTAACTCTCTGTAAAAATTACATATTTTTTCATCTATACAGATAAGCACTAGATTCACTGTTTACTTGATTTTTGCTGCATCAAAGGCCTTTTGAGCTGGACCACAATCTTTTAAATCATGCTGTTGTATCCAATTAAATTGTTTAAACACAAATTCCCAACATTCTTTCTAAAACACAAAAAATTTTTTAAAATTACTATTTCATTTATAAAAAATTTCACAACCGATTTTTTCAGAATGATCCTTCACTATAGAATTTCTCTTATACGAATAAATCAAATAAAAAATTAATTAAATAAGTCTATACAGATGTAAAAATGCATACATCCGTATAGACTTATAAATGTTGGTTTGTAATAAACTTTGATCAAAAGCATGCTACAAACGCTGATTTTATATTAGAAGTAAATTTCACTTTTGTAAAAATTTGATTAAAATTAATTGAACCGAACCCCTTTAATAATCCGATTGTTTTATTTCCGCCAAAAAGTTGAACAGTCTGTCTTATCCAAAATATTAAACTCGATCATTTTCTCAAGTAATGAGAAATCAACCGGACTATCCCACTTGATACGTACAAACTGCTTGTTGTAATCGTAGCCAGCCTGCACAATTTCATCAGAAAAATGATTAATCCCTACCTTTTCAGGGGCAACAGCCAAATAATGTTTGGCTACGCTAAAGCCAATAATAAATGTGCCATGATCGGTAAATACAGGCTGATTCCACGCAATTTTTGGCATTAAATTTGGGAATTTCTTAGTTACCCAAACCAAAACTTCTTCCGTTCGGTCCCGATGTTGCGTGTTACCAATACGCGCTAAATATTCTGCAAAAACTTCCATGTCTTTCTCTCCTAAAATAAAAAATTTTTTTTGAACGATGTAACTTTTCATTCCAATACGCCATGACATCAATTGCACCATTCGCAACCTCATCCGTATTTTTGACATGATACTTAGACACCTCAAAAATCACCTTCTATTTAATTAATAAAGCATTCTTATTTCTTTTAAAAAACATGCTTTCCAATCCATTTACCACCAGTATAACCAATACCTACAAGACTAGTTCCAGTTGTTACATAACCTGCTGCTACTAAAAATGGACCAACTCCACCATCAGTTTGTTAAGCTTCTTCGAAAGAAAGTTCTTCTACAGAAACATTCTCCATTTTTAATGCTAAAATTTCTTTAGTCATAAAAATCACCTCCTATTTTCTACAAAAAATAAAATGTTATAGAGTCTTTAAAATTGATTAACTCTATATATAAATATTGTCATGTATAAAAGAAAAAATAGTCTATTATTTCAAAAAAATTACCATTACAATTTAATTGTAATATATATATATTTAACTAAATTTACTATTAATAAGGAAAACACTAAATATACTATATGATAAAATAGCATAATACATATAGCAAGGGAATACTTGTATACTGATCTGTATGTACTGCATTCCCTCATTGTATATACGCTATATACGAATTTTAAATAAATTCACGATGTTTTAAAAAAAGACGCGTAGTTTTGACTCCTTTCAAGGTGTGCGAAGCGTGGCGAAGACTTTGATTTGTAAGGATATAAGTTGTTATTTTTTGAATTCTTTTAAAAAAGAATTTTTATAGTTTCCCGTATGTTTAAGTTGAACGTGTGCCTTTATACTTACTGGCAAGTTCACAAATTTTTGATCCCAGGAACTCTTGATTTTATTCCAATATTGAGGATTTTCACGATGGATGACTTCCCCAAATCCAAATATATCGACTTCATATTTCTTTTGTGCGGCTTTTAATGCTTCTTTTATAACTTGTGCTACTCTTTTTTCACCTACTCTTTCTAATTGATGAATAGTTTTTGGGTTCGTTAAATCAAGATTTTTACATTGTACTTCTATAATATTACCTTTTAGATATAACTCAATTTCAATCATATGCTTTTTATTTTTTACTATTTCCTTTACTTTCGTGTTACTTTTTATAACCTCAACGACAACATCTTCTTCTGCCGAGCATGGTATCGGAGCAATCGTATTTTCTACGCGATTCATAATATAATTATAACCTTTACTTTGATTTTTGTTTAACCACCCAATTAACTTATCTTTTTTAAAAACCCCGCTTTCGGAATATTGTATACTAGTACTCGGTTTAATTTGTTGTATATTTTTTGTTTTTTCACCCGATGTCACGTCACCTTTTATCGTTATTCCAGTGACTACAGGGTGAATTCCATCACTCATTAAATTTGATACCAATTGATCTATCGTGACAGTAACAGTGGGAGCCCAAAATTTTTGAGATACATTTAAAGACGCAAACATTTTATTCGCAGGTATTTTATCAAGAGACGTTAAAACTTTTAATACATTTTCCGCTTTTACGCTCTTACTTATCGCAATATAAAAATCTGAACGGATTTCGTGACTCCTTAAAAAGAGATCCAATATTTTATGAATCCCTTCTTTAGCCACTTTTTCATCAATGATAAGCATCCGAATATGAGCCCAATATATCTTTCTGGGAGCAATCGTTGTGATTTTTCGTATTGCCTCAGCTATAGTACTTGCTTTTTCTTGAAACAATACCACTGGCGTTCTTCCGCTTCCACCTTTCAGATTAGCTACTTCTCCAGGATTAACAACTTGACAAGAAACTAAATATTGATTTCCCACTTTATCAATCCCTACAGCCAAATTAATAGCAATTTCATTTAATTCTTTTCCACTCCAACAACCAGTAAGCAGAACTGTAAAAATGAACACTATCATAATCTGTCTTTTCATCTAAGATGCCCTTTCTTTTCAATTGTTCCATTTTTTATTTAATCGGTCTCGGCTTATGTTACTCTGATGTTTCATATTTTTATGATTCAGTAATTTAGGGCGATTTTTCATTTTCCATATAGGAAATCGAAAAATCGTATCCTTCTGATCAGTAACGTTGAATGGTGCTAAAGGTGCCATGTATGGTATATCAAAAGAATGTAAACTACATAAATGAAGAATTAAAGTAAAAATACCCAAGATTATCCCAAATAATCCAAACCCAGCAGCAAGTACAATAAAGCCGAAACGTGATATTCGTATAGCAATTCCTAAGTTATAAGAAGGAATGGCAAAATTAGAAATAGCAGTAATTGCAACAACAATAACCATAGCAGCAGAAACGATTCCAGCTTCAACAGCAGCTTGACCTATGACTAATGCCCCTACAATGGATACAGCTTGTCCTACCGCTCTTGGCATTCTTACACCAGCTTCTCTTAAAATTTCAAATGTTATTTCCATTATCAAAGCTTCAATGAATGCAGGAAAAGGAACCCCTTCCCTTTGAGCAGCTACACTTATTAAAAGTGCGGTAGGAATCATTTCTTGATGAAAAGTAGTGAGCGCGATATATATGGAGGGTGCAAGGAGGGCTAAAAAAAACGCTAACAAGCGTACCATACGGATAATACCAAAATCAGAACGTTGATAATAATCTTCTGCTGATTGTATAAATTGAATTAATATAGCTGGTACCAATAAGACAAATGGAGTTCCATCTACAAGAATAGCAATACGTCCTTCTAACAAACCTGCCGCAATCACATCGGGCCGCTCTGTATTATATATGGTCGGAAAAGGTGTATAAGTTTTATCTTGGATCAGTTCCTCGATATAACCACTTTCTAATATGCCATCAATATCAATTAACTCCAAACGTTGTTTTACATCTTCTACAGTTTTATCATTCACAATCCCTTTCATATACATAATACTTATATTAGTTTGTGTTTCACGGCCAAGGGTTATCGTTTCCAACCAAAGGTTCGGACTTTTTATTTTTCTTCTAATAAGGGCTGTATTTGTACGTAAATTTTCTGAAAATCCATCTTTCGGTCCTCGGATTACAGTTTGGGAAGTAGGTTCTTGCACTCCACGATTTTCCCATCCAGCTGTACTTGCTTTAAGACCTTGAACATATCCATCAATTAAAAGTATAGTATTTCCAGATAAAAGAGATGTATTTAGATCCTCAAAATGTTCTATCTTTTTTATGTTACCTATTGTAAGAATCGATTGTTCTAATAGTTCTAAGATGTCATTTCCTGAAGAAGTCGCATCTTCCATCTTTTGATTATTTATGTCTAACATTAAAGACTCCATTATAGAGCTATGTATGGAGTCTTTATCAGACAGTCCATCTATATATAAAATTCCGATCCTAACTTTTTCTCTATTTCCAATGCTAATTTCTCTAACTATAAGATCGGTACTATATCCGAAAGTCTCTTTTACCTTTATTAAATTCTCTTGTAGATTTATTTTTAAGTTCTCTTTTTTTTGTACATTTTCAAAATCGCTATATTCTTGGACAATAGAATGTTTTAACTTCAACTTGAACATTTTCTTCATAAAATTCATGTGTATTCTCTCTCCATTATTTTTTATCCTTGGACTATCTGACTTTAAGTTTTATACTCTTATATTTGGCACATTTTCATGATTTTATTTAAAAATAAATGATTACTGCCCATGTTCATTTTGATTCGTTTGTTTTTTACACTTAATTCTTAGTAGAAGTAAAATTAGGCATGGAATAATAATCTGGAATATTGTATGAATATATGGAATCATTACCTTCAATCCAACCCACCTCTGAAAAACAACATTTGGAAAGTGAAAGTATGTAAAACCCCAAAACGAAATACAAATTATTACAATAATCCACTTATTATGAGCTATCTTAAATAACGATTGTAGTAATATCAGCCCTGCATAAAAATGGAGAACCATTTTGAAAAATCCTCCAATAAATAATATTACTATCCCTAAAGGATCTAGTCTGGTAATAAAATTTCCTATATTTATTTTTTGAATCACATGAAATAACGGAATATCTGCTATAGTTGCTACCGAAACACCTAACACAGCAATAATAATAATATTTGAAATGATTATGAATACACCTGATATTCCAAAAGCAAGAAAAGATGTTTTACGAATGATTTGTTTAGAATTCATATGATGCCAATACATAAGGAATACAACCATCTCACCAAATGGAAAATTAACTATTGAAAACAAGGCTGTTCCCATAATCGTTTTCGCCTTATTTTCTAAAACCGGTAATAAATTTTTAAAATCAAAAATTCCTGAAACGATAACTAAAATATATATCGCTATGAGAAAAAATAAAAAAACAGGCATTAAAATTTCAGCCGTGCGAGACAAAACTTCAATATTTAGAAAAACAACAATATAAATAATTAACATTACCATAAGTGCAAGTACAACTTGTATAGGGGTTCCTGGAAGTACTGTAATAACAGTCGACATACCAAAATCAAATAAATTTAAAGACGCTATGTATATAAAATATAAGGCATACATTAGAATAACGGGTTTTGAAATCCATCTTCCTAGTACCGCAGTTAGAATACCGCCCCAGTGTTGTTCAAAGTAATATTTTTGAATATCAGTATAGATCCATAACAAACCACAACCTACAAAAAAAGCAATCAAAATGGCTAACCATGCATCTTGCTTTGCAGTATCAATACCTAAAGCAAATAGGGTAGTGCTTCCAATCTCAAATAAAATAATTAATACAAATAACTGATTTTTGTTAATCTGCACCATCTTTTTCCGCCTATTTTAAAGTTTCTGTTCACTTTTATTTATTGTTAGCACAATCAAATAGTTATAAACCTCTATACTTTAAAGAACTACCCAATCACAATCAAGCTTACATTATTTAAAAGCACTTTATTTTCTTAATATAACTTTAATAGGAGTATAAAGAATTTGAATTAATGAAAATAACCTAAATCTCGGATACATAAATCATTCGCTGTCACAGTTGGGGCACACAGAGAGCCGTAAGTACGATCATGTTGTTTACCTGGGCCTGTATGAATATGTAGGAACTGTCCACTTAACAAATCATACTCAAGTTGAATTTTTATTCCAGCTGTATGGCTGCATCCTCCTGCACCTGGATAAACCGATGAAAATACATCTGGGAGTTGAAATGCAGTTGAATCTAAAATACGAATACGCTTGAAAACAGAAGTGTATGGCGAAGAAATCGGCATAGATGCGTCCATTTTTTTGTTTAGTAGTTCGGCTAGTAGGCGTTGTAAAAGTTGGACAGCCGCCTCATTAAACCGTTGATTCAGTCCTTCAGGACTGATGAGCACTTCTGTTGATGCTTCTAAACAGCTAGATAACTGGGTTAAAGAAGTCATAGCTACACTTTGACTCATCCATACACATAAAGCTACTAAATCTTTTTCCTGATACTTACTGGTTCGTTGTACAAAACCAACATCTCTAGCAAGATCCTGTAAGGTATTTGGAGATAAAAAACTTTGAATCTCTTGAGCAAACAGTTGTAATTCGTCAGACACAGAAACAGACATAAAAAACGCCATCCTTTCCTATGATTCTACAGAAAGAATAGCGTATTTTATCATTTTAGGGTGGCATTTCTTTTTAATCACTTACAATCCATTAATTCACCAAGACTTTTCTCTTAAATCCATTCTTTTCCGTGTTCGCGAATGAATTGAAGTTCCTCTTGATAATGATCATAATGTCCTTCTTCGATCATTTTTTGAAACGCCATATCGCCTTCTTTGGCTTTCCTTTGTATGGTTTTACATAATCCTTCTACTCGTAGCAATACCATTTCTAAAAACCCTTTTTCTATTCCCTCCATGCCATAGGAATCAAAAAACAATTTAACCCTTTGTTTGATTCGCTCGGCATCCTTTAACGAATCATAATAAATGGCTTGGCCTGCTTCCGTATGATAAAGCCTACTTAAAGGAACGCAAGTGTAAAGCGTATAGGCGATATCCCAAAGTCTTGGACCAGGAGCGGCCAAATCAAAATCAATCACACCTACTGGTTTTCCGCGATTAAAAATAATGTTATAGATGGCAAAATCATTATGGCACATCACCTCAAATGGCTGTGGAGTGTTATCAATTGGCTGCCAACGTTCTTCCATTGGAAAATCACTCACCGCATCATGATAGAGACGAAGCATTTTTGCGATATCTTTTAAAGCCTCATCCGACCACATGTATTTTTTAACGGATAATTTCCAGTTTCTCCTTTAATAAAGGAGAAACTCTCTCTTCCTTTTTCATCGATACCTAGAAACTTTGGCACACCTTTTAAGCCTTTGTTTTCAAGGTGTTTTAGCAATGTATGAATTTTAATACTATCAGGCTTTAATTCTCGTCGAACCGTATCCCCAAAACGATATACACTGGAGACATTCCCTCCTGTTAGTGCTTCTTCTTTTTCGTACTGATTTCTCATTAAAATTCCCCCAATTTAGGGACTCTATGATTGTGTGAATAGAGATGTATTTTTGCCCATAAATAAAAGCAGATATGCAAAGGTATCTGCTCAGCAATGGGAATTTAATTGTCCACACCATGTATCCCTTGAATGATTTAAGATAGACAAATAAACGCATCCTTAAGAACCAAGGACCGCCACTGTCTCTATCCAATTTCATAAAAAAACCCCAACTTAAAGTTTATCTATAAATCATTTACAATTATTTTCATTATTTTTATAATTAAAATAATTAGCGAAATAAGATGAAGAAGGTGGGACCTCTTTGAAAGTATCCTTGCTAATTAAATAATTCTATTTTTCTTAAAATTAGGAGGCGAAAAAATGCGTAAATTGAGAAAAAAATTTCTAGTAATCTCAGTTGCATTAGCTGCAGTATTAGGAAATTCTATCAATTTATCAAATTCTGTAGGTACAGCTGAAGCAGCTACAAGTTCAAAGAATAATGTAACATTCTATGTGCAAGATCCAAGTATTGGAACGAAATTTACTGATTCATATTCACGTAACAATTTTGGAAGTAGTCCTGGTGACTCAAATTTAAATGATACAATCTCAAGTTTGACTGTGGGAAAGAATACAAAAGTAACATTATATGATGGTGAAAATTTTAGTGGTGTGTCTTATATCGTTACAAATGCTTCGAATGCAGATAAATTTTTCGACCTAACGCAAAGTTTCAATGATAAAACTTCGTCTTATAAAATTGAGGATATCGGTTCGAATAGTGTTACTTTTTATGAAAATGGAAAGAACACTGGAGCTGAGTATACTGAATCTGTCTCCAGATCCAGTGTGAATAATAGTCCTGGGGGCTGGAAGTTTAATAATAATATATCAGGTGTGACATTGGCAGCTAGAACAGAATTGAGAATTTATGATGGAGAAAACTATACTGGCTCCACGTATTATCTCTCAAATAATACAGACCAAGATGTTTTCTATAACCTCAGTACAATAGCGAATGGAGTTTATAATGATAAAACTTCTTCTTACATTGTGTACCATTTAGATGGATACAATGCTTATCCAGTTTATTTCAATGCGGTGTTTTATGACGAGTTAAATGGAAATGGACAAAGCTTTAGAGATACTGTAAGAGGAACATACCTATCAAGACAGTTTATGTCCAGCAGTCCTGGCGGGGACGAATTTAATGATCGGGCTTCAAGCGTGAAACTAACTCCAGGTACAAAACTAACCGTTTTTGAGGATGCAAACTATGGTGGAGCTTCCTCTGTCTATACAAACACTACAAATGTCGATCAACTAATAAATTTAACTTCTTTTGATAACAAAATGTCATCGTATATTATTGAATTAGGTACTACGACTCCAACATCTCACAGTGTAACGTTTTATGAAAATCCATCCGGATCAGGTCAATCATATATAGACACAATGTCAAGAAATTGGGTGGGAGATAGTCCAGGAGGTTCATACTTTGATGATAAAATTTCTAGTGTAGCATTGGAGCCACATACAAGATTAGTGGTTTACGAATATTCAAATAAATCTGGATACAGACATACTGTTATAAATGATAGTGATTATGTAAAAACGTACGACCTAACTACTTTTGATAATAGAATATCATCGTACGAGATTGATCAGCTTCCAGCGCATAGTGTAACGTTTTTACAACATAGTTACGAAAACGATGGAAATTCAGGATCTAATTATACAGAAACAACCTCTCGCCCTTCATTTGATAATAGTCCAATTGGTAGTTCATTTAACGATATGGCTTCATCGGTAATCGTAGGTGCATATACGAAAGTTGTACTTTATCAGCACGCTAACTATGGTGGAGAAACAAAAGAATTAATTAATGATACGAACGGTGAAAAGGTATTTAACTTGCCTGATTTTAATGACAAAGCATCATCATTTACAATTAGCAAAACACGCTGAGGTTGATGGGAAAGTGATTTTAAACTACTACGGAAAATGAACCTTGGGAATAGTTTGCTCGTTTACTTAGTAAGCGCTGTTATATTATTTGCTATTTGGTTTTTCACAAGGTAAGACCTTAAGTCGTGGCAATTTTGGAAGTAAACTAGTTTATTTGACACAATTTCTTCAAATTTATATACAGGATTATATGCAAAAAAAAGAAATCCTTAAATAGCTACATCTCTCCAAAAGCCTGGTAGATCAACGATGTATAAAAAAGTGTATATCGTAAGAAAACAGGCAAAAGCCAATCCCTCCTACATCAAGGGATTGGCTTTTTTTTAAACTTCCGATAAGCATATTTATGTAAACTATAAAAACAGTGTCATAACTTAACAAATTGAAGAAATTATTCCCCATCGTTATCCCTTTTTATTAATTGATCGGATCATTGAATTAGAAGAAGGAAAGCGTGAGTTTAGATCCAAAATGTTGTAACTAAAGAAGGATTTTTTACCGGTAATCTTTCTGACTATTCAGTCATTCGCGACGTCCTTATTGTAGATGCCCTTTTAACATGAATAAATAAGTAGAAGTTTATTGAAAAATTTTCTGGAGAAGAACAATGCTAAAACCCTGTATTGATGTAGAAAAAAAGAAATTCAGAATAATGTAAAGGGAGAAGAGTGATGATTGATATTTTAAAGATTTTTGCGGCCTTAGTTTTTGGTTATCTTTTAGGAAGCCTTAATACAGCGGTGATTGTAGGGAAAATATACGGCAAGGATATAAGAAGCCATGGAAGCAAAAGCGCCGGGCTTACCAATACTCTGAGGGTACTTGGGAAATCTGCTGCGGTGTTTGTTCTTGCGGGAGATATATTAAAAGGGGTAATTGTCTGTTATATAGGCTTGTTCCTTAGCGTTTACTTTTATTCGGGAGAGGCTAAAGATTGCGTAAGCCTTTTAGCGGCGAGCGCAGGGGCGGTTATAGGGCATAACTGGCCGGTATATTTTGGGTTTAAAGGAGGCAAGGGAGCACTTACAGCAGTGGCTGTACTGTTTATGATTGACTGGGGTATGGCCCTTTTATGCCTTGGCTTTTTTGTGATAATAGTAGCTTTAACCCGTTATGTCTCTTTAGGTACAATATGTGCTACATTGCTTGTCGCGGTCATTTCATTTATTCCTGTTTTTGAGAATACCTTATATTTTTATATATTTGCATTCCTAATGGCGTTTATGGTTATTTTCAGGCATATGGAAAATATACAAAGGCTGCTTTTAGGAACAGAAAATAAACTTATTTTTCCACAGCGTTGAGCATGTCGTCAAAATTGAAAAAAATTGGGGTTAGTTAACCGTTTAAGGGGGACGGCAACGATTCTTTACCTTTGGAGCCACTCAAGAAAAATGTACTTTATAATCCTATTTTTGGTATATCTCCTACCTTAGTAGCAATAAAAGGTTAATATAAGTCATCACATCATGCGTAAATATTAACGTACACATTGAATAGAAGAAATCAAAAAATACGTTATCCTTTCCTATGATTCTACAGAAAGAATAGCGTATTTTTTATTTTAGGGGGTATTTTGTTTTCTTAGCTTGATAGCGATGTGACGATACCCCTTTAAGAAAAAAGAAAAGACACCATAAGGTGCCGTCCTCCAATTTGATAACCACTTTAATTCAAACTTACATGGCGCAACAACAACATCCTCCATACTGGTCACAGTCGTATTCGATGCCGTCTCCCCCCGGGCCTCTCATCATTTGGTTGCAGTTCGGACAAATAGGGACAAAAGTAGGATTGGCTTGAAGGAACATCGAGTTCTTCAGATTGAAGACGGCTCTTACGGCTTCCCCTCCATGCTCGCTGAGTCCCTGTTGTAAAAACTCCCCCCCCCCATATACATGTCCGCATTCACACTGGATACGGCTACAGCGGAAAGAATTGATATCAATCTCTAGCTCATCCTTGATTCTGGCCATCTCTTCACTCGATACCGGCTCGAGTTTGGAAGCTTTGATACGCTCCGGTGTCCAGTACCACGCTTTAACCGTTTTGGCCTGCTCGTGGGTCAAGTAGAATGATGCGGACCTACCACTTTTGATTGTCTCCTTTACAATCTCTACAACATTGCAATCATTTGCAGAAATTATGGCCTTTCCCATGCCTGCAAGAGTATCGATTTGCTTCAAAAATGATTCATACATAGTAATATCATTGCTCCTTTTTTTAATGTCAGGTTTATCTTTGGTACAAGTTTATTTTTTACATTATTAATCAGTGGAATTTTTTGGTTCAGTTTGGAAATTCAATCTGCAACACTATAGTTACCATAAAAAGGAAAATGTATACGATTATATATTTGACATTTGTACTGGTTTTTTATTTATGAGTCGGCCACACCAGATGGCAAATCGTTTAACGAGGTTGAGCAAAGTCACTTTTCTCTTAAACACAGATACGTTTGTATAAGTCCAAATAGGTGGGTCTTTTAATGCATAAAGAAAAGACACCCTAAGGTGCCTTCCTCCGACTTGAACCACTTTAATTTTAATAACATCTTTTCTTACAGTACAAGTATATAACAAGTTAACCCATCCCATAAATATTTTACCATATTTATCTATATTGATTATTGAGAAAATGAATAAGAGCACCCTTTCGAGTGACTTTTACTTATCGCAAGCTATTCCATCGCCATCTTTGTCTAATTTACTACTATATCCAGGTTCTCCTTGTTTAATCGGAGCTTTACCAGCTTTTCTAACTTGTGTACAATTTTCGTACACTACATTATTTTCATTCGATTGAGTATTGTTTTTCTCTGTTTGTTTGGGTTGTTCCTCAGGCTTACTTACTGGAGCGGTCGCTTGCTTAGGTTCTTCCGTATAATTTCCTACATCGTCAATTACCACTTGATTATTAGATGAATCTACAATTTTAACTACGATATCATCTTTGCTAGCGATATTCGCTTCTTTTCCATAAGATATGAATGCCATGCTTCTATACTTTTTATATGGTCCGGCAGAGGTTTTAAAAGTGGACACGGATAACTCCTTATCTACTTTATCATGTTTTGCGTATGCATCTAGATCGAAAGCGAAAGTAATTAGTTTTCCATCTTCACTAATAGTTATCTTAGGATTAACACCATCGATTTTCTTATAGGTTTCCGTTAATCGTTTTTGAGTATCTTCTTTAAATTTATTAATTTTTTCTTGTTTCTTATCAACGGGTTGTTCTACTGGTTTTGGTTCAACTTTCTTTTCTTCCTTTACAGGGGCTGTATTTGTAGTAACAGCAGGTTTTACTTCTTGTTTCTTTTCTTCTTTCTTCCCTGCAATCGTATTAAAGATAGAAACAACGATTACCAGATAAATTAAAGAAGCAATTACCATTTTGGCCTTGCTACCAGACCGGAATCCAAGTATCTTTTGATACCATTTACGTTCAGTCTTATGTATCTCAATATCTGTATAGCTTTTAATCAAGCTTTCTATTTCTTTTCCAGATCCATTCGGATTAAAAGTAAAAGTATCTTTCATCCCTTTGAACTCGAAGTTGGATTTAATGGCATAATGATCAATGAATACGTTTGTATAGTCACTGAAATGATGTGTAGAGATACTTACTACATCTTTTGCATCTCGATCATAGGTGAAAATTTGTACGTGTTCTTTGGTTACTGCAGCATACCCTGTTTTTATGCCCCCAAGGCCTAAAGTAGTAATGATAGGGGTAAAACCATATTCTTTTTGATATTTAGCTGCAATAGCTTGTTTAGCTAGTTCTAATTCGCTTGGTTGTTTTTCCTTTTTATTTTTTCCCATAAATTTAATCTCCTTTAATAATGCAAGATTTCCACCCAAGCATAACAAATCCAGTTACAACTTTTTTGTCATATTTTATCGAAAGAAAATAAAAAAGAGAGCCGAAGCCCTTACTAATGTCATAAAAGCTTCTGAAACGCATTTATTAGATATGATAAGTATTTTGCGGAGGTGACATATGTCAGAGGAGAATGAGTTTGATTCGCATGAGATTCTGAACGGAGCGGCATTAGATCCAAGTTTAATTGGTCCCACACTGCCACCTACCCCACCATTCACGTTACCAAGTGGTCCAACTGGAGCGACAGGGATTGGAGTGACAGGAGTAACAGGTCCTACCGGACCAACGGGGCTAACTGGGACGACGGGACCTACTGGAATTGGGAGTACAGGACCGACAGGGATTGGAGCAACTGGCCCAACTGGACCCACAGGATTGAATATAATCGAGTCTGCATTTAGAGCGTTTAAACAAGGAGCGGAAGAAGAACAACAATATACAGCTGGGGACGTTCTAGTTCTTATTTTTAGTAACGAACAATTTGATTTTGGAAATGAATTTGACAATGTTTCAACATTTACACCAAACCAAGACGGAGTATATTCAATAACAACAGGTATAAGGTTTATCCCTAATGATCTAATTGATATTTATGGATTTTCATTAAATATAAATCTTAACAATGCTGAAACTATAGTTTCAACTACTCAAGTAAATATTTTTGGCACTGCACTCGCGAATGTTTCCGCTATATATGGATTAAAAGCAGGAGACAGTGTGCGAGTTAGATTTAGAGCTACTACAGATGGAGTTATTTTTGGTAATCCATTTACTCCAACCTTCTTTGCAGCAGCAAGATTGCCGTTTGTAAGTCCTATTCCTTAGATTTTACCTATTTTTGAAAAAAGAGAGCCTTTTGGGCTCTCTTGTCATAATCGCTTTCGAAATGCATTTATTAGATATGATAAGTATTTTGGAGGTGACGTTTGTGTCAGAGGAAAATGAATTTGACTCACATGAGACTCTACATAGCGCTGCGTTAGACCCAAGTTCAATTGGCCCCACATTACCGCCTGTTCCACCATTCCAATTACCAACTGGTCCGACTGGAGCGACAGGTTCTACAGGAGCTACCGGACCCACGGGCCCAACTGGCAGTGGAAATACAGGGATAACAGGTCCGACAGGATCTACTGGTCCAACCGGACCCACGGGAGGAACTGGAATCACAGGACCAACGGGAGCCACCGGTCCGACGGGTCCGTTAATTAATTTGAATTTTCGCGCAGAAAACAACGCTACCCAAAATTATACTACCGCTAATGTAGTACAGCCAGTAAGTTTTGCAAATGTGATATTTAATAATGGAGGTGGTTATTCTTCAGTTACTAACAGTTTTACTGCTCCTATAAGTGGTATTTATCTATTCACAACCGGCATTCTTTTTGCCCCTAGTGTACTTCCAGTTGATATATATATAGATATAACGAGAAATAGTAATCTAATAGCTTCCAATACAGAAACTTCTAATGATCTGACTCTAAGTTTACCTATTATAAATTTAACAACTATTATTAATTTAGTAGCAGGTGATGTAGTGGTTGTGAGGTTCGCCTCAACCCATACTGGAATTGTCTTAGCAGATCCAAGTACATTTTTTAGCGGGACACTATTACCCTAATAGAATAGAATAAAAGAATAGAATTGAATAATTAATTCCAATAAAAAAAGGAGAGCCATAAAGGCTCTCTTGTCATTTTCGGTAAAATTATGTAAAATTTCACCTCTGATCAATGGAAAAGATTTCTTTTATTATGGGGTCCCGCCAACCAAATAACATAAAACCCACGCTAAGACATTTTATGGAAGATAAAAATCCGATTTTCCTACGTTAAGGGAAAAATCATTCCTTTTTGAAGAGAGGACTGTGTAGCAATGGAACTAGGGATTCGGCCGAGATACGTGTAAAAAGGGGTAGCATCACATCGCTATCAAGCTAATAAAACAAAATCCCCCTAAAATGAAAAAAGACGTTATCCTTTCCTATAATTCTACAGAAAGGATAACGTCTTTTTGCTTTAAGGATAGTGCAAGGCCTTAGTTCCTTTTATATAATCAGCGTTATCAGTAGTTATTTTAATTTTTTACTTAAAACAACACTTCTGTAGTTTGTAATTTCCCAATTGATATATTCAATGAAACGATATCCCTTATCACCATAATATTTAATAAGATGACTGGCTCCCTCAGCTGTATCTAATGTGAGTTCCTCTATCCCTTCTTTTATTGCTAATTCTTCAACTAATTCAATCAACTTTCTTCCGATTCCCATTGATTGATAAGAAGGATGGATGCCAAACTGACCTATTGTTGCTACATTACCTTTATTATACCAATTACATCCTTTGTTACTTTCTGGTGAGTAATAAGAAATTGAACCAATAATTTTATTATCTCGAATGGCAACAAGGCATAGTGCTTTGTTAATTCGTTCAAGAGTAATACTAGAATCCTGATGACTTGCCAGATAATTAAAACCTAAATCAGCCAGTCTTTTATATGACTTATTTAATACTCGGGTTAACTGTTCAATATCATCTTTCTTACTATCAAAAACACGAATATATATCCCTTTATAACTAGCTAAAATATTTTTTTGAAATGTACTCATATATATCCCCTTTTATCTATCACATCACTTCCAATAATCTTTCATTAAAACCGTAGACCAATTTGCTTGTTTAATTTCATTCTTGGGAAGAAATTCCGTCATTACAGGTTTAATATCAATAATAGGTGTTCCATCTATTGCATCTAATCCTTTTACCACTAATTTATTACCAGTATGCTCTAGTAATTCGACCGTAGTTACACCCAATTTATTCGGTCTATTTTTTCCTCTTTGCGAAAAAATCCCAACTTTAGGGAAATTGAGATTATTTCTCGGGTGTCTTGCTCCATACTGTACTTTATCATCAGGTACTTTATCAAAGCGAAAAATGATTTCTAGGTGTGAAAAATCCTCTATTCCTTGTAATGCAGATTCATTTAATTCATCAGTTAGTTCAATTGCTGAAACAACAGAACCCCAATTATCATCTTTCATCTCTTCACGAGAATTATGAACATATGCAACCGGTTTAATTGTAATTTCCATATAAATCCCTCCAGACACTCCTTTTTATTAATTTTATAAGACATTTAACGATAATTAAATTTTGTTTTTCTTATTAACTTTAATAATTTTTTACTAATAGGGCTGGCACGCGATCACCATCAAGCTAAGAAAAGTAAATACCCCAAATAGAAAGCCGATTAGACCCGTTTTAAAAAAGTTTTGACTCTTCGCCTAAGTAAAGTCGTTCCATGTAAAATCAACACTTAAGATACCGACAGGATATGAGCTGGCTATATAGTTTCTTCTGGAAGCTAAAGCTAATTTCGGATTACGAAAACAAAGGAGATTATTATAATAACCAAATGCTCGACAAATTGATGGACGTACTGAATGAATACCGCACCGATCGTTTATTTCGTCATAGAAAATACAGGTCCCAAAATAACGTTGTTAGTTTTTTAAATCCAGGCGTGCTTTTCTAGGCATATTTTTTATCTTCTTTTTTATTTTCTTCAACTCATCTTTTGTAATAGGAACAGGACCGCAACACATTCCTTCGCAACCATTACAAGGCAAACTTTCCATTAATTAAATCATCTCCTGAAAAAACAAGATGTTAAGATTCATTCAATAATATGGATTTTCTAGTTAAGTAGCTAAAAAAGATTAATGACAGAACGGGAGTACAAACCGGCATTATTGCACTGTTAAATCATTCAATAGATATAATAAAGTTGTTTCTTTAGTTACTGCATTAAAAAACTGTGTGATATGTTTTGCAATGAATTAGATAAAAATGTACAACAGGGATTTTCAAAACAATTGCCAGGGTAAGCACTAGCAAGAGATTATTCGGTTACTTTACAGGTACATCCTTTTAAAGTTTATTAAGTAGCTTTAATATGTTTTATTTTTTTATCGCATGAATGTAATGAATGGTCTCAAAGGATGATAGGTAGTCTTTTCGATCGTCAAAATACAGCTCATTAATATTATTAGATGATAAATGTTCATAAATGAGTAACCCAGATTTTTCTAACATTCTCTCAATTTCATAATAAGAAAAGCATGACTTCATTGGTTCCCCGCTTGCTGAAGCCATTTTTACCATATTTTCAACTCTATTAAAGATTCCTTTTTCTTCAAAGAGTTTTTCATCTGCATAATCAAAAACTATGGAACTTCCTGATGGGACTTTGGCGAATAAATTATCTATTAAATTTAAAATTTCTTCTTTCGTTAAATAATAAGAAACACCTAAAAGACTAAAGAAAGTTTTTTTATTACCAAATCCTCCATCTCTTAGATTTTGGCAGGAAAACTTTTTGGTGAAGTCCATAGAAATAAAATGAAGATTACTCGGAACTTTATAATTAGCTTCATCCAATCTTTTCTTCTTAAATTCCTGTGTAGTAGGATAGTCAATTTCAAATATCTCTAAGGTGTTTTCCAATTCTGGATGCCGATAACAAAAAGTATCTAACCCGGCACCAAGTATGACATATTGTTTTACCCCCAACATTGCTTCATTAAGTAATACTTTTTCACAATACGCAGCACGTGCCAAGGGTGTTGGAGAAAGTTGAATTTGTGTAATCCATTTTAATATTTCTTCTGTATTCCCCTTAAACTTTTGCGCGATATCTTTGTTGAAGAAATGTATGCCTTGAACCATATTGTCTTTGATGTCATTGAATTCTTTTTGTGAAATTAAATCTTTAGCTATATAATCATTAAAGATTTTAGGGGTATCAAATTGACTATGATAGGATCTTCCAAAAGCTGATATTAACGAAGTTAAACTTGACTCACCTTTCTTCATACAAACACACTCCTTCATTTTAGAACAAAAAAATAGGATTCCCCTGGCCAGGAGAATCCTATTATATAACCGGAAAATATAAAAGTAAATTATAGCACAAATAAGTTTTTTGTCAAGTTTTTCGATTGGAGTGTTTTCGTATAAATATTAAGACCCAATAATAATGACCGTAACAAAAACGACCATTTTTGTTACGGTCATTATTAATAAACTTTTAGTCTACTTAACTTGCATACTGAGTGTAACAAAAATATGTAACAATATTATTCGTAACAATATCCTCATTTAATCGCTTTTGATACAATAGTCGGTGAAGGGGATGATAAATATGAAGTTTGGTTATATGCGTGTTTCTACATTAGGGGTCACCATACATGCCCATCAACTTAAGAGATTTTAATACCCCCAAGTACCAAAAATCTGTTTCTTTAAAATAAAGTTTTATCAATCATGTGCTAACAACAATTGATAAATTAATAAATTTGAATTTTGAAAAAAATTTTAGAGTATATGTTGTTGAGCATTAGCACCCTTTACCTGAGTAAAGAGAATGTTATTCATGTATGTAATTCATAACTTCTCGAATGTAACTTTCTAAAGGCTGTTTAGTATCTACAACTAAACACTTATATTCAGGAGGTTTTTTACTATTCTTGATAGTATATTTAAAAGATTCTTCAGACTGTATCTCTTTAATTTGGCTTAGCATTCTATCACGGTTTTTTAATCTGAAATTTATTTCATTACTATCATCTAGGTAACATTCAATATATTTATATTTAACATTATATTTTTTTGATAAATCTGGGGTACCGCCACATCGCTATCAAGCTAATAAAAATGGGTTACCCCAAAACGATAAAAATGATTAGAGACCCTGATTTTTTTATACAGGTCAGAAAAATCAGGGCTATTTTTAAAGGATTAAGGATTATTGAGTAAGCAATAGTTAATTGATTAGGCCAGTATTTTTATTCTTCACTAATAAAGGGAGCAATTATTTTTTTTTCATAAGAAGATAACACAATATTCGTTGAAGGCGTACCATATTGCATTGTATCATCAATAAATTGTTCTAAACTTTCTACAGAATATGTTGCTAATTTGACAATATAGCTAATTTCCCCTGCTACTCTGTAACATTCAAGTACATCTGGATGATTATAGCAAAAGTTAGCTAATGATTTACAATCCTTTGATTTAAACAATATAAGTGCAGAAATTGGACGGTTTATTTTTTTTAGAGAAACATGTGCATGGTAACCTTCAATAATTTGTTGCTCCTCTAACTTCCGTACTCGCTCAGTTACTGACGGAGAAGATAAGTGAACGGCTTCTGCTAAATCCTTCATTGAAATTTTTGCATTTGACTGTAATAATCCCACGATTTTTTTATCAATTTGATCCATAAATTATCCAACCTTTTTTTATAACCTAGAATAAACTAAATTCTTTATATAATAAAGCCAAACAATCGAATATCCTTATTCAACTTATTTATCAGCCTTCTATATTTTTATAAAATAAGGATATTAGGAGGCGATTTACGATATGAAAAAGATTTTATTATTATTAGCTGACGGATTTGAAGCAGTGGAAGCTAGTGTATTTACAGACGTACTAGGTTGGAATAAATGGGAGGGAGATGGATCAACCGAGGTCGTAACAGTTGGTCTTCGGAATAAATTAACCTGTACTTGGAATTTTACTGTCATACCCGAAAAAACGGTTGATGATATTGAATTAAATGAGTTTGATGCACTAGCTATTCCAGGAGGGTTTGAAGAAGCTGGTTTTTATCGGGATGCATACAGTAGAGAATTCTTAAATGTTATTCAACATTTTTATGCCAAGCAGAAGCCTATTGCCAGTATCTGTGTTGCATCATTAGCGCTTGGTAAAAGTGGAATTCTTACAGACAAAAAAGCCACCACATACAGTCATCCAACGAGTAAACGAAAAGAGCAGTTAAAGAATTTCGGTGCAATAGTACAAAATGATTTAATTGTTCAAGATGGAAATATTATTACATCTTCAAATCCAGGTACAGCTTTTGATGTTGCATTTTTATTACTTGAAAAACTAACATCTAAAAAGAACGCTAAACATGTAAAGGCTCTTATGGGATTTTAGGCATTGATCTTCAACAAAGGGGTACTTTATGAGTTTTTGGAGATTGCTAGAAGGGGTACCGCCAGCGAAACGGAAATAAACCAAGCTAAGGACTTTTGAGTCGTTTTAGCACTAAATTAAATTGTGTTGCATCGAAATACTCTTAACGGGACAAAATTCATATCATTTTGAGGTAACTCGCTCTTTTTAGGTTGATGGTGATGTATGGTGACCCCTATACGTTCAAATGGAGTCTCTGTTAGGAAGCCCCGTTAGTTGATGAAATGGAGCTGTTTTAACAACCGTTCCAAGAGCACCGCCGATTCCACCCGGGTCGTATGCGCCAAGGGTGGAAATTAATCAGCGCGCCCCTGGGCCTACTCGTCCCATTGGGCACCGCGGTACTCCGGCTGGTTGCTATTCAGGAAGCGCGTGTCAATTGCGACGAGCCGTTCGCTCTATGCCATCAGCGGTTACTTTGTACAGTTGGTGCGGCAGGTCGTGTCCCATGCCGTCAACCAACATTAGCTCGGCGCCCGGGATGGCAGAAGCTGTGTCCTCGCCACACGCCGGGACGAACAGGGGATCGTCCACCCCATGAATGACAAGCGCTGGTACTTTTATGGTCGCCAGCCGCGGACGACGATCACCTGAGACAGCGATCGCAGCAATTTGTCGTCCGACACTGCCTGGATCGTAGGCTCGCTGGACTTCCTCCAGAATGAGTGCCTGATAAGCGCCTTCTTCAAACGGATAGCCAGTGCCGGCGATGCGTTTGGCAAAAGAGAGGCTGTGCGCCAAAAATCCTGCTTCATCCTCAAAGGGGTTCGGCGCCGGTTTAGTCATCATCGCCATGACATCCGGGGAAGCTTGCGGAAGGGTGGGATTACCGGAACTAGACATAATGGAGGTGAGTGATAAAACCCGGTCAGGGTACTCACTGGCTGCAATCTGGGCTATCATTCCACCCATCGACCTGCCAACGAAATGTGCCCTTTCAATTGAAAGGGCGTCGAGCAGTCCGATAGCGTCGTTGGACATGTCATCGAGAGTGTAGGAGATGTCCGGTCGCTGTCCTGACATGAGAGCAGTCGCCAGTGCGTCAAAATCCAGCGCCCGATAATGGCTAAAGTGTGTCGAGCAACCTACGTCGCGATTGTCAAAGCGGATTACGCGAAAGCCCCGCGCTGCTAATATCCGACAAAACGGAACCGTCCATCGGATCATCTGGGTTCCAAGCCCGGCTATTAGGATAATAGCCTCGTCATTTTCGTTGCCGAAACTGTCATAGGCCAAATCAACGCCGTTGACTTTCAGAATGTGCATGATCTTGTTCTCCTCCATACATAAATTTCTATTTCACCCTCCTAATTTGAGATTATCCAGATGTTTTTCTATCCTCCTTAATAGGTATTAACCACTTAATTATACTGAATTTTTCGCCATTCAGTAATGCAAGTAATATTAATAAAAAGACTTCTTCATTTATGACCTAGTTTTACACGTATCTCGGCTGAACCCCAAAAAGGTGTTGCTCCAGGAAGACCAAAAAACCTATTGAAAACGTAAAACGTGCGGTAAGCTTACTTTGTATAGAACTTAACTAAATTCACAAAAAGTGTGTAGGAATGTAAATGCTCATTCATGAAAAAAACGATTCTTCCTCGAAAGAATCGTTTTTTTATATTTTATATAAATCTTCTTAAGAATTTCATTGTGTATCTATAATAATATAAAACTCTATTATGGAGATTCAATGCAGTTTTTTGCCTGTTTTTACACATATTTTAAAGTGAGGTCTTAAAAAGAGTATGTCCTTAAAGTAGGAAAATCGTCTTTTCACCTTCCATAAAATGTCTTAACGTGGGTTTTATGTCATTTGGTTGGCGGGACTCCTAAATATAAGATTTTCTGAACAAATATCTCTTAGCGTACAGAAAAAAGTTTAATTGTGACGAAAATGTGTCTAAACGTACAAAATTCTCGAAATGATATGTTGAGGCCATGCCCATCAACTTAAGAGATTTTAATACCCCTAATTACCAAAAAAGGTTCTGGTGCAAAAACTACATGACTTATGTAACTAATCTCTGAAACTTGGACACACTGATACTAGTACTCTAAAAAAGGACGTGATCAGTATGGAAAAGCAAAACCTATTCAAGTGGAAACATTATCAGCCTGAACTAATCTTATTAACAGTAAGATGGTACCTACGGTACAATTTGAGCCTTCGTAACCTTGTGGAAATGATGGAAGAACGAGGATTATCAATCGCTCATACAACAATTATGCGCTGGGTTCATCAATATGGGCCTCAATTAGAAGAGAAAGTACGATATCATCTTAAATCAACAAATGACTCATGGAGAGTCGCTGAAACCTATATCAAAGTAAAAGGGCAATGGATGTATTTATATCGTGCTGTAGATTCTGAAGGGAACACCATTGATTTTTATCTAAGTAAATCAAGAGATAAACAAGCAGCCAAGCGCTTTTTCAAAAAAGCCTTGGCTTTTTCGTACGTTTCTAAACCTCGCGTGATAACAGTAGATAAGAACCCAGCCTATCCTGTAGCAATTCAAGCGTTGAAAGAAGAAAAACGTATGCCTGAAGGCATAAAGTTAAGGCAAGTTAGATATCTCAATAATATAGTGGAACAAGATCATCGTTTTATCAAGAAACGTGTGCGTTCTATGTTTGGATTTAAGTCGTATAAAACAGCAACTTCTATATTGAGTGGTGTGGAAGCCATGCATATGATAAAAAAAGGACAAATTGATTTACAAAATCAGTCTGTCCAAAATCAGAAAGAGTTCATCCACCGAGTGTTTGGACTTATAGTATAAAATATGACTCCGTCAGGAATCTACTATCATCCATATTCTTTTTCATATATTTGCACCAGAACCTATTTTCATTTAGATGGGAGCGGTATCCCTATCAAAGGCATCTTTATTTATCAGTTAATTTTTTGTTCATCTTGACTATAAATTTCAACGGTATATGAATCATTTTCAATCCATTTGTTTACTTTCTTTGTTTTTAGTAAATCATCAATCTCTTTTTCTATTTTCTTTCCAAAGTCTTTGGCTCCTGGATCTGAATTATTTATTGTAGTATGTATAGCAAGGGTAAATGGTTGGTTCGATTCGAAATTAACTGGCTTAATTCCAAAACCTTTGTATCCATTTTTGGTAAACACTTCGTTCAAAATAGAACTGTAAACATTGTCCCATCGCCTCTCTTTTTTTACAATGTCCATATTTCTCTGATTCACATTAATTGTATATGGTCTAATATCTTGATTCTTTAATTGAGTGTTAATCGCTTTTTTTAACTTACTTGTATTTACAGTATCAGCTATTTCTAAGTCTACTGTTCTTGGTGTATCACTCATGGAAGCACTAAGGAAGTCCTTATCATCTACCGTTTCCGTAATAATGTCCATAACTTTTGATTCTTCACTTTTTCCTTCTTCTTGATCGTTCTGACAGGAACATAATAAAACGAGTGAAAATAGCAGTGCAAACAACTCTTTTCCCTTTTTCATCTTATTTCCCTCCCTAATCATTTCTTTGATCTTATAATAGCTGACATCTTTAGTTATGTTTATTCTAGCCTTGTAACATTCTCCAAAATAAATGAAAAACCTTCATCTTATCTTTTTTGGTTGTAGTATTCAAATACTTATTTAACGAAAAATGGATTCTTTCTTGGCTAGAATAAAAATACCCTAGAAGATATTTCTTTTGGAAAAGTAATATCTTCTAGGGATTCTTTTTTGTGATTAACTGTATTTGAAAAATATCTGATTCCTTTAGGCCTAGAACTCTCATTTCATCTTTAAACGTTCGCCAAGATTCAACTTTAATGGATTTTGTACTTCTATCCCTTAATGTATACACTCTTATGTACTGTATCTCTTGTTTTTTATTTTCCTTCACACTATCTTCCACCGTTATTTTTAATCGGTGTAATCATAATATCTTTTTAACGAAAGTTTAGATTTAAAACCTACCTGTTTTATAATTTGATCTTCTAAAACTTCATGTTCAATTAGCCGTAAAATGAAGGTATTCCGTAGATGTTGTGCTGAAATTCCTTTTCGTAAATTCGCTCTTTCAACTTCAAGTCGAATCATTTTTTGAACAGCAATTTCTGTTAGAGCTTTAGGCGCATCATTTTCATATGACCAATGATAAGTTTTCCGAGTAAAATCAAAGGCTACAAACAATGGATCATTACTATGGTATCTTGGACGAACAGGTTCAGGAATGATTTTGTAATAGTTAAATAAACGCTTTTTATCTTCTTCAGTTAAAAGAATCGTTCTTTCTATGCCCACTATTCCTGGTACTGAGATTGTATTGTTTTCAAAATGGACGTCCTTCATCTGTAAACCGACAAGCTCCTGTAAGGATAATCCATTATGAATGAGCAAATGCACAATTGAAATGTTACGATCCATAAGTACTGGACGAACGGAACGTTGTTTTTCTGTTAATCCTTCTAATGAAGTTAAAATGGACTTTAACGTTTTCTCTTCCTCTTTTGTAATAAAATCTTCATCACGTAATGCTCGGTTCGGTTGAATAATAAGTTGCATGTCTTCTAACGGATTTGGCAGTTGTAAATACTGATATAGTCTATTTAAGACAATATAGACACGATGCATTGTTTTTTCAGAGTACTGTCGTTGATTCTTTAAATCATAGAAATACTCATCATAATCCTTTGTATCAAGTATCGTCCATATATTGCATGTAGGGAGTTTTTTAGATTTTTGCAACCACTGACCAAAATCTTCGATATCATAAACATATCGTTTAATTGTGGAAGGTTTTCTTCCTTTATCTAATAAGAAAGAAGCAAAATGCTGTACTGTATCTTGGAATTCTTTTGTTGGCATAGCCTTATCATCCTAATTTTTTTCTTTTAGTATATCAAATTTGGAAGTTAGCTGAACGTATGTATGCTCTTCCAAATTCACACGTATCATACCTAAATATTTCAAACAAACGTTTTATGAATAAAAAATGAAGATTGACTGATCTCAATCTTCTTTTAGAAAGGGAACTAATGACAGATTATTACTCCAACTCATAGTAAATTATAATAAGGTGTGTAACAATATTCAATCTATTCGAAAATTTATCAATACAATTACAAATATTGTTGTAAATATTTCAAAAGTACAATGTAAACTTTTAGCCATTAGTTTACTTTCAAACTAACGAAAACATTGACTTCACGCCAAATCCTCTGATATCCTCCAAATACACAACGAAAGTATACATTCAAAGCACTTTAAATAAAGAGGTTAGAACATCCGCAAACAAAAAGACTAGATCTATGCTAGCTTTTTACATAAATCATGTTATCAGTAGTTTTAGTAAAAACATGAATATGATGATGATCATTTTGGGAAAATACCACAAATGATTAAAATCCAACATACAACAATTGATGCGATATAAAATCTAGCTTAAAATGAGTTATTTTTCAATTTTGTTTTTTACTGGATGGAGAAAACATGAAAAAAATTAATCAAAAACAAATTATACTATTTTGTATTTCGTTAATATTTATGACAGGATGCATGCAAAAGTATCTTATTGATGATGTTCAATTAATTCAAGGAATTGTATTCGATACAACAAAAGATAAAATAAAAACAACGATTGTCTGTCCTGTTCAAAAAAAAGGTCATCAAGTCAAAGTATTTGAGAACACTGGAAACACAGCAACACAAGGAAGAGAAAAAGCCTCTTTCAAATCTGCACAACCCTTTGCGACTGGACAATTACGTATTGCTCTTCTTACAAAAAAATTAGCGGAAAAAGATATAACAATAGCATATGATACACTTCTACGGGATAATAGCATAGGACATACAATATATCTAGGAATACTAGAAGGTGAGGGATATGAGCTATTCTCTGGAAAATACAATACTCCCTTTAATGTTGCAATTTACATAAAAAACCTGTTGGAACACAACATGAAAACAGGTTCATTACCACAGGATAATTTATATTTTAACTCTTATCGCTACTACGAAGTAGGAAGAGATACTTTTATGCCTATATTGAAAAAACAAAAAGACACAATAGAAATTAAAAGCATGGCTCTTTTCAAACAAGACAAATATATAGGGAAATTAGAACAAAAAGATATGTTTATTTTTAGCGGATTGCTTGAAAAACGTAGATTAAATTCCAAAGAATTCAAAATCCATGACGGTTATGTATTAATTAACAATATCCGTTCCACTCCTTCTTATCATGTTCATGTTAAAAATGGAAAACCATCTTTTTATATTCAAGTTAAAATGAATGCTCGTCTGCAAGAAGTCTCAAAAATGATAAATGTAGAAAATAAAAACACTCTCAAGATAGTCACAAAGAACATAGAAAAACAATTGAATACAGAAAGTAAAAAACTAATAAAAAAAATACAAAATCTAAATGTAGATCCACTTGGTTTAGGCTCCAAATTCAAACAACAATATAAACCATTTAAGTTAAAAGAATGGGAAAAAATATATAAAACAGTACCAATAAGAGTGAAATACATTGTGAATATTGAACATTCAGGAGTTATTGAGTAAAACATTTGATACTTTTCTACAAAGTGTCACCATATCAGTTACCATAACCTTACTTATCAGCAGTCACTATATCTAAAAACTTAAAATGTCCCTTCAGATCTTCGAAGGGACATTTCTTTTATATAATCTTCGTTATAGGAAGGAAATATCAATCACTGAGCATTAATATTCCTTAACTGAGTAACAGTTCCAAAACTGATTTTTAATAGAAAAAAAGGGGTTACAGACTCGATTGTAACTCTTTTTCCAAGTGTTTTTTATTTTATACGATTCCTATAATGATTACAGGACTGAAGTATGGTTCGAAATAGCGTTGATTATATGATCCCAATCGTCACAGTGAATCTCGTGACCCGATCCTTCTAGAGTTAGTAACAAAGCATGCGAAATTTCATTAACAAGAGCAAGACCATGCTCGTATGGAAGCACTGTATCTTCTGTACCATGGATAACCAAAGTAGGTATATTGATTCCTTTTAACTTCCCCTCATAAGAATCATCGCCTTTAAGAAGGGAGTGATTAAACATACTTAATAAATTATTTGCTCGTTTTATTTCTTTTTCTACTTGCTTATAAACCCTCTTCTCATCGAATTTATGCTTTGAACCACAGAGTAAAGCTGATCCTGCAACCAAGTAATTTGCAACAGATTTTTCATCCAACCAATTTAGTTTGGTCGCATTAGCATGGTAAGCGAGTATCTTTTCATCGATCGGAGGCAAATTTCGGTTGTTGTCTTCAGAACCAAAAATACCTGATGCAATCAAAGTTATACTTAGAACTCTCTGAGGGTTCCTTAAGGCTACAATTTGAGCAATCATTCCACCCAATGACATTCCAACAATATGTGCTTCGTCAATATGATATGCATCGAGTACCCCAATCGCATCATCAGCCATATCTACCACAGTGTAATGGGAACTCCCCGGTTCATAAGTAGTTGACCGTCCGACATCTCTATTATCATAACGAATAACATATCGGCCCGTATCAGCTAATTGTTGACAAAATTCCTCATCCCAATAAACCATTGAACACATGGCTCCCATAATCAGTAAGACTGCTGGATCTGCTGAATTGCCAAAACTCTCTGTACATATATCAATTTCATTAATTTTATTAATCTTTTCATTCATGATTAACTCCTCATTTCATTCGTATTTAGTTAATAAAAAAAGACACACTCAAATAAACCCAAACGTTTTGAAAAAAATAGCTGGGCATAACGAATTGTATTTAAAATTAACGTAAACGAATGAACTTGATAATCATGTTAAACACTCTCCTATAAAAAGCGAATAAGGATAAAACCCTTATTCTGATTATAACATATCTCTGTCAGTTGTAATATGGATCCATTTTTTCTTATTTAATAATTTAAAAAATAATTTTTACTGTATGAATCCGAACTCTTAGTTGAAGAAAAGACGATGTGTACAATATCCAAACCTAATGGGGGTATGGAAACGATTCTGGGTATGAGGGGCCACTCTGGGATTTAATTACAAATATGGTGACCCCTCTTATAAATAACTATCTGTAGAGAAAGACAATTTTCATTTAGGGAGTACATTAAAACCTTAGCCTGATGATAATGGGATGGGCCCATATTGAAAGTGTTTCGCAATTTTGTAGTTATTCATAGGTATTTAATTCAGTTTTTTTGTTTTGTGGAAGAATGCATTTCTTAAATTGATAGCGATGTGGCGGTACCCCATACCCATCAAGCTAATACTTTGCGAAACCTCCCATATGTGTACGAATAATAAAATCCTTCAACAAATAAAATACATGCAAATTCTTTTTACAAAACAAACTTAAAAAATCTTTTAGACCAATTAGCTGTACATCGCATTGAATTTTGCGGCGCTAAAACAGAATACTGTATGGATGCTACGATTAAATTTGCTCATGGATTGGGATATGAAAACTTCATGGTACAGAAAGCAACCTCTACTTTGAATAATCCATTTATGTCTGCAAAAGAGACGATTGATTTTTATGAAAATATATGGAATCACAGATTTTTAAAATTGATAGAATATGAATCTTAGAATGAACGATTATATAAATTGATCAATCTAAGGAATCCTAAAACGAGGATTCCTTAGCGCAAATTAAACACCTTTATTACCATTATACACCATAACGAAAAGTTTTCCTTTTCACAGTTATTTATGAGAGTTCGGCTCATTTTTTTCGTTTTGGGAACAATTAATTTCTTAAGTTGATAGCGATGGGGTAGGACCCCTATTAAAAAATGTTTTAGACTGAAAAAAGGAGCCTTCTGAACATGAAAGCACCTTTTTTAACTTGAGTTTTGTTAACGGGATTTATTGTTGATTATTTTAAAACAGATTTTCATACTATTAACAAAACGGAATCTAGCTCTTTATATGTGTATCTAATTAATTTACCATTAGAAATTTCACATGCATGCTCATATTTATTTTGATTATTTAGCAAGATTGGTAAGTATGCTGGTATCATCTCACCAACTCCCAGGTTCTTATTATCTATAGTCCAAGAAATCTTTTTCCAATCTAGAATTCCTTCTTCTGTCTTTCTAGGGGTATTATATAAATATGTATCAGATACTTCAGCAAGAAAAACAAATAAACCACCTGAGTATGAATTATCAACGTTCCATGTAATAGTTCCTTTATATTCGACCGTATCTATACTAATATCGGTCTCTTCTTTAATTTCTCGAATTATACATTCAAAAGGAGTCTCTCCATCTTCTATTTTTCCTCCAACTCCATTCCACAACCCTTTTAAAGGAGACTTTTCACGATTTAACATAAGTAATTCATTGTTTTTTTTGATAAAACATAAAGTTTGTTTATACATATAGAACCTCCTTAAGGATATAAGGTTAACAATACTCTATTATAAATTAAATTATATAATAATTTACGAAAAGGAGTGAATCTATATATTAAACGATTTATATAAATCCCTTTAATTTCCTGTATGCAAATTGTATATCCGCTATCTAGTCTAATACATTTTTTTAATCAAACAATTTTCAGGTGTGATGAATTTATTTTACTCTTTATTTTTATGATATTAGGAGGGGGTAGCCCTCCACCCCAGCCAGCACTTAGATACCGCCAGCATTTCGGAAAAAAACCACGCTAAGCAAAAAATACAATAAGCTGCCCATATGGACAGCTTATTCACATAATTATCGTTATTGGAAGTTAAAATCTCTTAGTTTCCTGATAAATTAAAGCACCCGATAGTTTAAGTGTAACCCTTCACATACTTCAATTTAATCATAGTTTTTAAATAGAGACAGAGTAAACATACACTTCTTTTCCCCATTTGTTTATAATTTTCATCTCCTGCATACCAATTCGTTTAGCAACTTTAGTTGAAGGAATATTATTTACATCGGGCAATGAGACCATCCTATTTAATTTTAGTCGTTCAAATCCGTAATTCTTACACGCTAAAGCTGCTTCTGTTGCATATCCTTTCCCCCAGACACGCCGAACAAATAAATAACCTATCTCCATCTCCATTACGCCATCTACTTCTTGAGGTACAATACCACATTGTCCAAGAAATTCTCCAGTTACTTTATCTTCTACTATCCATAAACCTACCCCATATTCATCATAATTTTTTAGGGTCCAATTAATCCATTCCATTGTTTCACTTTCGTTTTTGGTTGAAGGATAATACCGCATTGCTACTGGGTCTGAAAAGATTTCCATCAAATTTTCAGTATCATCTTTAGTCATTCTTCTTAAAATTAACCTTTCCGTGCATATAACTGGATTGTCCATTTTTCTATCCTCCTACATTTATTTTTATGTGAATTCTACATGATTAATGGTATATCCTTTGGTAGAACCTTATTCCACTAACCTGCCAGTTAGTTGAACAAGGAATCCTGTATATTCTATTCATATGGGGTTAACATAACGCATCATTATTGGTAGTATCTAAAAAAGCTCACTTCTTATCTTTTTTTACATAAGAAGTGAGCTTTTTGTTACGAGTTATCACAAAATTTCGTTCTGGGGACACTGTAAATTCTTAAGTTGATGGACATATGGTGAGACCCCTACTTCTATAATCCTTTTTCTTGTGCTACCGGCAAATATTTTATTCAACTAAACTGCTTCTTTAGCCAAATTTTTAAAAAAGGCTACCGCAGCAATCCACTCCTTTGTTCCACGAAACCAATTGAAGTACAATTTTTCACAATATCTACAGCGGATGATCAAGTTATTTAATTCGTTTTTATCAAATAAGCCCTTACATACTTATTTCACTCACACGCTTTTTTACAGTGTTTTTTTTTGAATGCTGGCTTTACTTCAGCAATTAAGATGGACACCATAATTAACATAGCCCCCACAACCATACGCCCTGTTAATACTTCATGTAAAAATACAACTGACAACAACATTCCAAAAAAAGATTCTGTAGATAAAATTATGGCTACCTTAGTAGCTGTTGTATATTGATGTGATATATTTTGGAAAATATAAGAAATCACTGTTGGGAAGATTGCTAAATACACAATTGAATACATTGCTTCTTTTTCCATCGTTTTCGGAATATCCCCCTGAATAAACAACGCTACTAGACCAATCAGAGTTGCTGTTATGAATTGTACCAATGTCAGTGAAATTGCATCTTCCTTTTGAACAAAAAGATTTGTATAAAAAATATCAAAAGCAAAGGCAATTGCACACGCGAGGGACAATGCATCACCTATGTTAATCGTCATAGATCCTTCCAATGATAAAAAGCCAATCCCTACAATAGCTATGACTGAGCCGAGTATTTCATATCGATCAATTCTACGCTTGTAGATTAGATAAGTAATGATTGGCACGATTACAACATTGACAGCTGTTAAAAATGCATTTTTTGATGGTGTTGTATATTGCAAACCGACCGTTTGTAATGCAAAGCCGGTATATAAAAGAATCCCTAAGATGGCACCTTTCCACACGACAGGTTTTGTGAAACTTTTGAATTTGTAACCAAATAAAATTGTAAGTATAAGCGAAGCTAAAGCAAATCTTCCTGCCATCACTTGATAAGCCGTTAAATATTCTAACGCAATGGCGGTTACAACAAATCCACTGCCCCAAAAAATCGCTGTAATAAGCAACATTCCATCACCTATGTATTGTCTCATCTCTCCTACCTCCTTGACTACAACAAGAATATCATAAGAAGAAATGCAATAATTTGATTATATTTCTAAACTTTTCAGCTTATTTTTGGAATGATTCCAATCCATTAGTCGTTTCTTTTATTGTTTTATGCAGTAAATACAATTTAACTGATGCGGATAGATTTTCATAAAAAACAAACTCGTTGCCAAAAGGATCAATTAATTGCCGTATTTTCGCCATGCGATAACGAATGGTATTAGGATGACAATAATGGATGTCTGCCACTTCCTTCACATTACTTTTCTTTAACACGAATGTAACTGCAGTATTTAGTAAATCTTTATCTGCCTTATCGCCTAGAAGAGGTCCCAAATACACTTTTACATAATTGTTAGCGAACTTTGGATCTTTGCGATAAAGCTCGATAAGCAGCCGTTCGGATGCGAGTTGTTTATAATTACAAACAGAGATCATTTCAATTTCAGCAATAATTCGGGCATAATAGGCTTCTCTAACGGCTAGATGAAGTTCCGTATACGTCTGGTGGACTTGGCTGTAACCAATTGTTAATCTATCTGATGGAATTGCATAAAGAACCATCCATTCCTTTAGTATTTTTTCAAATTGGAATTGTTGGGATTGGTCTGTCAAAAAGATAAGAATACTTTGTTTATATGTACAAACTATACCAGACTTCAAAAATGATTCGAATTGGAAAAAGGATTGCAACCATTGAGAGTCCTCGTATCGTTTTATTTGAATATTGGCTGCGAATACATATTTCTTAAACGGTTTATTCATTTGTCGTAAGAAGGAATGTATCTGTTTCTCTGATACCTCCTCGTCCATTAAGCATCCCATTATATTTTGTATAAAGAGCGCATATTCTCTATTTTTAATATAATTCATCACTTCAAAAATGATATCCTCAAAAAATTCATCTCCACTGAACTGTAAAATTGGGAAACCTTGCTCATTTGCAAAATTTAAGACCTCGCTCGGTAAATCCTGAAAGATAACTGGCTTATAGGCTAGGGCACTTACTTTTAATTCAATCAGCTTTTTAATGGTGTCGATTAAACGTTCTGGCTTTTGGTTCGCAAATAATAAGCTACTGAGTACAAGGCTATGTCGGCTGAAAGCAGTTTCTCTCACTTTCTGAATACCTTCATTAAATTCAAAGTCTAAAATTTCAACACTTAAGATTGTATTATTTAATGCATTACCACCTGCTACAATGGAAAAGTCTTTTGTAACTGATAGATGAAATAAATCCTTTACAGTCATCATACATATCATCCTTATTAATAACATAGATAACATAATTATAAAGCATCGCCATCAAGTTAAAAAACTAATTATCCCCCAAAATGTAAAAAACGAGCTGAATACACATAAATAACTGTAGAGAGATAAAAATTTCGTTATGGGGGTGCTTTAAAATCTTAGGTTTATGGGCATGGGCGGTACCCCATAAACAATAAAAAACGAACAAATGCCAAACCATTGATCCATAGGGGTTTGGCATTTTTAGTAACTTCATATAGTTTTCGATTTGTTTACTTGCTGAATAAGTAATTTTTAATAATTGTCTTTGAAATTATAAGTGGGAACCATTAGGTGAAATTATCACATACACAATTGGTTCAAGACCAACTTATTCACTTGTTTTAACGATGTTAGACCAAGCGTTTGAACACTTAACAGCCAAAGATACACTCTTGATCCATTCTAATCAAGGTTGGCACTATCAAATGAAACAATACCGTCATTCCCTTACTAAACGTGGCATTACACAAAGCATGTCTCGTAAAGGAAACTGTTACGATAACACAGTGATTGAAAACTTCTTTGGCATCATGAAGTCAGAATTTCTGTATCGAAAAGAATTTAAGAGTATAGAACATTTTAAGAAAGAACTAGCAAAATATATAGAGTACTATAATCATAAAAGAATTAAGGCAAAACTAAAAGGCATGAGCCCTCGTACAATACCGGACCCATGCCCAAAAGGTTGCCTAATGAAATAACCTGTCTCACTTTATGGGGTCACTTCATCTGCAATCATACCAACTTTTTATCTGTTAAAAAACTTTGCAACAGAATTCTCTGAATCATCTTTTTCACTTAACTTAGTGTCCAGTTAAGTGTACCATCTCCAATAGCTGCATAATTTTTCTGTTTAACTTTTCAAGTTCAGTTCATTATATTTTCTACTTTGTCTTTATATACAACATATTCTTTCCCATCCACTACTGCTACCACCGCAAATTCATCTTTTGGATTGAATGAAAGCCAGTCAGCCCACATGTTTGTATTTGGTCCTCCACTCCACATATTATGAACAGTGTTTTTAGTTAAATTCATAACTTTATAAGACGCATTTGGTGCATTTGTTCCAGTCTTTATTTCAAATGTGTATGCGTTATGAATTTTTTTATAAAAGTAGAAAACGTTTGATGGACGAAGTTGATTCATAAGATCCTGTTCTTTTTTCTCTGCAATTTTTATCCCTTCTTGTAATGTGACAACATCTGTTCTTAATATTTTCCAACTGTCTTTCGCTGCATTCAAGTTAGGGATTAAGAATTTATATCTATTTTGATCCGCTTTTTGATTAGCTTTTTCAATATGTCCCAGTACGCCCGAATATTTAGAATCTAAATCATCCCATTGCGTGGACATATAAGTAAGAGCAGTAATAGCATTATCAATCGTACTATGCATATCACTAATATTATGAAACGCAACTCCAACCACACGATTTAATGTTATTTTATAATCTACAGTCTTACGTAATTCTGATAATGTAGGCTCTAATCGGCCTAAATTATCTCTTGCTGTACCTATCATTATACCTCCAGAAATCAACGTGGGAATAAAAGGAATTTTCACCATTGTTAATCCATCAGATTCTAATTTTTTATAATAGTTTACTTGTCCTAAAATTTCATCTAAACGCTTTTGATCAGTCTCCACATCAGCTCCTTGGTTCTTTAAAATTGATTGCAAGGTCTCTTTATGGCTTCCAAATACTCTAACATCTTCTCCAATAGCGTTTTTAAAATTAGTTAATTCTTCTATTAATGCTTTTGCAGATTTTTGATTTTGTTGAATTTCCCCCCGTAAATCTGTAATCCCTTTTTTTAAAGTATCCCCATCCCCATTATTGATCGCCTCTACTAATGTTTCATAATAATTTTCAAACTTTGTATCGTATTCAATAATGCCTGTCAATGTATCTAAAAGTTGTTTTTTTACTTTCGTATTCCATGTAACAGCATGTGTTCTTGCATTCTTTTGATCTTGTACAATTTTACTAGGTAAATCTGCATACCCATTAATAGTAATTCCTTCAAAATTCACATCCGGATTATTAATTAGCAAATAAGAATATTCATTCATAGATTTTACAAATAGCCCAGCATCTTGCACAGTTTTTTTCATCTGTTCTTCATTTGATGAAAGAGACATATCTCCATTGTTAGTTTGTTCAATTTCACTTGCAAAAGCTGCTACTGGTGTGACTGCATAAGTAGTTGCCATAGTTAAAAACGTTGATACAGCGAGTATTTTGTAAGGAATTTTTTTCATCATTTCATATTCCTCCTATATAGGGTTTGATTTCAAGTTCTATTCTTTTTTAAAAGCGATATCTTTCGAAATGAGTTCTACATTTTTTATGAGTATCATTCTATCTTTTTTTAGAAACCTTTAAATTATCAAATATTAAAGGGAATCTATGTTGTTACATAGATTCGATATTATTAAGCCAATCTTTATAATCTGTCACCAAGTAATCGATTTTGTTGCAAAGTTTTAAAAAACAAGTAATCTACACGTTTATCTTTTTATTTGGATAAAACTTATATATAAGTGAAAGGCGAAGTCTTTAATGAGACTCCGCCTTCTGGTATATAAGGATTTATTAATTATCGCTTTACTGTTTTACAGTGTAATCATAGACTCTCTATGTTTTGGGCCACTTTGCAACAGAATTAATATTTCCCTATTTTTGTGGAGTAACAGTTTCCACTTTTAATTCCTTTATCCCTTCTTTTAATGTAACAGCATCTGTTCGTAATGTTTTCCAACTGTCTTTCGCTGCATTTAAATTAGGTTTCAAGAATTTAAATTTATTTTGATCCGCTTTTTGAGCTGCATTCTCAATATGCCCCAGAACGCCCGAATATTGAGAATCTAAGTCATGCCACTGCGTGGACATATAAGTAAGAGCGTTAATAGCATCATCAAGTGCCTTATGCATTTCATTAATATTACTGTAAGCAACTCCAACTACACGATTTAATGTTACTTTATAATCCACGGTCTGACGTAATTCTGCTAATAAAGGCTCTAACTTACCTAAATTATCCCTTGCTACGCCCACTATGATACCGCCAATTATCGGTAGACCCAAAATGGCACCCTTCATTACATTAAACCCATCAGATTCTAATTGTTTATAATAGTTTACTGATCCTAATACTTCTTCTAGACGCTTTTGATCGGCCTCAACATCTGCACCTTGGTTTTTTAAAATTGACTGCAAGAGATCTTTATTGCTTCCAAATGCTCTAACATCTTGTCCAATAGAGTTTCTTAAATTAGTTAATTCTTCTATTAATTGTTGTGCATACTTTTGATTTTGTTGAATTTCACCTCGTAAATCTGTAATCCCTTCTTTTAAAGTTTCTCCATCCCCTGTATTAATCGCATCTACCATTGTTTCATAATAATTGTCAAATGTTGTATCATATTCAACAATACCCGTCAATGTATCTAAAAGCTGTTTTTTTACTTTCGTATCCCAAGTAACAGCATGTGCTCTTGCATTCTTTTGATCTTGTACGATTCTACCAGGTAAATCCACATATCCATTAATAGTAATTCCTTCAAAGTTCACATCTGGATTTTTAATTAACATATAAGAATAGGCATTCATAGATTTTGCAAATAACCCAGCCTTTTGCAAAGTTTCTTTCATCTTCGCTTCATTTGCTGAAAGAGACGTATCTCCATTGTTCGTTTGTTCAATTCCACTTGCAAAAGTTGCTACTGGTGAAACTACAGAAGTTGTTGTCAACGTTAAAAACGTCGATACAGCGAGTAGTTTGTAAGGGATTTTTTTCATCATTTCGTATTCCTCCGATATAGGTTTTGATTTTTAGTTCGTTTTTTCTTGTGTAAAAGCGATGTCTTTTGAAATGAATTCTGCATCTTTATGAATATCATTCCAACTTTGTTTAGCAGCCTTTAAATCATCCGGTATTAAAGAGAATTTGTGTTCTTGCATAGAATCGATATTATCAAGTAAATCTGTATAATTTGCGCCCATTGTATTCCATTGCTTTTGAATATTTGTTAGAGACAATATTGCTTGATCCACAGTCTGATATAGATATGACAATGTGTCTTTCGCGTTAGTAAGCGAAATAACTGCTTGATTAGCACGATCAGCTTTCATACTTAATTCTCCAATTTTGTTAGAAATTTCGTTATAGGAGTCCATATGCTTAGATGCCGTGACACCAGCCGCTGTTCCTAGACCAATACCAGCTGCACCAAGAGCCGAAAGTCCACCAATAACAGCCGGTGTTGCTGTACCGCCAGTTACAACAATTACTACCGCTCCTCCAATAGCTGCAATAACTAAAATAGCTGCTCCCAATCCACCACCAATTGACCATGCTAATACATCATCAAAATGTTTTTTCTGAGTAGAACGAAGTTGCTCAATTTCAGCTTGAAGTTGCGGAATTGTTGCCTGTTGACCTGCTAATATTGCAGTTATTCCACCTTTTCCATCTGGACCACCAACATTATTTTTAAAATCTGTAGAATTTTGATATAGTTTCCCTTTGAAGTCTTGTAGCATCTTAATTACATCTGTAACTTCTTTTGAATTTGTATTGATTGTAGTAATTAAATCATTTATGCCCTCTTTTAGACCTGCCTTATCTTTCTTTTGTACAGTATCTACTAATGTGTCGTAATAATTTTGAAATTGTTCATCGTAATTTACAATATTACGAGCTGTTTTTTGAATCTGCGGTTTTGCTGTATCTAACCAATAATTCGCATTGATTCGTGACAGTTCTTGATTAAGGTGAATATTTTTGAGCAACTCTCCCCCTTCTGAACCTAAATCGATATTAGATAAATTTACATTCGGTTGCTTAATCATTGTTTTTGCGTACAAATCCATTACAAGAATATGAGACCCTGTTTCAGCCAATGCTTTCTTCAGTCCTTCAGGCCCTAATGCATAATTGCCTACTTTTTGTTCTTGAGCGGTCGTTTCTTGTGCAAATGCATGAATAGTGTTACCGGTAGTAGCAGTTATAACCGTTGCCAGAGTGGCCAAAGTCAACACTTTAAATGGAAATTTTTTCATAACTGTTCTCCTTCTCCTTCTTTCGCTAGATTCTTATAATCTTTGTAGTTTTTTTAAAAAACATAATATTAAAATTTATATACCTGTTCTTCAAGGTAACTTATTACATTTTTTAATTGTCTTAATGTATCTTTTTGAGACTGCTGGTTAGTTGTATCAACATTAGTAGATAATTTTGTAATGCTATTTTTTATTAGGTCCAAATCTTCTTTATAGCGCTTTAGTAAGTCAAGTTCTACATCTACTTGATTTGCAAACGTATGCAAATCATTTTGCGTAAGAAGAAGCATTGATTTTTGTAAATCTGCTATTGATAGTTTCGTTGTTAAATCATATATTTTTTGGTTTTGTTTCTCTAAGTCATCTAAATATGCTCGCTGCTCTGCTGTTAATTTATTTACTTCAGCGAAGACACCAAATGTTTTTTTAATCTTTTCAGTATCAATGGCTTTCATCAGGTCATACTCTTGCGTTTTTGCGGCTGCAGCTGCAGCTATTTCACCTTGTTTGCTTTTCTCAATTGCTTCACGAGCTGCTTTTTTGGCCGATTCAATCTCTAGAGCAGTTTTACCTTGTTCTTTCGCTTCTTGCGCTGCTTTTGTCTCTGCTTCTAAAATAGAGTTATTAATTTCTTTTCCTTTGTTATACGCTGCCATCCCTGCTTGAGCAGCCGGTTCAATAATTTCTTTTGAAAGACTATAAACTTCTTTGAATATAGCAAATCCCTGTTCATTTAAAGCCCCTGGTATTAATGCAATTTGTTGTAAATCATTTTGAATTGCTTTTTTGGTATTTAATATTTCATTTTTTAACTGATCTATTTTTCCTGTTCCATCTGTACTTAGTATGCCTTGCGCAGTTGCCACATCAGTATCGAAATCTTTTAATTTTTTATCAAGCTGTAATTTAAGATCTGTTAATTCATTAATTTGTCTTTGCGCGTTTTCTTGATTCGTCATAGCCATTTCTTGAAGAACTTCAAGTCTATCCAAAAACCCTTCTCTATCTTCTTTATTGTCTACAAACGATTTTAATGTCGGGTAATAGCTATTAAATTTCGTTACAAATCCTTTACTTTTTGAATTTAATAGAATTAACTGTGGATAGAGTTCCGATGACCATTCCTTCATATCTTGTTTGATTAGGAATTGATTTGTATTTAAAGCTGGGACTTCCTCTAGCTGTACATTAGGACTCATTAAAGATTGATCTATATATGTTTGGATTAATTTAGATTGTGCACCTAATTTTCGTAATGATGAGGAAATATCCGTGTTCTCTTGTTGCGTTTCTGCCTGAACGATTGGCGTTGCGAGAGTATTGATAGGAATAGTCGCCCCAGTAACAATTGATGTTATTAAAAATCCTTTAATTATTTTATTTTTCATTCCGTACACCTCTTCACTATTGTCTTTTTACAATCTTATTCATACATCTTGAACGACCTAGCGCTAGGCTCTCTCCTTGCACAATTGAGGAAGGAGAACCTTTCGGATAGAGTGTTAAACTCTCGTTATTATTTACTTCTCATAGAATGTAAGGACCTTACTTCTCCCTCATTTAAACACTATGTTTTTGATAAGTAAACAATAAAATTCTATCATTCATATTTGATAATTCAGATATTTTATATTAACATTATAAAAAAATTATATTTAAAAAAGTTAAATACAATTAACAATTTCACTAAGTAAAATAATTACACTACGATAATTACACCTAAAATATAATTTTTTTCATTGATTTATATTAATCTCTTGCTAAAAAATATTTCTAATATAATTTAATGGTATTTTATGTATCATTTTACTTCATTTGGATATGTAAAATTACATATAAATATAGGAACATAAACCATAAATAACCCATAATATCATTATATTATGAATAACGATTTCACCTTCCATAAACATTATAGAAAAATTTTTCTTCTACACTTGATGGATGTGTGGTGCTGCCCACGCCCATCAAGCTAAGGTCTTGAGATACCCCCTAAACGAAATTTTTACTTTTCTACATTTTGTTATCTTAATATAAGCGTTGATGACATAAAATTCGAAAACAGAAGCCAACATAAACTAACCAAGGTTTACATACGTAAAAAGGCTCGCTGTTGTTAAACAAGCGATCTGATTAATCATCATAAGCATTCTTAATAAGAAGTATAAAAAAATATTGAATATAAGAATTTAATTACATTTACATGAATACTGTTCTTAAAAATTGTTTATGACTGCAATTTTATTTCATAATGTGATAGTTGTTTTCCTTGGTAATCTTTATCATAAGCAAATTGGAATCCTAGGGTCTCTAATACCTTTTTTGATTTATCATTTGTAATTTTAATTCTCGCAATTAGTTTTTTAATTTCTATCGAGTTAGCAGCATACTGTATAGATGCTTTTGCAGCTTCTGTTGCATAACCTCTTCCCCAAAATTCAGGATCTAAAAGATACATAATTTCAACTTCCTCTTCTTTTTGATCTACATAACTATCTTAAGCCGCAATGCCCTATAATTTTCCCTGTACATTTATTTAAAACTGCCCATACACCAAAGCCATATTGATTCCAATGATCTATGAACTTTTCAACATACATTGTTGCTTCTTCTTTTGTCATTCCTCTAGATGCTGCAAGCCATTTACCGACGGTATCTTTTTTTACGATATTATAAATATCATCAATATCTTCTAAACTTATTTTTCTCAAATAAAGCCGATCTGTTGTAATTGTTTTTTCGTCTATTTTAACATTCATACAACTCGCTCCTTTAGACAGTGGTCAATAGTTTTTTATTTTATTACATTTCCCTGTTTTTCCTATAACAACTATTACTGTTGGTTCAAAATAAAGTTTAATCAAATTAATACTAATCCCCTTAATGATTCTAATCCGCCTATTCCACCTACTACAGACAAATGGGCGAAAATCTCACAGATATGAGAAGAGAACAGTCTTTGATATTATGGGTGTTGTCTATGAGTATAGTGGATTTGGAAAACAAAAGAGAGCTGCATAATTTTTGAAATTTGATTGATTGAGGTTTATTTGGCATGCTCATTTTTAAAGACAAAAAGTATTTTAAGAGTTTTTTAGTTCATTTGAACGAAAGCTCATTTTGTTTCCGTTCTTAAGTTGATAGGCATGTATGGTGACCATTTAGCAGCAACCAGCTCAATCATTTTGTGTGTGAAGAAACTTTGCACCAGAACCCATTTTTCTGTTGGGATCCCTATAAAAAATCACATAGAAAAACCAGCTTCTCTACAAACATATACTTTCAGTTGATGAATGTGTGTGCTCCCCCCTTTTACAGATAACAATCTTTTAAAAAAATGCATGTTATCTGCACTTTATCTTTACATAAAACTTTTATCATATAAGCATACCCAAAAGGTATGACAGCATTTCAGACGGTTAACCAAAGAGAATTTTATCAATATACCGTATACATTGTTATATTTGTAGGGGTTTTATAACACTCGCGTTATTATTTTTACTTTAACCAAATCTATTAATTGTAAACATATTAACCAAAAACAAATTGACCAAGGAAGGTTTTTTTATAAAAAAAAAATTATATATCCTAAACTGATATTTATAGGTTTTGTATCAGTTTATTTTTTATTAAGTTCAAAGGCGAAAGGAACCATTAATGAAGATCGAAATTCAGAAAAAGTTATAATCATAGATCTAGGACATGGAGGAAATGATCCTGAATCTATTGGACCAAATGGAACGAGAGAAAAAGATATAACTCTCAAAACAGCTAAAAACATTCAAAAAAAACTTGAGGAAAAAGGAATGACTGTAATTTTAACACGTGAAGATGACACGTTTGTATCATTAAAAAATCGCGTAGCTATTGCTCAAAATAAATCAGCTGATCTCTTTCTTAGTATTCATTATGACGGTTTCACAACAAGTGATGTAAATGGAGTAACAATTCATTATAATAAATCGCTTAAAGAATGGATATTAGCGAAAATGATACATGTCAGCTTTTTGAGCAGGTTTACCTTATCAGCTAAAATATAACCGAAAAACCCCATAATACCCACACATAAAACGCACACCTGAATAACCGAAATCAGAATATACGTTTCTTTTGGCATCTGCGCTAATATCTGTTCCCCCATTTCCTTATTAATCGGTAAAAAGCTATACATTCCACTCAACACTCCGGCAATGATACCAATTGGTAACATACAAAGTGAAAATTTCAATGCATTCTTATAAATGTTTTTCATGTTCGTTCATCCCCAATTTGAATTTTAAGGTTCCAACGATACTCTTATACTTCGGACGTTCCGCCAAAGTAGCAAATAGAGGATTTTCTACAGTACCTTGCATCATACTTGCTTTGATGATTTTTTCATTTCGAACGGTCTTGGTTCCTAGCTTGAATTCCTCGAACCAGCCATCAAGGTCATCAAAATAAGAATCGCAATGTAACTCATATAGAGAAAAATTCAAAGTACAAACAGACACATACTTTTGCAACATATCCAATGCGGTTTCGTGATTCCCCTGCATACAGTACACCTGTGCAGCAGTATAATAAATCTTTATCATCGTATTGGATGTAGCTTATCAAGGTCATAGGCATCTGCAAGAGCAAAAGCGCGTTTCAAGATTTCCTCCGTTTTTTCTCATATCGATGAGATTTCCGTCCGTTTTGCTGTAGGAGGTTAAACAAGCGAAGGAGCACCTTTGATAACTCTTGGATTCGTCAGATGCAAACATAGACATATAAAAAACGCTATCCTTCCCTATGATTCTACAGAAAGAATAACGTGTTTTTTCATTTTTGGGATATTTCTTTTTGTTAGCTTGATACCGATGCGGTGCTACCCTTATTGTCATTTATATTTTGATATAAAGTACTAGCAATCAAGATTATAGCATACTGGTATACCTATTTCAGGAAAATCGCCCATACCCATTCTAGGGAAACCACCCATACCCATTCCTGGGAAACCACCCATACCCATTCCTGGGAAACCACCCATGCCCATTCCTGGGAAACCACCCATACCCATTCCTGGGAAACCACCCATACCCATTCCTGGGAAACCACCCATACCCATTCCTGGGAAACCACCCATACCCATTCCTGGGAAACCACCCATACCCATTCCTGAAAAACCGCCCATACTCATTCCTGGGAGGGCTATAATACGCGGAGAATCGAATGTCATATTTTCACCTACTTACTATAAATATTTTGCAGTCTTTTACATGATATGCTTAATGAAAATAACGGAGCTTATTCTTCTTTAAAATTAGGCAAAATAACAACTGAAAACGAGAATTATATGAGCAAAAAGTCCCTTCAGATCTTAAAGGGAACTTTTCAAGGGTTCCAAATATATTGATTGCTGATAAGTGGTGTTATGTACATTAGAGTTGTTACTTAACTGACTTTTTTGTCAAGAACTTTTACCTTCCTGACTGATGTAAAACTAATATAATAAAAGCTAAAACTCCTTTATTATCAATTTCCTTTCATGCATATGATAGTTTAGGTTTATACTGTTGAAATCAGGTGCAAATTAGCAACATACTAATATTAACACTCTGAAAAAGAAAGATATTCCATTTTTCATCTAAATAAGACAGATAAAGTAAAAAAACCTTCTGTAACATACTTACATGTATGTTAACAAGAAGGTCTATCATTTCTATAACATAACTTAACTATTACAAAAGTCTTTCAACCGTCTCATTTCTTTTCTGATGTAATGGGAAGAGTAAACCAAAATTCACACCCCTGTTTCCCATCCGGACGATTCCGAACACCAATTTCTCCCTTGTGTATTTCAACTAGCGATTTTGCAATGGCTAATCCGAGTCCAGACCCTCCAGATTGTGAACTTCTTGATGGATCCGTTCTAAAAAAACGTTCAAATATGCGTAATTGATTATTTATAGAAATCCCCTCACCTTCATCACGCAAAATGAATTGAACTCGCTGTTTTTGCTTATCTTCCTCTATAATCAACTCGATTGTTCCAAACGTAGGAGAATGCCGAATTGCATTATGTAACAAATTACTAATAACCCGAGCTATTTTACATGGCATAATCCAAAGTCGTGGCAATGAATCTGAAACGTACAATTGCAAATGGATATCTTTTTCCTTCAATAAAATAGAATGAGAATCTAGTACTCTTAATAGAATACTATCTACATGTGTTAAACTTGGATGAAATGCTTCTTGTCCAAGTTCTAACTTAGAAAGCTCAAATAAATTATTAATTAATCCGCTTAATCTTTGTATTTCGTTTAAGATTGTCGTTAAGTACTGCATTCTCATGTTAGGATCCTCAACTAAATCATCTTGTAACGCTTCTATCATCAATTGTATGCTAGCCATAGGAGTCCGTAAGTCATGAGAAATATTTGCTATCAGCTCTGTACGTGCTTTTTCTCCTTTTTCTAATTTAGCAAAGCTTTCTTCCAATTTTTTAGCCATTTGTTGAAAAGCTTTCGCTAATTCTTTAAATTCTTCCGGTTCTTTTCCTATTATATACATCGTCCCAAATCGCCTATCACTAAATTGTTGAGTTAATGCAATTAAATTTTGAATAGATCTCATAATAGGACGTGTCATTAACCAGTAAATAATCGTTGAAACAATCATTGCTACCATCACAATTACTATTAATAGCTTTGTTTGTTCCGGTCTAAGTAACATTCGTCTTTCACTATACCAGATAGAAATTAACATGATACTTGTACTTAATAGATTCATTAATAACAATTGATTACGTAGTTTCATGCTTCATTTCCTTCCTTCGGATCAAAACGATAGCCAATTCCCCAAACTGTATGAATCCAACGGTCTTTTGTTGCATGCTTCTCCAATTTTTCACGTAAACGACTCATTAACACAGTTACCGCATTTGTACATCCTTCATATTCAAACCCCCAAACTTTTTCAAGAAGTTGAGAGCGTGAAAATACTTGTTTTGGATGTTTTGCCATTAAATAAAGCACCTCAAATTCTTTCACTGTTAGTTCAATTTCATGTTCACAAACAAATACACGCCTTTTCGTTGGACAAATCTTCAAATTTAAAAACTCGATCATTTCCGATACTGGTTCTTGTGTTTGTACTGTTGCATGATTTCCTCGTCTTAAAATAATTTGTACCCTTAATACTAATTCACGAGGTGAGAACGGCTTTGTTACATAATCATCCGCACCCATTGTTAATCCCAAAATTCGATCTCTTTCTTCTCCCCTAGCGGTTAACATAATAATAGGAACATTAGAGTGTTGGCGAATTTCCTCACATAATTCCCAACCATCTTTTTTCGGCATCATCAAATCTAAAATAATGATATCTGGTTGATATTGTTGAAATAAGTTCCAACCTTCTATTCCGTTTACAGCGGTATATACTTCATATCCTTCTCTTTCTAAGTACTGCCTGCATATTTCCCGGATATTATCTTCATCTTCTATAATTACAATTCTTTTTTTCATACAATTGCCTCTACTTTATCCTCTATAATAAAAAAATCTATCTATTTACCCTTACAAAACTTCCCCCATTACGAGCGGTTTCTCTAGTGCTAATTTCAATCCTTTTTGATAATATTGTGACATCAATTCTTTAGGAACCATGCTTCCACCTGTTCCCCAAATAATATGTGTACCATTGTCCATTTTTTCTGTTAAACTGTGCTTCAGTAAATAATTCATTCCATCTTTACATAATTTAATCGGTCCAATCATACCTGCTAATGCAGAAGGCTCTAAATAAATCCCTACTGTATCGACTAGTTGCTTTAACAATATATACAACTCCTCATCACTAATTGTATAATTCCCACTTAAAAATGGTTCCATAGTTTTACCTACAAACCCAGATGGTCTTCCGACAGCAAGTCCATCTGCAGCTGTTACATTATCTATACCAACATCTTGTACAGCGATTTTTTCGTGAAGTCCAGTCATTAAACCGAGTAACATACATGGAGAATGAGTAGGCTCTGCAAAGAAAATGTGGACATAATCTTGATACAATAATTTCAAACCAAATGCTACTCCGCCCGGGCCACTACCTACTCCACACGGTAGATAAACAAATAATGGATGATCCTTATCTACAGTTATTTGCAGCTCTTCTAATTGTTTTTGTAAACGTGCGGCTGCTACTCCATATCCTAAAAATAAATGGCGGGAGTTTTCATCATCGATAAAATAGCACATAGGATCCTCAGCCGCTTGTTTTCTCCCTTCCTTAACAGCCTTATTATAATCACCTTTGTACTCAATAACCGTGACATTTTTACTTCGAAGCAAATCTTTTTTCCATTGTTTCGCATCTGCAGACATATGAACTGTCACATTAAACCCTAACTTTGCACTCATAATACCAATGCTAACCCCTAGATTTCCAGTTGACCCTACCACAATAGAGTAATTTGAAAAGAAATTACGAAACGTTTCACTATCTAAAATTGAATAATAATCTTGTTTAGTTAATAAGTTATGTTTAATAGCTAAATCCTCGGCATGTTTAAGAACCTCATAAATTCCTCCCCTTGCCTTAATAGATCCTGATATAGGAAGATGACTATCACATTTTAGTAATAACTCACCTGATATAGTTGTTTGATATTCCTGCTCTAAAGACTGTTTCATGGAAGAAATTTTCACTAAAGGAGATTCTATGATACCATTCATTTCTTTTGTTTCAGGGAATACTTTGGCTATATATGGAGCGAAACGTTTCAATCTTTCTTCTGCATCCCTTACATCCTCTTGAGTAAGTGTAGTTTTTTTAATCCCTGTTTCAAACTTTTCGATATTAGGATTGATCCAAAATACTTCCTCCATCGAAATAAGTTTATTTAATAAAGGATATTGCTCTTTCCAAGTTTGAAGATCTTTGCTTTCAATCTCCTTCATTTATCTGATCCTCCTTATTCTCTTGTAGCAATGTGAATATTAAATTATAATTAAGTATATTTTAAGACAGTTTAACATAAAAAGATTGATTATATTTAATTGAATTAAATTTTTTAAAATATTATTTAACATTTTTTTTAAGGAGTATCGTCATGGAAAATATAGATATTGGAATAAAAGTACAAAAATATAGAAAAGAAAAAGGATTGAGCAGTAAGGATTTAGCAAAATTAGCTGCTATTACACCTTCTATGTTAAGCCAACTTGAGCGAGGATTAGCAAATCCTTCTATACAAACCCTAAAGCTCTTAGCTAAAGCCCTTGATGTTCCAACATTTAGTTTTTTTATCGAAGAAACAAATACAGATGATTTAATCGTAAAATCCAATAACCGTAAGAAAATGATTGTTGGTAATTTATCTTATGAGCTATTATCACCTGATTGCACTGGTAATTTGGCAACAGCGATTATGAATGTTCCTCCAAATACCTCTTCGTCAGAAAATCCTCTGGAACATAAAGGTGAGGAAGTTGCAGTTATTTTGGAAGGAAAAATCTTGTTACATCTAAATGAAGAACAATATTTATTAGAAGCTGGTGATAGTGTAAAAATACCAGCAAATTTGAAACATAAATGGGAAAATAATTTTAGCGAAATTGCAATTATATTATTTTCAGTGACCCCACCTTCATTTTAAACTAAATAAATGATATGTAATGATTGGCAGCACTCAACAAGCAACATTTTTCAATTTAGAATAAAACTATATTAATGCGAAACTTTTCCAAGTCAAAAATGGGGAATTTTTTAGATACGGTGGATTATTCGTAGAAATGTTGCCGTACCTTACTAAGGATATCCTGGTTGCACAGAAAATTTGTATACTAAACATGATTGGTATGCATAGATAGATCGAATGAACTTAATAAAAAAAGAAAGAGAGGGCCTTTCTGGTAAAAGTTCCTCTCTTTTCATATTCATTTTTGTCATACGTAATTTGCTTCATGTGTAGGTTTATTTCTTATTGGTGATTCACGTACGTATCAAACCATAAATGGATATATCCAGCTGTAATACGTTGCGCTTCTATTAAGCGTTTCCCCGTTACTGGTGTCACCTCAGTACGCCATTTATCAGCAGAGTCTTGTGACACAGCCGCTTTCATAAACCAACCTTTCGTCTTACTATTAACAATTGATGGAAAGTCAGTTTTTGCAGCTATTGCCGACGCATGAACCCAATCTTCTGGATTTACACTTTGCCAATTCCAATAACCATTTCCATCTGTTACTCTATAATTGTCTTTAACTGTATCGACGAAGTTTTCATATTTTGAATGAAAGCCAAATGGATACGAAATATTTGTAAAGTTTGCTGCATGCATAGGCTGGTTCACATCCCCTAAATAATGAAGCGATAATCCTAAATAAAAGAATGCATTTTTCAAATCTTTATTTTGATAAGCTTCACCAGCTAATTTAAAATATTTCGCTCCTGTTTGCTTTGCTTGTTTGGCAAATGGAATGTACGTACTTCCTGAATCAGGATCATAGAAGTGTGAGGCGAATGTGGAATTATCATAATACGGGTTTTCATAATCCGCTGAATAAATACCTTTCTCCAAATCAATATGCCATTCATTTAATAGAGCTGTCTCATTTGGCTTCACAACAGTCGTATTCTGAGACATAATATCTATGGCTTTGTTTACAATCCATAAATGAGAGCTTACTCCTTCATTATGTATAGATTCTGCTGACCACCTTTGAGCAATAGGTGGATCATATTGGTGGTCATTTTCATGTGCAAATGCCACACTTTGGATAGGAGCTGTTAGGACAGGACAGTTACAGCAGCTATAGCCAATATTTTTCTTTTCATAAATTCCCCTCCATTTGATGTATAATCTAATTTTCCTTCATGTGCTTTTACTTCAACTAATTAGCAAATATATTGAACAATACGTAATATAGTTAGATAGATTTAACAGCTGCTTTATGCCAAAGGTACTAACTCATAGCTAACGTAGTCTTCAGGGGCAAATATTCCCCACCATTTATCTTGATTTGCAGATGCTTGCTCTAAAGTCTCTAACTGGAAAGTTATTATCACTCCATAACTAGATTGCCATTGTTTTTATAATATCTAACAAATCTTTCATTTCTCTCTCATAAATATTACAAAAGTCTTTCAAGAATCTATTATTTTCCTGATGAAGCGGACACACAAAACAAAAAAACTAAATGTCCATTAGCTTTATAATCTAACTATTCCATAGATATATATAAATATAATTACGCAAGCACTTACTATAATGGAAACATACAGATTTATTATATCGTAATATAACAAAGCAGAGAAAACAGTATAGAAATGGAAATGGGAGTTTTGAAATGTGGAGGTGGGATAATTCTATTAGTTCTAGAACTTTTTGAAGTATCCATTTTACGTGAGATAGATTGAGCATGCCCAAATGTAAAAATTCGTATTATATATTTGACAAAAACAAGCTCGATATTGAAAACATCGGGCTTGTTTTTGTTAATTTGACAGCTATTCCTCACATAGAAACCTTTTTTGTTCCATTTATTATACACCATATTGAATATAACTAGAATCATAATAAATCCATTCATTTGTCCCTAAACAAAGCCATCCATTTTGTTCTCCCCACACTTTATACGATTCACCACGATTTAATTGCCGGATTATACTAGATTGTATAGAGGGACCACTTCGTAAATTGACGTTATCTCCATTAATTACAGCATTACCGTATACTGGAGTTGCATTAGCAGGTTGGGTACCTCCATTACTGCCCCCTTCACTTTCATTACTACCTTTTAATGCGTCTAGAGAAATTGCTACTGACATATCACAATTCCCTACACCTGAAACTTGGCCAGAATCCGTATATTGCCATGCTGTCCACTCCGTCCATCCACCACAATCAGTAGGTGGTGTACTAGAATATCTTGCAATCCAAAGTGGTACATCACTTAGTCCACTAACTCCAAACTCATTAATATACCAGACTCCTGTATATAACATTACCCCTTTTCCAGTAGCTTGTTTCACATAATTTATGAAAGTTCTTGCCCAATTAGATATAGCTGTCCCTGTTAAATTACTTTTACTAGGATCTATTGGTGATTCTAAATCTAAAACAGGGATTAGATCTATCGGATTATTTTTTAAAATATTCACAAAATAATCCGCTTCCGAAATTGCATTATTTTGCTCCGGATGCGCAAAGTGATAAGCACCTATTAATACACCAGCACTTCTCGCCGCTTGTATATTTTGAACGAAGGTAGGATCAACAAAATTCACGCCTTCCGTCGCTTTTGCGTATGCTGCTTGAATTCCAGATGCCTTCACAGCATTCCAATCAATACTTCCTTCCCAATGAGAAACATCGATGAACGTAACATTTGAACTGGATCTATTTTGCATGCTAACTCTCCTATCAAAATTATGTTTTATCTTATATAAAGTATGTACAACCTTAGTAAAGGGACACTACCTTTACTAGAATAAAATAGAAAAAAGCCCTGAAACTACAGGGCTTTTTGAAGGCTTCCTTTATTTTGAAGTAAATACATATTATAATACAATCCTTGTTTACTAAGTAATTCTTGATGTGTTCCTCTCTCTACAATTTCCCCTTCATGCATTACAAATATTTGATCTGCATCTTGTATTGTAGATAATCTATGTGCAATCGCTATCGTTGTTCTTCCTTTTCTCATTCGTTGCAACGCTGTTTGAATTGCTTCTTCTGTTTCCGTATCAATATTAGCCGTTGCTTCATCTAATACTAATATTTTAGGGTTTGTCGCTATCGTTCTAGCAAAAGCAATCAACTGCCTTTGACCACTTGAAAATGTAGCTCCTCTTTCTACTACTTCTGTATCATACTGCTCTGGTAACTTCTCAATAAACGTATTCGCTTGCACAAAACGTGCAGCTTCTTCTACCTCTTCATCCGTAATCCCCTCATTATACATGCGGATGTTTTGCTTCACATTCCCAGCAAATAAAAATGCATCTTGTAGAACTAAACCGATTTTCCTTCGAATTTCCTGTTCCTCAAAATCCTCTAAACTCACACCATCGATTACGATATTCCCTGATTTAATATTGTAAAACCTCATTAACAAATTCATAATAGTACTTTTCCCACTTCCAGTATGCCCAACAAAAGCAACCGTTTGCCCTTGTTTCACATGGAAAGATACATTTTTTAAAACATCACGTTTCCCATCATATGAAAAGGTAACATCTTTAAACTCAATTTCTCCGTCGACTACTTGCGGATTTCCATTCCCTTTTTGAACAGGGGCTAAATCTTTTTCATCCATTAAATGAAATACACGTGATGATGAAACAAGTGCTTGTTGGAAGAAAGATAATTTCATCATCATTTCATTTACAGGTTGGAAGAAACGATGAATATAATTAACGAAAGCATATAGCACCCCAACTTCAACCGGGCTCTTCAAAGCGTCTATTCCAAACAATCCAAGAACTAATGCAATTGCTATAATATGAACAAGGTCTGTTGCTGGACGTAAAAATAATGCGTCTAATTTTAATGTACGACGACCAGCACTGTAATGCTTATTATTCACTTCTTCAAATTCTTTTCGCATCCTCTTTTCTTGCCTGAACACTTGAACAATATTCATTCCTTGAATTGATTCATTTAACTTTGCATTTAAAATACTCAATTGATTACGAACTTCTAAATAAAAAGCCGAGCTTTTCCGGCGATACATAGCCATAATTGTAAACATAATTGGAATTAATAAAACCGAACATAGCGCTAATTTCACATCAAGTAAAAACATCGCCACTAAAATACCGATTAAAAACACTACATTTTTCACAAATGTTGATAATACACTTACATAAAAATCTTTTATCGCTTCTGTATCATTCGTTATTCGCGATACGAGAGTACCAATTGGTGTCCGATCAAAGAAACTTAGCGATAACTTTTGAACATGATCATATACTTCAACACGCATGTCTTGCACAATTTTAAACGCTATATTTTGAAAATATAATAAATTCAAATACGTAAACAAAACTTTTAACAAGTGAGCACTCATATACACAACAAATAAAGTTACAAGTGCTGATTGTTCAAAATTACGTGGCACTAAGTGTTCATCAAGGAACTGTTTGATTAAAAACGGCCCCATCATTTCTGCCACAGTTGCACCAACTAAAAATAAAAATGCCAATGATAATAACCTTTTATACGGTTTCATATAGGAAAGTAATCGCCATAAGTCGTTTTGTTTTTTCTCAGCCATTATATGCCTCCTTTCTCAACTAACGCCTCTAGCTGCTGGCTTTCATACATCTCTTTATACCAACCATTTTGTTCCATTAGTTGTTCATGTGTTCCTCGCTGCACAATTCCCCCTTCATCAACAACAAGAATAAGATTCGCATGTTGAATCGCACTTAAACGATGCGCTGTAATAATCGTCGTTTTTTCTGCTCTTTCTCGTTTCAGTGCAGTTAAAATTGTTTCTTCTGTTTTTGCATCTACTGCCGATAAACAATCATCTAAAATTAAAATTTCAGCATTTGTTAGTAGTGCACGTGCAATAGAAATCCGCTGTTTTTGTCCACCCGATAATGAAACTCCTCGCTCGCCTACTACCGTATCATACCCTTCTGGGAATTGAACGATGTCCTCATGAATACAAGCGATGTCAGCGACACACGTAATTTCTTTATATGTAGCATCCGATTTTCCGAAAGCAATATTTTCACCTATACTTGCCGAACATAAAAAATGATCTTGCGGTACATATGAAATTGCGGAACGTATACCATGAAGTGTCATATTACGAATATCTTGCTCGCCTACTTTTAATTCCCCACTAAAATGGTCATATTCCCGAATTAAACATTTTAATAGTGTCGTCTTCCCTGCGCCCGTACGACCAACAATTCCTAACGTTTCACCTTTTCTTAAATTAAAATGAATATCTTTTAAATTCAACGTTTCATTTTTCTTATAAGAAAATGTATCAATCGCAAATGCAATATCACCACTTGCTATTTCATCTATAGCACTCTCTTTATCCGCAACATCTGAAGTGTGAGATAATATTTTTTCTACACGGTCATACGATGCACGCCCGCGCTCCATAATATTAAACAACCACCCAAAGGCTAACATCGGCCAAACGAGAGTTCCTAAATATGTTGTAAATGTAACTAATTCACCTACTGTTAATTCACCCCGTACAACTAAAAGTGATCCGTAGCAAATCGCAATTAAAAATGAAAACCCGACAATAAGAGCAATTGTTGGATCAAATAGCGAATCAATACGGGCTACTAACATATTTTTCTGTACAACATCTTCTGATTTTTTTCGAAATGCTTGTAAATCTTCTTTTTCTTGTCCGAGTGAACGAATTACCTTCATTCCACTCATACTTTCTTGTACTTTATCATTGATCTCAGAAAAAGCTTGTTGCGCTTTATGAAAACGTCTATGTAGTAAAGTGCCGTAATAATTAGTCGAAATTGCTACAATTGGCATTGGAATTAAACTTAACAACGTTAACTTCCAGCTAATCGTAAATCCCATAGCTACTAATACACATCCACCTACAGCTAATGAATCTACAAGTGTTAAAACACCCGCTCCAGCCGTTTGCTGTATCGCTTGAATGTCATTTGTCGCATGCGCCATTAAATCACCTGTACGATGTGATTGATAGAAAGATGGGCTCATATTTGTAAAATGTTCATATAATTTCTTTCGTAATTGGCGGGCTAGCTTTAGAGACGACCCAAAAATCATAATGCGCCATACATATCGTAATACATACATAGTAATCCCTACAACGACTAAAAGAATAACCCATTTCAACAATTTTTCAGATGTTAATGTTTGATTATTAATTTCGTCTACGACGATCCCGATTACTTTTGGTGCTACAAGTTCAAGCAACGCTACTCCAAATAACAAAATAATTCCGATTATGTACGCTCGTTTTTCTTGTTTAAAAAACCAAGCTAAATTAAAAAATACTTTCATTTATATCCTCCTCCCCTAAAATGAGCGATGTTTTCAGTTTATCAAAAATACAGAATTTTTAAAAGTTTTAAATATCATTCCCATTCAAAAGAAAAGGACACTCTTAACGAGTGCCCTTTAGCGCTTATTTCGTTTGTTGCTTGCTCATCGCGCTCATCATTTGATTGATTTTCTTTTGGGAAGGTTTTTGTCCCATTTGCATCATCATCATTTTTAACATTTGTTCGTTAATTGGCGGATTTTTTTCTAAATAGTTCATCATGTATTTGCGGGCAATGAAAAATCCTAACGCCACGCCTGCTACTAGTGCTACTACGCCCACTAGAATACCTAACCAAATCGGCATATATTTTCCTCCTTCATGTTGTCTACCTTACAGTGTACTAAAACCTTTTCAATAAGACAAGATACTATTCGACATTTTTTACACATATGTTCGTACTTGTTTGAGAGGATTTAACCAACCATACTTTTTATTTTCATAATCCATCGCTAAAAATGTTAATTCACACTTCCTAAGCACCTCAAAGAAAGTTGTTTCCATAGATACATTTCCAGAGGTGTTCATTCTAATGTATTGTGATTTCACCATTATTTCGCCATACTCTGCTCCGGTATAAAGCCTATGTGTATGATGTGTTCTTTCATATTTACCAAGAACACGTAAAGCTTGTTCTAATCTATGATGAATTTTCATTACTTGTAGTGGCATCGTAATATACATCATTTGCTTATATAACACTTTCTTTTCCGAAAGGGACCCAGATTCTGAAAATCGAGCAAATAAATCGAAAAACAAATATTCACGACCAAAGTAAGCTTTCGCAATATCCTCTTGAATTAAATACAATTCATACGTTTTCATTTTTCCCCTCCCGATCTGGACAACCTTTTCTCTACATTATATAAAAGAAAATTTGCAATGATTGTCTGACTACGGAGAGAGAAAAAACTTTTTCTGTCGAAAAAACGCAATTACATAGAAAAATCTCCCCATGCCGGAGAGATTTTTCTAAAATCATTAAAGCATTTCTTTTACTTTACGAACAACGTTCTCTACAGTAAATCCATACTCTTCCATAATCTTCTCACCAGGAGCAGAAGCACCAAATGTATCGATACCTAGTACATCTCCATCAAGGCCTACGTAACGATGCCATCCGAATGTAGCACCCATTTCAATTGCGAAACGTTTCGTTACTGCTTTTGGTAATACAGATTCTTTGTACTCAGCAGTTTGAGCTTCAAAGCGATCCATAGATGGCATGCTGACAACAGCTGCATCAACACCGTCTACTGCTAATGCTTTTTGTGCTTCAACAGCTAAACTTACTTCAGATCCAGTTGCAAGTAGGATTACATCAGCTGTTTCTTTCTTACTTGGAGAAACTACATATGCACCTTTTGCTACTTTTTCATACGTATCGTCTTTTGCACCTTCTAATGTTGGAAGGTCTTGACGAGTTAAAACTAATGCAGTTGGTGTTTTTGTAGATTCTAAAGCTAATCTCCAAGCTGCAACAGATTCGTTACCGTCAGCCGGACGGATAACAGATACATTTGGCATTGCACGAAGCGCTGCTAATTGTTCAACTGGTTCATGTGTTGGGCCATCTTCACCAACAGCGATACTGTCATGTGTAAATACATACGTTACAGGCAATTGCATTAATGCTGCAAGACGAATTGCAGGACGTAAGTAGTCAGAGAATACGAAGAACGTACCACCGTAAGTTTTTAAACCGCCATGAAGTGCAATACCGTTCATTGCTGCACCCATCGCAAACTCACGTACACCGTACCAAATGTTTTTACCGCTGTAATCAGCTTTTGTAAAGTCTTTTTCATTATTCATATATGTTTTGTTAGAACCAGCAAGGTCCGCAGATCCACCGAAGAATGAGGGTACAGATTCTGCAATCGCATTAATGACAGCACCTGAAGAATTACGTGTTGCCGCTTTTGATCCTAATTCATAAGTTGGTAAGTTTTGTTCCCAACCTTCTGGAAGAAGACCGTTCATTGCCGCTTGTAGTTCGTTTGCTAATTCTGGATACGCTTGTGCATATTCACCTAACATTGTGTTCCACGCAGCTTGTGCTGTTTCACCAACATCTTGTACTGTTTTACGGAAGTTGTCATATACTTCTTCTGATACATGGAAATCTTGTTCAGCAGTCCAAGCATATGCTTCTTTTGTTAATTTTGTTTCGTCTACACCAAGTGGAGAACCGTGTGAAGCTGATTTTCCTGATTTGTTTGGAGAACCGAAACCAATTGTCGTTCTTACTTCAATTAGCGTTGGGCGTTTTTCGTCAGCTTTTGCTTCTTCAATTGCTTTTGCAATTGCTTCGATATCGTTTCCATCCTCAACACGGATTACTTGCCAACCGTATGCTTTATAACGATCTTCTACACTTTCAGAGAATGAACGATTTAAATCGCCATCTAAAGAAATATCGTTAGAATCGTATAAAACTACAAGACGACCTAATCCTAAATGCGCAGCTAATGAAGATGCTTCAGCAGAAACGCCTTCCATTAAATCGCCATCACCGCAAATCGCGTATGTAAAATGATCAACTACATTATACGCATCGCGGTTATATTTTGCTGCTAAATGTCTTTCAGCCATCGCCATACCAACAGCTGTTGAAATACCTTGTCCAAGTGGACCAGTTGTTGCATCTACACCTGCTGTGTGACCATACTCAGGATGTCCTGGAGTTTTACTTCCCCATTGACGGAAGTTCTTTAAGTCATCCATTGTTACGTCATAACCAGATAAGTGAAGCAGGCTATATAATAGCATTGAGCCATGACCTGCAGATAATACGAAACGATCACGGTTAAACCACGTTGGATTATTTGGATTATGTTTCATAAATTGAGTCCATAGTGTATAAGCCATTGGTGCTGCACCCATTGGCATTCCTGGATGACCAGAGTTTGCTTTTTCAATCGCATCAATGGATAATGTGCGAATCGTGTTGATAGAAAGTTGTTCGATTGAATGTGACATGCTATTCTTCCCTTCGCGTATAGTAGTAAACGTTTTATACATTTATATGATAGCTTCCCACGCAAGATTATACAACATGTATCGACAAATATGTTGATGTTTTTTTGATTTTTTATAAAAAAACCAATGATTCCGGGAATGTATGGGCATTCAATATGACATACTTTTTCATTATTTTTATTTTAAAAAGAAAGAGAATTATCTGTATTTTTATTCATTAATTTTAAATTCCAAAATGCAAAATATATCCTTCTCCACCTTTTACTCTGCGAAGTAAACGAATAAAAGACTCTAACTCTAAACATAGAGTATCTCGATCAAAAACATATTTTTCATACTCTCCATCCGTAATATTTTCATCTTCCCATTGATACGACGAACCTGTAAGTTCAATTGTTTCAGGAGTTAAAGAAACCATACTAACTAGCAAACAAAATAACTGTTCTGCTACCGCGGCTCCTTTTTGCTCAATTTTTGTAATGCCATAATAATGAATCCCAAATCCTTCTTCTCTTTTCGCTAGAATATACGTCGGCATCCAATGAATAAAATCTAGTAGATATACGATTACCTCATCACTTAATACAACACACTCCTCTATCTTTGCCTCTTTTTTATACAAAAAACTAGTTTCGATCCAATCCATACCTTCAAAATCCAACACTTCTTTATCATTTGAAACAAATACAAATTCATGCTGTAAGGCCAAAATATCCCCCGTTATTCAATAATAGCCAAATCATTTTTTCTTATTATACAAAAGAAGCACCTTATGTAGGTGCTTCCAAAAACAACTTATACGATTCTCTTTCGAATCGAACTCGAAATAAGGTCAATAATAATCACCATCAAAATAATGCCTAATAAAATAATACCTACACGGGACCAATTCCGTGAACTTAACGCAAAAATTAATGGTGTACCAATACCCCCTGCTCCAATAACACCTAAAATTGCCGCAGATCGTACATTAATTTCAAATCGATATAATGTATACGATAAGAAATCTGGTAACACTTGTGGCATCACTGCATACCAAAGTATTTGAAAACGATTTGCTCCTGTAGCAATTAACGCTTCAGTCGGCCCCTTATCTATATTTTCGATCCCTTCTGAATACAGTTTTCCCAACATTCCAATAGAATGTAAGCCTAAAGCTAATACACCTGCAAAGGAACCTGGACCAACGGCCTTTATAAATAAAAGAGCCATCACTAACTCTGGAAACGTACGAACAAAACTCAGTACAAATTTCCCGGTTCCTGAAGTCAATTTCCCCATACTCATATTTGTTGCCGCCCAAAACGCAAATGGTACAGATAAAAAAGCAGATATAAACGTACCTAATACTGCAATCGCTAACGTATCAATTAAACCGTGCAATAAATCTTCACCATCTGGCAACGATACATACGCCCAATCTGGATGTAATACACCTGTCATAATCGCTTTCGTAATTTGACCAGCTGTATCCTTTATCCCCTCTAGCGGGACTCCTGAAAATGCCCATACATATATAGCTATAAGTGCTATAAAAATAATCCAGCGATCTAAACTCGGTTTCTTCGGTTTTGGCACGATTATCGTCGTTTTACTCATCATAATTTCTCCCGTAATACTGTACTTATATAATCAATTAACAATACAACAACGAGTGTATACATAATAATAGAAGCAGTTTGTTGATATTGTAAAAATCCAAGCGTACGATCATAATATAATCCAATGCCCCCTGCTCCTACTAACCCTAGAACAGCTGCCGCGCGTACATTCACCTCAAATGTATACAGTACATAAGAAATGAAGTGCGCTTTCACTTGTGGAATTACTGCATATACAATCCATTGCACCTTATTTGCTCCTACTGCAGTCATTGCTTCTAATGGACCTGGATCAATCGATTCGATTGATTCGTATAATAACTTTGCAACAAGCCCAACAGAGAAAAAAGTAAGTGCCAAAATACCTGGAAGTGGACCGATTCCAAAAATCGCTACAAAAATAGCCGCTAATAATAGATCTGGTATCGTTCGAATTAAATTTAAAACGAACCGAGCTGGACCATATAAAGCCATATTTGAAAACACATTACTTGCCGCTAATAACGCAAGTGGAATTGCTAAAATCGCTCCTAACGTCGTTCCAATAATAGCCATACGAATTGTATCTAATATTGCAGTTGTAATTACTTGAAAATAGCCCCAGTCTGGCGCTACCATTTCCTTCAGCAAATCGATCATATTTGGAAAACCAGTTATAAATTTCGAAAATGATGCATCTACTTGTACACTACTTCCCCACAATAATAAACCAACAAGGAGCACAGTTAGCATATGCTTTAGTCTACTCGGTGGCTTCGGTATCGTTTTAGAATATATCGTCAAATCATTCATTTGACCGCCACCTCTAATAATTCATTCGTTTGAATTGAGCGACCGTAAATTTCAGCAAATTTCTCATCAGTCGCCTCCTTTACTAGTCCGTCAAATACGATTTCACCTGCATGCAATCCAATAATGCGCGTAGCATATTGCCTAGTTAAATCAATAGAGTGCAAGTTTACAATTGTTGTAATTCCAAAATCTTCGTTAATTTTCTTTAAATCATCCATTACTTGCTTTGTTGTAAGTGGGTCTAAAGAAGCGACAGGCTCATCTGCTAATATAATTTTCGCCTCTTGTGCCAATGCTCTAGCAATCGATACACGTTGCTGTTGTCCTCCTGATAATTCATCAGCCCGCGCATATGCTTTTTCTATAATATTCACTCGTTTTAACGCCTGAAAAGCAAGCTCTAAATCTTCTTTCGGAAACAATCCTAACGTTGTACGCAACGTAGAATGATACCCAACACGCCCAGCTAATACATTCTTCAATACAGTAGATCGCTTCACAAGATTGAAACTTTGAAAAATCATACCGATATCACGTCGCATGCGTCGTAATCCTTTTCCTTTTGCAGTGGTAATAGACTCCCCACCAATAATAATTTCTCCAGCTGTAATGTCATGAAGTCGGTTAATGGATCTGAGAAGCGTTGATTTTCCAGCCCCAGATAACCCGACCATAATAACAAACTCACCTTTTTGGATTTTCAAATTAATATTATTCAATCCTTTTGTACCATTCGGATAAACTTTGGAGACGTTTCGAAACGCTATCACGCATCCTACCTACCTTCCACTTAGTATAAAAAACCGAAAAACGGCTAACTAATTGAAACCACATACCGTTTCAGCTAGTCGCCATTTTCAATGAACATTTAAAACCTTCCTAATGTATTATTGTGTTTTCACTTTTTTTCCATAATCACGAACGATATCAAATTTACTATCATCAGATTTAACATACCCTTCATGTGAATACACTTCTTTAATAATTTTATGTCCCTCTTCATTCTTTCCAATTTCAATAAACGCATCTTGTAACTTTTTACTCCATTCAGCATCTAAATCAGAGCGTACAGAAATCGTATCGTTAGGGATCTTTTCTGTAAACTTCACAATTTTTGTTTGATTAAATACATTCGGATAATCTTTTTTCACAATATTGCGGGCATCTTGGAACACAACTGCTGCATCAACATCACCATTTAAAAGGGCAATGATAGATTGGTCATGACCTTTTAATGTAACAGGTTTCACATCTTTTAACGGATCGACTCCTTCTTTCATTAACACAGCTGCTGGCCAAACATATCCTGCCGATGATGTCACATCTTGATAACCTATTTTCTTACCTTTTAAATCTTTCACACTATTAATATTAGAATCTTTTTTTACTACAAACTCAGATTTATAGAAATCTACTAAATCTTTTGTTGGTGCTCCCGTCGCATCATCTACTCCAAATCGCTGCGCCTGTAAAATTACGTTTGCAGCTTTTTTCTCATGTGCCAATACATATGCTGTTGGAGGCAAGAAACCTACATCTACTTGTTTTGATGCCATAGCTTCTACAATCGTGTTATAATTCGTTGAAATACTAACTTTCACAGGGATATTCAGCTTATCACTTAACAGTTTTTCTAGTGGTTTTGCTTTCGCTTCTAACGTATCAGCATTTTGTGACGGAACAAATTGAACATGTAACGTCTTGGGCACATACCCTTTTTTCGTATTTTCACTTTTATTTGCACTCGATTCCTTCGCTCCACAACCACTTAATAATCCCGCTGCTAATACAACCGATGTACCCATTGCAAAAACTTTTTTCAACATGTTAAAGCCTCCATTCCCCTTGTTATATATTGAATTTTTTGTAAACATATAGAAATATATCACATATCCCTCCACACACTTGTTTATTTACAGAATCTTTACACATTCTAAACATTCTATATAAGTAACACTTTAAATATCTGATATGATTTATATTAAGATAACTATAGAAAAGGTGGATAACAGTGATTCAAAATGAAAGTGTATGTATAACTATCTTATTAACGAGTGATATACACGGTACAGTTTATCCGATTCAATATCAAAATAATGCACCAGCAGAACATGGTTTGGCAAAAATCTCCACACTTATTCAGCAAGAGCGTTCCAAACATGAACATGTAATTTTAATTGATAATGGAGATTTAATCCAAGGAACTCCTTTTACCTATCATCATGCTACATTTGACCAAAATGAAAAAAATCCAATGTCTTTACTGATCAACTATCTGAACTATGATGCAGCAATTATTGGAAATCACGAATTCAACTATGGCATGAATGTATTAAACAGCGCTATCTCAACTGCAAATACACCCTATTTGTCAGCTAATATTTTAGATAAAAGCATAAGAAAACCCTATTTTGGGAGACCTTATGTTATAAAGCACATAGAACCAAACATAAAAATTGCTATTTTAGGGGTGACGACGCACTACATCCCGAATTGGGAACAACCGCATCACATTAAAGATTTGCTATTTGAGGACGCACTAGAAACAACAAAAAAATGGGTCTCTTACATTCATGAACAGGAAAAACCAACTTTACTAATCGTAGCCTACCATGGTGGATTTGAGCGAGACTTACAAAACGGGGAACTAACAGAAGCTTTAACCGGTGAAAATCAAGGATATGCAATGTGTCATGAAATCGACGGTATCGATGTATTGCTAACAGGTCATCAACACCGCTCTATTGCCAATATGAAACTAAATGGTGTCACTGTTTTACAAACCGGTTGTAATGGACATTCATTAGGAAAAGTTCAAATTATGTTGGAAAGAAATAAAAATCAGTGGCTGATAAAGGAGTGTCATTCCGAACTACTATCGGTCAACGGTATTCAAGCTAATCTAGATGTTCTCGCCCTTGTTTCTAACTATGAGAATAAAACACAGAAATGGCTTGATCAGCCTATCGGAGTTATTAATGGAGACATGCAAATATCTGATGCTATGGAAACACGTTTACAAGAGCATCCCTTTATTGAGTTTATAAATAAAATACAAATGGATGTAGCAAAAGTTACTATTTCTTGCACAAGTTTGTTTCATAATGAATCTCCCGGTTTCCCAAAACACGTTACAATGCGGGACATCGTTTCTAATTATATTTATCCAAATACATTAAAAGTTATCCGAGTGACTGGAGCAGATATAAAAGCCGCACTCGAGCTATCTGCTACTTATTTCGTACTAAACGAAGACGGAACTATTACTGTAAACCCTGCCTATATAGAGCCAAAACCTCAGCATTATAATTATGATATGTGGGAAGGAATTTCATACATACTAAACATTTCAAAACCAATTGGCGAAAGAGTTATTTCCTTGGAATATGAAGGAGCTCCCCTCGACATGCATAAAGAATACGATATCGTTATGAACAATTACCGTGCGAGCGGGGGTGGAAATTACTTTATGTATCAAAATAGGCCCACAATAAAAGACATACCAATTGATATGTCTGAACTTATCGCTAACTATATACTAAAACATGGAACGATAGAAGCCATGACTAACCATAATTGGAAAGTCATTAAATAATCTGGCTCTCTATTACTATCAAAAAAGATGGGCTCGACGCCCATCTTTTAATTTAATTTTGCATTATCTTGCTTTTTTAAAGCTTTTAATTTCGTCGGCGTAACATCTTTTCCTTCTTCGTTAACGACTTTAATTCCTTTTAATTCGTTTAACATGTTTTGACGAAATCCTTTTAAATATTGTTCACGTAGCGACTGACGCTCACGTTGTTCTTCTTCAGTTAAACCTTCAGCTTTTGCTTTTTTTGCTAAGAAGTTAATGCGTTCAATGAGTTCGTGACTTAGCATCTCGAATCCCCTTTCTACTTTAAAACTGATTATTATCATACAATAGTTAGTCTTCTTTATCAAGCAATTGCTTCGTATACTCTACATATCTACGATGTACAGTCGCTTTTGACACATTATGCCCAAATCCGCGAAGTGTTGCTGCGATTTCTTCAAAAGTTAATTCATTTCGGCGTAAGCGTACAATTTCTTCAATTGGCACTTCTTTTTTCTCACGCCCTGCGCTTAAATGACGATTTTTCAAATTATTCTCTGGCCGAAACCCTTTCTCTACTGCCCGCTGCATACCACGTTTAATTTTCAAATTATGAATTTTCCTTTGATACTCTTCAACTATCCCAATTATATCTAGTACCATTGAATCAGAATCTGAAAGTTGTAATTCACCGTTATGCGTATGTGTATATACCTTTATTCCCTCTTTATGTAAACAATGCATTAAAGCAATCTTCGCATTCCCTCTACCAAGACGCGTTTCATCTTGAATAAGAAGCACATCAATTTGTTCTTCTCGAATGGTATCTAACACTTCTAATATACCATCACGTTCGATTGTATACCCACTCGCTTGCTCTTGAATCACCTTTACAACATTCATTTGGTATCGCTTAGCTAAATGCAATAATTCATCTTTTTGACGCAATAATGAAGTTTCCTGCGCTTCTTTCGTTGTACTAACACGTGCATAAATAATTGCATTCATTTTGAAACCCTCTCTCTCAATTAGATTTTTCCTTTAGTGTATCATAAATTCGCCTTCCGTTCGAACTTATGTTTGTAGAATGTTTTTTCGCATGTTATACTTATTAATAAGAAAAATGAAAGAAAACGAGGTGTTAGAAAATATGGAAAAGTTAACAAAGCGCCAGCAAGACATTCTCGACTTTATTAAGCTAAAAGTACAAGAAAAAGGCTATCCACCTTCCGTACGCGAAATCGGTCAAGCGGTCGGCCTTGCTTCTAGTTCTACAGTGCACGGACATTTATCACGTCTAGAAGAAAAAGGTTACATTCGACGCGATCCAACAAAACCTAGGGCTATTGAAATTTTAGGTGATGATCGAATGGAAACAGATACACTGTCTGTTATCCAGGTTCCAATTGTCGGAAAAGTTACAGCTGGTTTACCTATTACAGCAGTTGAGAGTGTAGAAGAGCATTTCCCACTTCCCGCTAGTATCGTCGCTGGAGCGGACCAAGTATTTATGCTACGCATTTCTGGAGATAGTATGATTGAAGCTGGTATTTTTGATGGGGATTTAGTTGTTGTTCGTCAACAACAGTCTGCATACAACGGAGAAATTGTAGTCGCTTTAACGGAAGACAATGAAGCAACTGTTAAACGTTTCTACAAAGAGAAAGATCATTTCCGTCTACAGCCAGAAAACTCTTCTTTAGAGCCTATCCTTTTAAAACAAGTATCGGTTATCGGGAAAGTAATTGGCGTGTATCGCGATTTACACTAAAAAATAATGAAAAAGAAGATCCTTTCCTATCTAATAGGTAAAGATCTTCTTTTTGTATATTAATAGAATTTTATTCACGCCCTCGGACTAAGAGATAATTTTGCCATTTTATTTTTAATCCGCTTCAATAGTAACGTCTCCAGCAGATGTTTTCCCGCTAATTTTCACATCTCCATTTCCAATTTTCATATCCCTATTCTCTTCGTTGAAAATTCGTACTTTCCCTGCAAATGTTTTTCCTGTAATAACCGCATCTTGAGGTTTCTCTAACAGACGAATATCAACATCACCCGCGGTTGAACTTGCCTCCACATCATACTTAGAATCATGATCAATAACATCAACATCTCCGCTTGTTGTTTGTGCTATAACTTTACCGATTACTTTTTTCAATTTCACAGCACCCGCTTCAGAAGATCCCTCAACCTTCTTAGCTGTTATTCGCTCCAAATCCACATCTCCACCAAGCGTCCCCACACTTACATAATCACTCTTCACCTCATTTACTTCTATTTTCCCAGCCGATGAATTTATCTTCAATTCTTTATATACACGCTCAGGTACAACAACAGTCAGTGTAGGAGTTTTTAATCCGAACGACAAAAATGAAAAATCTAACGAAATACCTTTTTCAACTTCCCCTTGAACTTTTAATGTCTCACCATCTTCCGCAATACTAACCTTTTGTCTTTTTAAATCTCCTGATTGCTTTACATAGAAAGAAGAGTCTTGAGATTTTTGAACAATAATATCTCCAGCATCTAATTTGACATCTAAGCTTTTGATCGTTTCATTTGTAATAACCTTCTCTTTATCCCCCTTTTCTACAGCATCTACTGCTTTCGTATACGTTTGTGATATACCGATTACTCCAATAATGATACAAGCGATCGCTACTAACAATATTTTTTTCATCGTTTATTCCCCTTTAATCATTTTGAAGTTCCAATTCACGTATCGTACACACAATTTTTTGAACCAATGTGTACTGTAATAAGCCACAATACATAGCAATAGACCGACTCCAACAAATGTGATACTGACAAAGAGATCCACCCATAAAAAAGTACCCATTACTATTTTAATAATGATAAAAAATGGCGTTACTACACTAACAACTCCACCAACCCAAAGTGCAAATATTAAACTTACGATTGCTACTAACGGGCCTAATACAACAATAAATTTCAACAAACTAAGACCTATCGCCGCGAGTACAGCCCTTGTTATATTTGAAGTTGATGGATCCTTTTTCATCTCATCAAAACGATACAAAGCAAGCAGCTCTTTCGCAATTGTTTTCGGTGCACCAAGCCCTTTTATAATTTCAGATTCTGTTTTCCCCTCTTCGAATCCAAACTGAAAATGCTCTTCATAATCGTATAAAATATCCTGTCTTTCCTCTTCTGGTAGCTTTCTAAGATGTCCTAATAATTCCCTGAGAAACTGTTCTTTATTCATCCCATTACACCTCTTCAATAATTTCTTGTACGCCCTTCGCAAAATCGCGCCACTCTGTTACAAGTAAATTGAGTTGATTCTCCCCTTGATCCGTTAGTTGATAATATTTACGCGGTGGCCCCTCTGTTGATTCTTTTAAATATGTTTGGAAATACCCTTCTTTTGTTAAACGACGTAACAATGGATATACTGATCCTTCCGATATTAAAAATTTATTGGAGATTTGCTGAACAAGCTCATAACCATAGCAATCTTTTCGCTTTACAAGTGCCAATACGCAAAGTTCGAGCACACCTTTTTTAAACTGAACGTTCAACGATAATCCTCCTTTCTAAGTAGTACTATTCAATACAAGGTACTATCGTTATCCATAATATACCATCAACTACTATTTATTGCAAGGTACTGTTTTTTACATATTTCTCTTAGCGAATCTTGTCTGTTCTTTCACTTATTATTAACACATACAATTGATGGGTGTGAAAGCAACAATCATATTTTACATTAAGTACAAGAGCGATAATTCCTTTTAATGGAACGATCGCCCTGTTTTATCTTCATCTCACTTGATCTACAATCCCTATCGAAATAACTTATTTTTGGGATCAAATATTCACAGCAGCCTCCTCTAATAGCCCTCATCTCTATTTACCGAGCTAAAAAGATACTTATCTCATTAAAACAATAGGGCATTCCCCATAACTATTAAAATACCTTATTATTTTTTAATCACTTCCATCTTCGTACAAGCATATTATGTTGTATATCTATTTTGTAAATACAATGCATATGAAAAACAGGATTTTATAAAATAATACAAATTTGGAGCTGATGTATATGAAAAAAGTACCTATTGTAGTAAAAGTTCCTCCTGATTCAAAAGTTAAAGTTTCATTTTTTTCACGCTATAACAAGGAAATTAAAAACGTATCTTTAATTAATCAAACCCTTAAACCTCAGTGTCAATCTATCGTTGCATATCCAAACTATAAAAGGTACACCACTCAAGTACAACCATTATCAAATTGCTAATAATTCATTTACCCCCCTAGGTAACTGGGGTCTTATTTTATTTCACGGGTGGTTTTTTAATCAAGCGAATAGTACATGCAAATTATATTAATGTATATTCACATATAAGCAACCGGATTGATAAATTTAAAAGGCCATAAAAAAACTGAACTAATTCCCCATAAAAATCGAGCAATTATCGGACAGCTAATAACACACACATGTCCACAAATAGAATTTGGTATACTTAATTTAAGGGAGGAATATAGTTTGAAGGTTGTCAGATCTATTTTTAGAGGATTTCGTTTATTAAGTAAAATCATAACCCCTATATTACGTACTTTATCAAAAAGTAAATTTTAAAGGCTACAATATAAAAAGTCCGGTTCACAATGAACTACTCTCAAATTGATAAACTAGTTCTAACTATTAGAGAACATTTCATTAAAGAGAAAGCTTTTTCAATTACTTCACATATACATAGACTTCTTCCGTAATTATATAGTATGCTATACTTCATTTTTCTCTACTTTAGATATTTACATTTTTTCTTCTTGCCTCATAATTTTAATCGGGAAAGGGAGGAAGAAAATGGTTCAAATAAAAGTTACGCCTGAAGAATTAGAACGAGCTGCAAAACGGGCAAATGATACAAAACACGTGTTAGAATCTATACATAAAAATTTATGTGATCAAATTGATTACATGTGCTATCAATGGACGGGCGCGTCAAATCAAAATTTCCTTCAAATGTTCAATAACGCAAGACCATCCGCATTCACAGCAATTAATGCACTTTTACATGTTGAAGAAGAATTAAAGAGAATTGCTGAGAAATTCCGTGTAGCAGATAGTCAAGATGTAACAACTCAAAAAGGAACTACACCTAGTACAGCACCTGAAAAATCTCTCTTTGAAAAAGTTTGGGATGGTATGATAGATGGTGCAGGAGATGCTGTTGGAGATACAATTGACGGTATAAAGGCATTAGGAGACTGGGAAACTTGGGAAGGCATGGGCTACACCATTACCCATTTAGATGAAGCGCTATGTGGGATGCGTTATCAGATTCCTTTAATAAAGATGTTATAAATGGGGATGCAGAAACCCGCGCAAGATGGGGATCGTACGCTTTAACACAAATTGGATTAGGATTCATTGGAGATAAAGGTGTCAGCAAAGCCGCTAAACTAGCTCAAGGCGCTAAATTCTCTCAAGGTATATCAAAAGCTGGACAATTACTTAATAAAGGCGACAACTTAGCCTTTGCAGGTAGTAGTAATGGTATCAGATCAGGATTTGACAGTACTTTCTTTAGACAAGCTGAGGAAAGACTATCAATCTATCAGTTTGCTAAAGGTGAAGGTAATGTAGGTACTACCACGAAAGCTGTAGAAGTTACTCCAAGTTTTAACCGTGAAAATTTATCAGAACATATAGGCGAAGGGTTTACTTCACAAATAGATCGTGTTTTAAATGAAGTAGATATGTCTCGTGAAAAATTCTATGACTTACAACAAAAGATGCACACGGAGCTCTCACCAGAAGAAATTCAAATGATGAAAACAATCCGTGACAGCGTACCTGCACCAACTACAGATACTTCAATGCAAAAAGTCATTACATTAGATGGAGTAGAAGGATACTTAAAAGCGGATCGACCTTATAATACCATTGGGGGATGTATTGCAAAAATGGAAGATGTTCAAGACATACAATTACCTAAAGATGTTTATAATTCTTTACGTTTGGATTATGAAGGAACACCTTATACTACTTCTAGCGATTATGCTGTACTTAGATTTAAGACTGACGGCATCGATGAATTTAAAATCCCCTATGCGGAAAGTTTTGCTGATGATCTTCATGTAAAATCAGACATAACTCCTCCGCAAACTGGTCACGGATTTACCGCATCAACGACTGATAAAATTATTCCAGAATATGAAGCTCCTAGGGGAACATTTTTAGAGCCAAGAGACGGAGCGGAAATTTACACAGTAATTAATGGCGAAGAAAGATTAGTCGGAGTATATCGTGAAAAATACCAGCGTTTTATTCCAGCAACAAAATAATTAAGTAGGTGATACAATGATTAAAAGAGGAAAATATGGCATTTATAAAGGATCTGAGTATAGAATAGTGGAAACAAATAATGGTGTAGAGCTTATCTCTAAGAATGAATCTGATTTATTACAAGGTTTCATTCGTGATGATTGGGATGGGAGTATTTTCTGTAAAGATGTACAAAAAAACGAATTGGAGCTAGCATATTATATTACCCCATATGTTTTGTATAAAGGTCGAAAATTTGGCATTGCTGCTGGAGATGGTAGCACCGACTCAGTCATTATCGGAACGACTTACAAATCAGAAGCTGATGAATTGGGTATGAAAAATGTTAACAAATCCGAATATGAGATGTCTGTAAACTTAAAAGATGTTGAGTTAATTGAAGAAAAAAAGCCTATCTGGGGATTTACACTAGATAAAGAGAATTAATTATAACAAATAAAAGCAGAACCTTATGAGCACAAAGGTTCTGCTTTTATAATTCTCGCCTCACATACACATGGGATGGATTAGCAGTTACATAGTATGCTTTGCTATTGTGTAATTTGTACTGTGACGGATCCAATGACTGTAACTTTTGTATCAATTGTAAATCCTAACCCTGTATCTACAGTTTCAGCCACATCTATATCTTGCCAAAATGGAGAATCATAGAAACGTAGGCTATTTACTTCGAAAACAACACGTTTCCCTACAATAAATGAATCCACTGTACTTTTTTTATCAAACTTTATATAAGAAGAATCGTATTTAATCCATTGCTCTCTACCTAAGTTTAGCCATCCATCTTTTTCAGCCCACACAACATATCCTGCAGGTTTATTTAATTGACGAATTTTAGAATAGCTTGTACCTGGTCCCTTACGTAATCTTATACTCATGGTTAGTGCGATTGTTCAAAGAAAATACAAGAATAACCATTTAGATTTTTAGATATGACAGACTACAGCAATTACTCTGTTATTATCCCCTCTTCAACAGATCTGACACCGATAGTGCAATAAGAAAAAATAGAATTTTTCTTTATTGAAATAAACTATTTTGGTTCATCTTTTTTACAAACGGTTTAACTTTGTTATAAACGATTAAACTTTATTTCAAATCCACAATTAGGAGACATATGATTTTTTGTAGGGGAATTACTTCTCTTTCAAATAAAAGTGTTTTATCCACAAAATAAAGAAACCCTCAACACGTTGTATGTCAAGAGTTTGAGTCTCTTAGTATAGAGACATATATTGATCGCGTTCCCATTGGTGAACTTGTGTGCGGAATATATCCTTTGAATTCATCAAGTTTTAAATTGAACCAAAAACGTTGATTTATCAAGGTTTTATAAACGTGATATTTCATTATGATTCATCACTTTTTTTAATTTTGCGGGTAATTTGTGGGTGGGTTTGTGGGTGCCCAAAAAATAAAACAAACCTAAATAAGTTAGGCTTGTTTTATTTTTTCATCTGTTCTTTCCTCTTAAAATATCTTCTTTTAAAAAATTCGTTATAGTTTAATAATTTTTTATAAGTGAAAAAGACAGGACGTTGTCGTACATCCTGCCTTTTTTATTTTATATACTTAACTGCTTAGTAATTATATATTCCTTTAATAACTGATGGGGGTAATTTTTTATTTATTAGATTCCTGTACCATGTTCTGAATATGATATGATATTTTCTTGTTTCAGTGTAGGTGCTGCACTTTTTTCAATACTAGGACTATTTAAACCCAACGATAATACTGCAATACCGATTAAACCCATTAATGTAATTCTAATCTTTTTCATTTTAAACGCCCCTTTTCTTTTAATAAAGTTCTAGCTTCATGGCTTAAGTGATAATACTCACACGCCTTATCCCTCACACCCACATTATACCATTTACCTGCTAATAATTCGGTATAAATTTGAATATCTTTCCACAATTCTTGCTCTTTAAAATACGAAAGTGCTTCATTTACAATTCCTTCTAATTTTTCTATAGATTCATTGTTATTTATACACTCCATAATATTTAGGTGATAACTATATTCTTGATTACAATCCTTCAAGCCCTCTTCAATATAAAAAGCTGCATCTTTATGCTGTTTTAACTTAATATGTTCTCGAGCTAATAGAAATATTACCCTTCTTTGATAGTGCAATCTTGTATGTTGACAGGCTTTATATACTTCCTTTAAATGGCGTATAGCTGAATCCGATAAGTTTTGCTCGGCATACAGTACTCCTAAATTACTACGAACTTTTAAAACTAGCGATTGTTCATCAAGTTTTTGAAACATATTTAGAGCAGAAATTAGATATTCCTCTGCTAATTCAAATTGTTCTAAAGTAATACAAGCCATACCTAATGTATTTTCACACGCTCCCTTTTTAGTCTCATAGCCTTCATGGCTTGAAAAATAATCGAGAGCCTTTGTAGCATAATTAATCGCTAAAGTAGGTTGTGAAATATAATATTTATACAGCGCAACACGATAATAGTGCTCTGCTTTTTCTTTTTCATCGGACATCATATCTAATAAATTACTAGCAGATTCAAGATGTTTTTCTGCACTATTGTAGTTTCCAATTTCTGTTGCATAAATAAATTTAAAGAAGTGATAGTAATATTTTAATAAACCATCTGGCATATCTTTTATGTATTCTAATCCTTCTAGCCCTTTTTCAAAATTCCCCTTTAACATTTGGTACCTAAATCTTAACAGGGAGTAATAAATAAAAGAATCTGTATTTTCTTTAACATTATTAAATATATTATCTGCTTCATTTTTTAGAACACTTGCCTTCTCTATATGTTGAGCAAGCATTTCATGATACCATTCTTCCAATAGCTCATACCCCTTGCTAGTAGTAGAAGTTCTTGTCTCCATGTAGATCCCCCTTTTCCAAGAATATCATCTAAATATTACCACAAATAAACCTATCAAAGAGTACACCATACCAGTTACTGTTTATTGAGAAATAATTATCTGATTATTCAATCCATAATCAATTATAACACCATCATTCACTTTGAAAAAGAAGCTTCTTTTGCGTTTGAATTTATGAAAATATAATGTTTACATCCTTTGTATGGAATTGATATGATTTATTTAGTTTAGGGGGACGATAATATGAAGGTTGTAAGGTCTATATTTAATGGATTTCGATTACTGAGTAAAATCATAACTCCTATATTAAAGGCATTATCTAAAAGTAAATTTTAAATAGCATAGAAATAAAAAAAGCAGCCCAATTAAGGGCGGCATTTTTCATATGTATAGCATTTACGTCAAACAGCTCAAAAACATTCTTATATTTCTATATTCATATTCAATTCTTTTTATCTCATAATTTTAATTGGGAGAAGGAGGAAGAAAATGGTTCAAATCAAGGTAACGCCTGAAATGCTAGAAGAAGTTGAAAATCATGCAAACAATACAAGAAACACATTAGAATCAATACATAACAACTTATGTAACCAAATTGATCATTTATGTTATCAATGGATAGGTGCTTCTAATCAACATTTCGTCCAAATGTTCAATGATGCGAAACCAATGATACCTTTTGATGAGCATTTAAAAGTTCCTCTTGATAAAGTTTTTAATTAAGGAGTGTTGAGAACAATGGGGAGATATCCACTAATAGCAATAATGAAAGAGACTGAGGATAAAGAAAATGTGATTTACAGTTTCGGTCCAGATACTGAATCTTGTATGTTAAATCCAGAGCTTTATAGTAGATGGAACTTTAAAGTTGTAAAGAATGGATTATCCTATGACAGTAGCACGGAAACGCTTGGAGGTAGGTAAACCCCTTCCAAGTGATATAGAATTATTACATCATGAAATTTTTGAATCTAGATTTGAAGGTATATTTAAAACAACGTATAGAGAAGCACATGATGCTACTGTGAGATCTGGTAGACCATGGGATGTGCAAAAAATAGATAAAGAATAAATAAGGAGGCCTTTATATATATGGCAATATGTTTATTAATGACTAAAGAATTTGAAGATGAAGAGATTGTTGTTTATCAATACTATCCTTCTGAATCACCCGATAAAATAGGCAAAGTGTTTTATAATAAAAAAGAACGAATGTTTTATGACCTAGAGCAGGCTCTAGTAGATTCAGAAACAATGAGAGAACATTATTTTAATTGTGCATGTACTAGGATTGTGCGATGTCTTAAAAGAAACGAAGACTTTCCTGATAGCATGGCATATGAAGCATAATGAAATGAACAAATATATAAGCCGGCTCCTTTAATAGGGACCGGATTTTCCTATTAATTCACATATATAGGCTTCATTTGCAGTAACATAGAATGTTGTCCCTTTGTTGCTGTGTACTTTTGAAACAACATATTACTTAATAATTACATGTTCCTCACGAATCCAACGATTACCACCAATATCAACATGCCCATCTTGTCTATTAAACAGTTGATACGGTTCACTTCCATCCACAAAACCAGTGTCATTGCCATTTGGTCCATCGTAAGTCCGGATTTGATACCCTGGCCAATATTTAGTGTGTGCATAGAACCATTTCACATCAAAATGTTTTAGGTAAGCCCACTGTTTTTCATTTCCAAGGCAGATCATATTTTTTTCTCCACCACCCCAGTATCCTTTATGGATTAAGTAAGGGATTTTTTGTGTGATACGTCCAGCAAAAATAGGATCAGCAGGATTTTCATATAGATTCACACCATAACCATCATCGTATTTAGATGTTGCATATCCAATTCCCTCTTTTTGAATAGGCTGAGTTAGATCAATTGGATTAATTGGATTAATTGGATTTAGATCATTACCATCAATAAACCAAGATAAAGGCTTGTCTCCATCAATAGCGTTAAGAATTGTTCCAAGAGCAATTCCTTTCTCGAGCTTAGTTAATAATTGCATCTCTTTCTCCCTCCTCGATCTTTCCACGAAATTGAATATCAATACATTTTTCACAATAGAAACTTCCAAATATGCTAACAGATACTTGCCTTTTATCAGATTGCACCGTTGTTTTTTTGCTATCCATCAATTGGTATTTATGTTCACATTCTTGTTGTTGATTAGTGTGTTGTTTGTACTTACCTAATTTAAACAAATCTACAAAAGCACTGTTACATTTCGGACAAACAGTTACTTCTTGATATTCTTCTTTAGATAGATAAATATACCTTATCTCGATGTCCACACGCTAAACATTTAAAAGTGTTGTAATAACTAATTTTTGTAAGTAGTTCACACATTACCCTCACTCCTTATTTTGTAGGAATTGATTTAATGTTTTATCAAGCAAACTAATCATCGCTTCTCTTTTTTCTTTTGGTGTTGTGTTATCTTGTTTCTTTGCCTCCTTACAATAAGAAAACCACGCCATACATAGCGTGGTTTCATCATACAGTTTAGTTATTTATTTTTAGGGCTATTGACTCTATTAGAATATACGGTTTTTTCTACGTAATGTTTTGAAATAGGAAAATTATGTGTACCTGTACTATTTTTAAACTTTGTATAATCCGGATTTTTAATTTGCTTTGTTGTTGTTTCAGCATATTCATACGGGTAATTCACTTTACTTTTATCTTCAAACATATTGATATCCCCTTTTAAAGTATTAGTTAAAGCATTGTACTATAATACAATATGCTTGTATATTATATTGGGAACTAGGTATGTATGAAGTTCCGTACACCGAAAAAAAGCAGCTATCTAATCAGCCACTCATTCACTAAAATCTTATCTTATTACCACAAATACGGTAAATGAAGTTTTATTCTTCTCCCAGTCACCTAATGCTGTTATATTCACCAGTACAGCAAACGTTATTAAGTAACTGTATAGAATAAAAAGAAAAAACAATGATTAGATTTTAAATCTGCTCATTGCTCTATCCATTGCATCTTGGTTTACACCTATGTAACGCAGCGTTGCCTTTTCAGATGAGTGATTGAATATCTCCATAAGTAATGCTACGTTCTTAGTTTGCATGTACATATGGTAGCCATACGTTTTTCTTAATGTATGTGTCCCTATCTCATCTAATCCGAACTCTGCTACCGCTCCACTTAATATCTTATATGCCATACTGCGACCGATCGGACGATTCTTCCCTTGTCTACTTTGTAATAAGTACTTATCATCTTCTCTATCTTCATTAAACCAGCGGAGCTCTCTCTTTAGTGTTGCTGTAATTTGTATACGTTCCTGCTTACCTGTCTTCATTTCACGCATTGAGATGTGACTACCTTTTAACTCTCCAACCTTTAGTTTTAAAATATCACTTATACGTAACCCTGTATTAATTCCCATTACGAATAAAATATAATTACGATCGCTTTTTTCTTTTAGATATTCCTTTATCTGTTGTATTTGCTCTGGATCGCGTATTGGCTGTACGAAATTCATTATTTATCACCCCCAACTTCTTCTGTATCGTAAACTTCTAATCCAAGAGCAAATGCCATTTTATAAAATGCTTTAGACTTCCATCAACGATATGTACGCTCTGCCATTCCTATTTCACTATAAACCGTGTAGTCACACACATCCTCATCTTCTAAATAACGTTTATATATAATATCACTTTGAAGACTTCCGGCACATCCATTTCCCAATCTCTCTAAGAATTTATCAATTCGTAATGACATCATTCCCAACCACTCTTCTTGTTTGCTTTGTTGGATATTTGCTATGGCTACATCTTCTAACGGTTTACCAACTGTATGTGTAGGTCCATGTTCTCGAATTTCATAAGAAGGAGTGACTTTCATTTCTTTACGCATCATCCCAAATTGTCTATATATACGTACACTTTCCAACACGCCTTCTAATTCCTCTTGTGTTGCTACTCTATCGATTTTTGGTAAGAAAGATAATTGTTTAGTCATGTAAGACCACTCCTTTTATTTATTAATTACTTTTGTCTTAAAGCTCCACGTCTACGTTCATACCGCGGTCCACGAATCCCCATTAAATCCTCAATGTCGCGTGTACTTAAATTCTCTTTTCGTTTTTTCTTCTTTTTCGCTTGATTCGATTGCTTTTTCCATTCACGCAATTGATCCCTTAGTACTTTCATTCTCCCCATCTCCCTTTTCAAAATAAAAAAGACACCATTCTCAAAACAGCTTTAGTTGCTGCTCTAATGAATTGGTGTCCTCTAGTTTTCTAGCCGGACTATATTTTGTTTTCATTTACTTTAAAATACCAGCTTGTACAAAGATATTTCTCCAAGCGCTAGCAACTTGATATTTATTAACAGCTTTTGCGCGACGAGCTATAGCTTTCTTTATTTTCCTTTTCTTTAAATTAGCCATTCTCCTAACCTGGCTTTCTATTAAAAGGATTATTTTATTAAATACTCCCAATAATTTTTCATGTTAACTAACTCATTCGCCAATAATTTCATTCGAAAACAAAATAACAGTTATCGGTTTCATATATAAAAACAAATACGAATATTCATTTCATTTAAAATGTTAAATTCGGATATTTATTTATAAAATAAAAATAAAGAAAGGGTGATGATATAATGATTAAGTTTCTTCTAACTTTAACTGCTGAAAACAATCAAACAATAACATGGAAGAAGTACTATTATGAAATCGTTAACGCTATGATTATTTATAAGTAACTCTGACATATTTCAAACATGCATATGTTAACTTTGAATGTATAAATTTTTCTCCCCCTGAATAACACTCAATATTCCGTCAATACTGTATACACATGGTAACCTTTCTCCAATTCCCCTGGAGTCGAGCAGTTAGCTTTTGCTAGCCGCTCTTTTGTTTTTATTGTCACCTTTTCATTCCGTACCCATATATTGTATTGAGTTGGTTGTTGTGATTCATTTTAAGTCACCTTCAAATAATTCGATTTACACGGCCTATGAAAGAGCACTGTTCGAACGTGCTCTTTTTTGTGTTTTTCCGAATAAAGTTCCGAATCCTGGTCATAATATATTTATATCTAGATTTTCCTCCATAGTGGTACATTCCGGTACCGAGCAGTTAGCTTTTGTTAGCTGCTCTTTTGTTTTCAATAACCAATGGGACGAAGTTTATAAGCGTTACCTTGCTGTATTTACACCTTCTACAAATTCTTCCTTCGATTTCTCTTACCCATTCAATACCACTGTATGTTTCAAATATGTTTACATGGTCATTTCCCCACTCCCAATGACCACCTTCATCACAGATAAACATGTATGAAACCCAGTAATCGTATTTGGTCGTCTTCTCCATTTATCCATTCCCCTTTGCTACAAAATGAAATTTTTGTTCAAAACTGCGTGTTTCACTTTTTAAGTCACTACGTCATTAGACGACCATTAGGCATACCCTAGCAACTCTATTTTCCAATATTAGAGCCTGATTATTTGGACATATTTACCAGTTTATTCACCATAAAATTCATGTTAAAATTTCTTCGTTGAGTACGACACAACTCAGCCACACGAAGCCCTGTAACATTTCCTGCGGGGCTTCCTTTTTTCAACAAGCAGTTAGTTAATTGCACTGACTACTTTGTTGTACAAAATGAAGTTTTTATTTAGTTTCACTGGTATCATTAAAAACTTTTACCGCTAAAATATTAGGCTAACTGACATGAATGACACAATTTTGTCAAAATTTATAATTTATTTTCAGAATCTACAAAATATTACATTTATCTCATTTTTTATTGGTATAATCAGGCTGTCTATCATAGTTAATAGAAGACCTGATAGAAAATTACTAATAGAATGGGAGATGTATTTATGTTAAAAAAATTAGCTATCGGAACATTAGCGATCGGAATTTTATTGCCTGGAAGCTTGGCACATGCCACGTCACCTCAACAAGTGCATAACCCCTTAGAAATTAAACCACTAGTACAAACGTCATCACTCTCAGAACAATATTCTTATAGTTTCTCAAGTTTATCTGATCCTAGACAATTCGGTTACATCTATGTGAATAATGCGGGACATATCACTTTTAATGTCGATCAAAAAACAGTTGATGGTAAAAGAATAACGTACGCCTTCTTAAAAATGGAACCAGATGGTTCTTCGACTATCTTCGGTTCTGGTACATTTAAAGGTACTGGTTCATTTACTTTTACAACTAATAAGCCAGCTCCTGTAGGAACTTATATGCTGTATGTAAAAAAGGTGGACTCTATACGTTCCTCTGATTCATCAGGAACTATCACATTTACCACACCTTGATAGTCATACACTTCTCTAAAAAAGAAATCCTTTGACGGAGCCGTCAAGGGGTTTCTTTTTTCTAATCCCCCAATAATTCTCTTATTCTATAAAATAGCGTTTTTGTTAAAATTCATTTATTCTTAAAAGCTTGTCTGATCCTTGCATCAATAAGATTCCTATCATTTTTTTGAAAAGTGTATTCTTGTCCATCTCAAATTGGTCTCAATTTGCACTTTTTATATTGAGACTACTTTGAAAAGTGGAATGTGATAATGTCATATCATCATAATAAAGATCATCAAAGGTTAGTCAAATATTATCAATTTGTTGAATGAACATTGGTTGGAGGGGTAGATCCCAGTGTAAATCCACCAGTAATACCAACACCAACGAATCCGATTACCGTTAGAAGGATTAGGCTAAAACGCATTCGATCAAATGATCGTATTGAACTAATTGCATCGGTAGATTGGGGCTTCATAGCTAGCGTATCAGTCACTAATCCATTTCTTTCTTTAGATGAAGTCAGTAAAATCTCTAATTAGTGCCCACATCGTTCCACCGCTTGCGAAGTACCTTTCTTGCTTCTTGTTTTTATATGAGCTTCTTGTCATACGCATAGGAACATTTGAATAGTGATCTACAAACCAAAGGTTTCTACCATCATGTTTAAAATGAGCTGTTCTATTTTCATCTTCATAACGGAAGAAATCCTTTTCGTGATCTGCTAAGTAATTAAGAAGCGAATTCACAATTTCGATACGCTTTTGCTTGTCCATTTTCCATTCCCCTTTTCGATTACATTTCAAATTGGTAACAATCCAAAATGTAAAATATATTACTGTTCTGTAAATCCTCTGTAAAATTTTCTGTATTTTCAACATAATGTCCAATTATCTTTATATAATGTATTTGAAATGAAATAAACCAATTCCATTTCATGCGTATACCCCTCATTAGCTAGGAGAAATCCTAGCTTTTTTATTAGTCCTTCTCTTTACAAAATAACACTTTTGTTTAGTTTTCATTTTATTAGACGTAACATCATCTTCCTTCTTTTCATCCCAAAATACGTTCACATTCCCTTCGTATCATGCATCTATTAAATACGATTAGAGATGTTATTTTCACTGCTGAAGAAATTGAATCTAATTAACTACCAATAATTCTCATTATCCTAATAAAAATTCCCTTTAGATCTTCTGAAGGGAATTTTATAGATACATCAGATATCAAAATCCCATGAATATAGTATCTTTTTCTATATAAAATTCAAATTGTATTAAAAATTAATTCTATTAATATCTTCTTATGGATAAAACAACTGTTTCTGTTCGTTATCGGTCAGTAACATCTGTCTGTGGCTACCTGTAATTTGAATAAATAATTTTTTCGTTCCTAGCCTTTGATGTACTTCCAAAGCATCTCTCATATATTCGATTGAAAAAACAATGTATTTCACACCTTGAAATTCATATAATTCACAGGGCGCTTTCATTTTCACCTCTGTTCCATCTAATTCCACTTCAAATCCCTCTTTGTTCATTCTGATAGTGGCACTTTTATTTGTTTTTGTAGCTTTTGCCATCTGATTTAGAGACTTATAAATGTATCAAAACTTTATTAACCACCTGACAGATCAAGGTTATAGCAAGCGAACTGTTCAAATTATCCACGGTACAATGAACAATGCTATAAAAAAGGCTGTCAGTTTTAAAAAAATCGAGAGCAACCCTTGTGAAGAAGTAGTTATCTCAAATAAAAACAATAAAGAAAGAGAAGGGCTGAAATATGTACGAAGCGAAGACATTCCCCTTTTCTTAAAGACTTCTTATCAATACAACTATATTTATTACATCTTTTTCAAAACGCTTCTGAATACAGGTATGCGTAAAGGTGAAGCTGCTTCGTTACAATGGAAAGACATAAATTTAAAAGAACGTTCCATAACTATTTCTAAAACATTAGATTTTACAACTAAAACAAAAGAAGAATTATTTGGAGATACAAAAACATTTACTTCTAAACGTACTATCATGATTACGAAAAATTTGGTTGATGAACTGCTGGCACATAAAAAGTGGAAAAATGCTAATAAGCTTGTTTTACAAGATGCATATGAGCATGAATTAGACTTAGTCTTCTCAAGAGTAGATGGAAAGTTCTTACCGAATTCAACATTGTTCAATGCATTCTCACGCATACTAAAGAAAGCAAATTTACCTAGACTAGAAATACATTCATTGCGACACACTCACGCGGTTCTTTTATTAGAGTCTGGTACAAGTATGAAATACATTCAAGATCGACTAGGACATAAGAGTATAGAAATCACTTCTAATGTTTACTCTCATATTAGCGAGAAAATTAATAAAGATTCTATTTCAGGATTTGAAGCTTATATGAATAACATATTGGAGTAAGTTTGATTTTTTTGTGGGTGTTTTGTGGGTAAATTACTCTTCTTTCAAATAAAAGTGTTTTACCCACAAAATAAAAAAAACCCTCAACACGTTGTGTGTCAAGGGTTTGAGTCTCTTAGTATAGAGACATATATTGATCGCGTTCCCATTGGTGAACTTGTGTGCGGAAAATATCCCACTCAATTTCTTTCGCTTCGATGAAGTGCTCAAGTAAATGGTCTCCTAGTGCACCACATACTACTTCATTAGATTGTAATGTAACTAACGCTTGCGCTAATGTTGCTGGTAAATCAACGATACCTGCTTCTTCGCGCTCTTCTTTTGTCATTACATAGATGTTACGATCCACAGCAGCTGGCGGAGTTAATTTGTTTTTAATTCCATCAAGACCTGCTGCTAATAATGTTGCCATTACTAAATATGGGTTTGCAGCTGGGTCAACACTACGTACTTCAACGCGTGTACTGATACCGCGAGATGCAGGGATACGTACTAATGGGCTACGGTTTTGTGCAGACCATGCTACGTAACAAGGCGCTTCATATCCAGGTACTAAACGTTTGTAAGAGTTTACAGTTGGGTTTGCTACCGCTGTGAATGCTGGTGCATGTTTTAAAATACCTGCGATGAAATGACGAGCATCATCACTTAATTGTAAGTCACCGTTTTGATCATAGAATACGTTCTCACCATTTTTGAATAATGATAAGTTACAGTGCATACCTGAACCGTTCACACCGTATAATGGTTTTGGCATAAATGTTGCGTGTAAACCATGTTTACGTGCAATTGTTTTTACAACAAGTTTGAATGTTTGAATGTCATCACATGAGCGAATTGCATTTGCATATTTAAAGTCAATTTCGTGTTGACCTGGTGCAACTTCATGGTGAGACGCTTCAATTTCAAAGCCCATTTCTTCAAGCTCAAGAACGATATCACGACGACAGTTTTCCCCTAGATCCATCGGCGCAAGGTCGAAGTATCCACCGTTATCGTTTAATTCTAATGTTGGATTTCCTTTTTCATCAACTTTGAATAGGAAGAATTCTGGCTCTGGTCCAAGATTGAAATCTGAGAATCCTAAAGCTTCCATTTCTTTTAATACACGTTTTAAATTGTTACGTGGATCTCCTTCAAATGGAGCACCATCTGCAGTGTAAATATCACAGATTAAACGAGCTACTTTACCTTTTTCAGCTGTCCAAGGGAAAATTACCCAAGTATCTAAATCCGGATATAAATACATATCAGATTCTTCAATACGTACGAAACCTTCAATAGAAGATCCATCAAACATCATTTTGTTATCAAGAGCTTTTGTTAATTGGCTCACTGGAATTTCTACGTTTTTAATTACTCCTAAAAGGTCCGTAAATTGCAGACGAATATACTTTACATTCTCTTCTTTCGCCAAACGGAAAATATCTTCTTTTGTGTACTTAGCCATTATAAATTCCTCCTTAGTCCCTCTAAACACCTTCAGAATCAGTTATCTTTAGTGAAAAAACCTTGAAATATCACCTTGTCGCAATGAAGTTCGATTAAATCTACCTGTATGCTGTAGTTCATCTCGAAGAATTTTGCGAAGCTCGGATTTTGAAATTTCTTTCGTTTCTTCTTTCATTTTCACTGCTTCTGTTTGATTTTCTTTCATTTGCAATACTTGTTTAATTCCGGCCATATTTAAGCCTTGATCTAACAAATCTTTAATTTCTAACAATTTATCTACATCGTTAAATGAAAACAACCTACGATTCCCTTTTGTACGGGTTGGGAAAATAAGATTATGCTCTTCATAGTAGCGAATTTGACGTGCAGATAATTGTGTTAAATCCATTACAATACCAATAGGAAACAGCGGGGCAGAACGTCTATCTTCTTTCATCACTTCAGTTCCTCCTTCGCCTTAACTGTTTCTCATTTTATATTATGTTACGTTTCGTGTCAATAGATGTTAGCTTTTCTTACATGGTTTTTTAAAAATTTTTTCACTCTTTTTTCAAATGACGCAAATCATTACTTTCCACGAAAAAAAAGCTGTCGAAATCGACAGCTTCCCTTTAAGAAATTGTTAATAGATTTTTTTTAATTAACGCATCAACCGCAGAACAAATCGCAATCTTTACATGAGAGTACGTCAATCCACCTTGTACATAAGCAACATAAGGAGGACGAATCGGACCATCTGCAGATAATTCGATACTTGCACCTTGAATAAACGTCCCCGCAGCCATAATTACATCATCTTCATATCCCGGCATATAGTTTGCATACGGAGTGAAATGAGAATTAATTGGAGATGCGTATTGAATTGCTTGACAGAACGCAATCATACGATCTTTATCATCAAATTGAACAGATTGAATTAAATCCGTTCTCGGCGCATTCCATGCTGGCGATGTATTCATCCCTAGTTTTTCTAAAAATGCTGCCGTAAAAATAGCACCTTTCAGCGCTTGACCAGCAACATGCGGCGCTAAGAAGAAACCTTGATACATTTCTTGTAAGCTGTATAAAGATGCTCCTGCTTCCGCACCAATACCAGGAGACGTTAGACGATATGCACAAGCTTCAACATACTCTTCTTTACCTACAATATATCCACCAGTTTTCACAATTCCCCCGCCTGGGTTTTTAATAAGGGAACCTGCCATTAAATCTGCACCAACATGACACGGCTCTTGCTCTTCCACAAACTCTCCATAACAGTTATCAACAAATACAACAACATCCGGTTTAATTCCTTTCACAAACGCAATCATCTCTTTAATTTGAGAAATAGTAAAGGACGGACGAGTAGCGTAACCTTTTGAGCGCTGAATACCGATCATCTTCGTATTACTATGAATCGCAGCTGCGACCGCCTCAAAGTCCACAGATCCTTCCTCAGTTAGTGCTACTGCGTTATAACCAATATTATATTCTTTAAAAGAGCCTACACCTTTCCCGCGTACACCAACGATTTCTTCTAACGTATCATACGGTTTCCCCGTTATGTATAGTAGCTCATCTCCCGGACGTAAAATACCAAATAAAGCTGTTGAAATCGCGTGAGTTCCCGAAATAATTTGCGGACGAACAAGACCCGCTTCCGCTCCAAATACATCAGCATACACTTTTTCTAACGTGTCACGACCAATATCATCATAGCCATAACCTGTAGTTGGAATAAAGTGCGCATCACTAATTTTATGTGTACGGAAACTCTCTAACACACGAAATTGATTACTTTCAATTACCTCATCCACACGTTTATGTATAGCTGCCACTTGATTCTCTATTTCTTTTACGATAGGTGCAATTTTTTCTCCATTTTCCAAACGATCAAACATTATTATTTTCTCCTTCTTCCACTAAAAATCTCTTTAATTGCCCATTCAACGGTGAATGAGCAAATATATATCCTGTACATTCATATACAAATTTCTCTTCCAGAAATTCCATCCTTGTTAATAGCGTTTCCGTTTTTAATAACGTTAACAACTTACCTTCACTCGGAGGAATCTCCACTTGATATGGATCCATCTCTTCCTTCATCTTCGTTTCTACCGATTCTTTTATATGCAATAAATCACTTTCTTCAAAAGCACTAGTCATTAAGAAGTCACTTTTCGGAAATGGAATAAAATTTTGATATAATTCATCTTTTTTATTATATAGCGTAATAACAGAAATATGATTAATCTCAAGTTCTGACAACAATTTCTTTACTGTTTGTTCATGCCCTACATAGTTAGGATCTGCAGAATCAACTACATGTAAAATTACATCTGCTTCACCAGCTTCTTCTAACGTCGAACGAAAAGCAGCAATTAATGACGTAGGTAAATCTTGTATAAAACCAACTGTATCAGTTAGCAATACTGTATAACCAGACGGTAATAACATCTTCCTTGTTGTCGGATCTAACGTTGCGAACAATAAGTTCTCTTCAAACGTATCCGCTTCCGTTAATCTATTAAATAGCGTCGATTTCCCTGCATTCGTATATCCTATTAATGAAACTTGAAATACTTTATTGTCTTTTCTTCTCTCACGATATCTTTTCCGATGTTCCACAACAACTGCAAGTTGCTTCTTAATTTCATCAATACGAGATCGAATATGACGACGATCCGTTTCCAACTTCGTCTCTCCCGGTCCTCTTGTACCAATCCCACCACCAAGACGAGATAAAGAGAGACCTTGTCCCATAAGACGAGGCATTGTATATTGCAACTGAGCTAATTCCACTTGAAGCTTACCTTCTCTTGATTTCGCACGTTGCGCAAATATATCCAATATAAGTTGCGTTCGATCGATTACTCTCGCATCTAATACAGAAGATAAATTCCGAATTTGACTTGGTGTTAACTCATTATTAAATATAATAACAGCCGGCTCTAACTCTTCCGCCATCGCAGCGAGCTCCTCTAATTTACCTTTCCCTATATAAGTTGCAGGATGGAATTTCGGACGCTTCTGCGTTGTAGATACTAAAACCTCAGCTCGCGCAGTCTTCGCTAGCGATGCCAATTCTTTCATGGAATGCATAAATCTTTCATCATCATCTTGTGGCAATTGACAGCCAACTAATATGACTTTTTCTTTTTCTTCCATCAAATATGTTCACTCATCCTTTTCGAAAATTAAACCTTCTAATATAATAGCAGAGGAAGCACATTTCATCTAGTTAGCGGGGGAGAAAATTCATGGCATGGGAGATTTTTAGCATCATCGGTACAATTGCCTTCGCACTCAGCGGAGCCATCGTTGCAATGGAAGAGGATTATGACATTTTCGGGGTATATATTTTAGGAATGGCAACCGCATTCGGGGGAGGTGCCCTTCGTAATTTATTAATCGGTTATCCAATCGTCGCATTTTGGCAACAAGACATGTTATTCCAAATCGCACTATTATCAATGACGATTATTTTTCTTTTTCCAAATAAATTAATTACTCATTGGAAAAAATGGGAAAACATCACGGACGCCATCGGTTTATCAGCATTCGCTGTACAAGGAGCTCTTTACGCCCAAAAGCTCAACTTACCGATTAGTGCTACAATTGTAGCAGCTGTTTTAACTGGAATTGGTGGCGGTATCATTCGCGATCTATTAGCACGCCGTAAACCTCTCGTCCTTCGCGCAGAAGTATATGCGTTTTGGACTATTTTAGCAGGTTTTTTAATCGGCGCAAAAGTTATCGTTAGCGACTGGGCTCTATATACCTTATTTATTTTGATCGTTTGTTTCCGTATGATTTCTATTCATTACAAATGGCATTTACCGCATAGACGCATAGACACTAAAGAGCGTTCCGTGCACAAATAGCAATCTCACCTCTTTACATAAAGTAAAGAGGTTTTTCTTTTCTAATTGTATCTTCGAAATAAAATCCTATTAAAAACTCCTCTTATATTATCCTATTATACAAAAACAAACGCATCCATTCCGAAAACACGTCTTATAAAATAACACTCTTTCATCCCCACTTTGTTTCAAACCAACGCTAATGAGTTTTTTCGTTACATTGTGTTCATACTAATTTTTAAAGCGAGGTGAACACAAATGACGAAACACGTTAACAAAGGTGCTCAAAAAAGCTCCGTCAACCAGTTTGGCCACGATCCCAATTCAGCACATGAGAAAAGCGCAAAAATGGAACGGTATCATAAATCTTATCAAGAAAAAGCAAAAAAAGAATAACAGAATTTTACAAATAACAATATGATCAGCAACAAAAACAAACGCACAGTTTATGAACTGTGCGTCTCTTCTTCAAGCGTCAAATCACCACTAGATATCCCAATCAAATCGTATTTATCATATGCATCTTCTTGTAATAAACGCATCGCTTGTGTGCGAATTGATTTTTCAACAATATTTCGGACGTAGCGCCCATTACTAAACGATGTAATTTGCGATGAGTACTTCACCGCATGCAAATGATCACGAAACTTCCACTCCGCTTCTTTGGATAACTGATATTCCCGTTCTTCATACATTCTCTTCCCAATTTCTAACAATTGATTCACTGAATAATCTGCAAACTCTATAATAAATGGAAAACGAGATTGTAAGCCCGGATTCAAAGAAAGAAAATGATTCATCTCTCTTGAATATCCCGCTAAAATTAAAACAAAACCATGTTGCTTATCTTCCATATGCTTTACAAGCGTATCAATTGCTTCCTTACCAAAATCTTTCTCTCCGCCACGTGCTAAAGAATAAGCCTCATCGATAAATAATATACCTCCCATGGCCTTCTTAATTAAATCTCTTGTTTTCTGCGCTGTATGCCCAATATATTCTCCAACAAGATCAGCGCGTTCAGCCTCAACTAAATGTCCTTTTGATAAAATATTCATCTCAAATAATAATTTACCTATCATTCTTGCTACAGTCGTTTTTCCCGTCCCTGGATTCCCTTTAAATAACATATGAAGCACTTGCTTTTCAGATTTCAATCCCATTTCTTGTCTTTTTTTATTTACATAAATCCAAGCATAGATTTCTTTTATTATTTTTTTAATGTCATCCATACCAACAAGCTTTCCCATCTCTTCTTCAATTCTCTGCAGCATTTCATGTTTCGTAGTTGTTTCATTTGAGATCACTGATTTATTTTCTGATGTAGGCAATGAAATCTTTTTTCGGTGATTTAACACAATATTAATTTGATTATTATTTTTCTTTCGCATTGACTGTTCCATACAATCACCTCTTTTTATCAACTCATCGAATATTATCATTACTCCCAATCCCCTTACAAATAACTATTTTTCAGAAAAGTTTGCTATAATATAAGAAATAACTAGGGTGGTGGGACTATGGAAACAATGGAATTCCATGATACAATACAAGCTTTTTCTACTTTTTTATTAAATAAAGGCAGAAAACCTTCAACTATTAAACGTTATGTTTATGATATTGAAGATTTCGGTCATTGGTTAGAAAAAAACAAAAAGCTCCCCTCCAGTAATATATGGGCTACACTTTGTACAAAAGACTATGAAGATTATTTTTCTGACTTAAAAAAGAATCGACATTACTCGGAGAAAACAATGCACCGCGTATTAATCGTTCTAAATAGAATGTATCAATTTTTGAATATCGCAAACCCATTAAAAGATATGGAAATTGTTATACAGCCAGATCGCACATTACGAGACGAAGATTTCATCTCACTTGCAGAGGAGAAACGTTTAAAATATATTATTACTTCATTAGAAGGTTTATCAGAAAAACAACGCCCTGTCCGCCCTTTACTAATGGATCGTAATATCTCTATTGTAAACCTACTCATCGACTATGGATTATCCTTACAAGAACTTACATCATTAAACATGCACGATGTTCACTTTGAAACGAATACGTTATCTATCCCAGCAATAGCCGGTATTCAAAGAACAATTACATTAACTAACGAAGACAAAAAACAGCTATACACGTATTACAAAAGCATCCCTGAACCAGTTCGTCCAAAATACCATAGTGATGATCCATTATTTGTTGCATTTGATTTTAATCGAGGAACATACCGCTGGGTATACGAAAACGATGCACCAAAAGCATTAACAGAAATTGCAGTCCAAAAAATGATTCGTCTTGAAGTAGCCAGAGCTAACTTACGCAAAGGTATTTCCGGTCAGCACTTTCGAAATACCTTTATTTTACGCCTAATCGAAAAGCAAATTCCCGAACCAGAAATTATGAAGTTAGTTGGCTTCAAATCAAAAATTTCACTAAAACGCTATTATCAATACGCTAATAACAGAAAAAACGCCTTGAAATAAGGCGTTTTTTCTGTTTTTTTTCGAAACATTCCATTTTACTATGACCATTTAACCATTCCTCGCATCTACTATGATGAGTTTCGTTCGTATTCCCATTAAGAAAGGAGAGATTTAATGTCTCGTTTTAACGACAATCAAAACAAATTCTCCAAACCATGCTTCCCAAGTAGCGTCGGACGAATTCCAACTACTACATCCATTCCCATTACAAAATCGCAAATTAGAACATTCCGAGCGATCATTGCAGACTTAACGAAAATCATACTTAAACTATTCCAAAATCCATCACCAGCTAATATTGAGGACCTTATAGACACGTTGAACCTACTAAGTAAATTCATCTGTTCACTGGATACTACTTCTTCCCAGAAGGCACAAGGGTTAGCTATTATTAAAAACTTAATAACTATATTAAAAAATCCAACCTTCGTGGCAAGTGCTGTATTTATTGAGTTGCAAAACTTAATAAATTATTTACTATATATTACAAAGCTTTTCCGAATTGATCCTTGTACACTTCAAGAGCTTCTTAAACAAATAGCGGGATTACAAAACGCTTTAATCGCTTCTTCTCCATTTGAAAGTGGCACTACTGGACCTCAAGGGCCTACCGGGGACCAAGGACCTACCGGCGCTCAAGGGCCTACTGGACCTCAGGGGCCTACCGGCGCTCAAGGACCTACTGGACCTCAGGGGCCTCAAGGCAACACCGGCGCTCAAGGGCCTACTGGACCTCAGGGGCCTACCGGCGCTCAAGGACCTACTGGACCTCAGGGGCCTCAAGGTAACACCGGCGCTCAAGGGCCTACTGGACCTCAAGGACCTACTGGACCTCAGGGGCCTACCGGCGCTCAAGGACCTACGGGGGCTCAAGGGCCTACTGGACCTCAGGGGCCTCAAGGTAACACCGGCGCTCAAGGACCTACTGGACCTCAGGGGCCTCAAGGTAACACTGGCGCTCAAGGACCTACGGGGGACCAAGGGCCTACTGGACCTCAGGGGCCTCAAGGTAACACCGGCGCTCAAGGGCCTACTGGACCTCAGGGGCCTCAAGGTAACACCGGCGCTCAAGGACCTACTGGACCTCAGGGGCCTCAAGGTAACACTGGCGCTCAAGGACCTACTGGACCTCAGGGGCCTCAAGGTACTACCGGCGCTCAAGGACCTACTGGACCTCAAGGGCCTACTGGACCTCAAGGGCCTACCGGCGCTCAAGGACCTACTGGACCTCAAGGGCCTACTGGACCTCAAGGGCCTACCGGCGCTCAAGGACCTACTGGACCTCAAGGTAACACCGGCGCTCAAGGACCTACGGGGGCTCAAGGGCCTACTGGACCTCAGGGGCCTCAAGGTAACACTGGCGCTCAAGGACCTACTGGACCTCAGGGGCCTCAAGGTAACACTGGCGCTCAAGGACCTACTGGACCTCAGGGGCCTCAAGGTAACACCGGCGCTCAAGGGCCTACTGGACCTCAGGGGCCTACCGGCGCTCAAGGACCTACTGGACCTCAGGGGCCTCAAGGTACTACCGGCGCTCAAGGACCTACGGGCGCTCAAGGGCCTACCGGGGACCAAGGACCTACTGGACCTCAGGGGCCTCAAGGTAACACGGGTGCTCAAGGACCTACGGGCGCTCAAGGGCCTCAAGGTAACACCGGCGCTCAAGGACCTACGGGGGACCAAGGGCCTACTGGACCTCAGGGGCCTCAAGGTAACACCGGCGCTCAAGGACCTACTGGACCTCAAGGGCCTCAAGGTACTACCGGCGCCCAAGGGCCTACAGGGGACCAAGGGCCTCAAGGTAACACCGGCGCTCAAGGACCTACGGGGGACCAAGGGCCTCAAGGTAACACTGGCGCTCAAGGACCTACTGGACCTCAAGGGCCTCAAGGTAACACCGGTGTCCAAGGACCTACTGGACCTCAGGGGCCTCAAGGTAACACTGGCGCTCAAGGACCTACTGGACCTCAGGGGCCTCAAGGTAACACTGGCGCTCAAGGACCTACTGGACCTCAGGGGCCTCAAGGTAACACCGGCGCTCAAGGACCTACTGGACCTCAGGGGCCTCAAAGTAACACTGGCGCTCAAGGACCTACTGGACCTCAGGGGCCTCAAGGTACTACCGGCGCTCAAGGACCTACTGGACCTCAGGGGCCTCAAGGTACTACCGGCGCTCAAGGACCTACTGGACCTCAAGGTAACACCGGCGCTCAAGGACCTACCGGGGACCAAGGACCTACTGGACCTCAAGGTAACACGGGTGCTCAAGGACCTACGGGGGCCCAAGGGCCAACCGGCGGTGCTACGGGACCTCAAGGGCCTCAAGGCAACACCGGTGCCCAAGGACCTACGGGCGCTACTGGTGCTACGGGACCAAACTTCCCAGTTGCGACAATTGTTGTACAAAATAATATTCAACAAACTGTACTCCAATTTAATAAATTCATTTTCAGCACTGCAATTAATGTAAACAATATTATTTTTAACGGTACAGACACAGTTACAGTTGTCAACGCTGGTATTTATGTAATTAGCGTCTCCATCGCTACAACTGCACCAGGATGTGCTCCACTTGGTGTTGGAATTTCGATAAATGATGCAGTCGCAACAGACAATTTCTCCTCTAATTTAATAGGCGACTCACTTTCCTTTACAACAATTGAAACCTTAGCAGCTGGCGCAAATATTTCTGTCCAATCTACCCTTAGCGAGATTACGATTCCTGCAACCGGAAACACTAATGTTCGACTCACTGTATTTAGAATCGCGTAAATTTCAATCCTATATAGTTAATAACAAATAAAAAAAGAGCGAGAAAACTCGCTCTTTTTTGTTATGTACAGTTAATTACTATTCTAATTCAATTGAAACATTTTTCTGAGGTACAAATGTAGAAATTGCATGCTTATAAATAAGCTGTTGCTTACCCTCTGTTTCCAGTAAGACTGTAAAGTTATCAAAACCTTTAATTAATCCACGAAGCTGGAAACCATTTAATAAGTACAGCGTCACAAACGTATTCTCTTTACGGAGTTGATTTAAAAACTGATCTTGAATATTGATTGATTGCTTCATGTCGAATCCTCCTCTTTTTCTCTACTTACATATTATTCGACTTTCATTGTAGCTTTCCTTCTATGTATCGCAAAATTTCTGACGTTTTTTCACCATTAGTAACATCAAACCACGAAACATCCATTTTATTACGGAACCACGTTAATTGACGTTTTGCATAACGGCGTGAATTCGTCTTTAATTGCGATACAGCTTCTTCTAACGAAACGCGCCCTTCAAAATAATCATATAGTTCTTTATAACCAATCGCTTGAATAGATTGGCAATCTCGAACTCCATTTTTATATAACCCCTCTACTTCTTGTAATAACCCTTGTTTAAGCATTAGGTCGACGCGTAAGTTGATGCGATCATATAGCATGGATCGATCCATTGTCAAGCCAATTAATGAAACATCGTACAACAACTTGTTTTCTTGCTTCTCAAGTTGATCGCTCATTTTTTGTCCTGTTGTATGAAAAATTTCTAACGCCCGTATGACACGCCTCACATTATTTGCATGAATACGATTCGCACTTTCCGGATCTACCTCTTGCAACTTTTTATGTACATATTCCACACCATGCTCTAACGCTAATTTTTCCATCTGTTCTCGATACAAAGAATCTCCAGCCTCATCAGTAAACTGATAGTCGAATAAAACAGATTGTATATAAAGACCGGTTCCACCAACGATAATCGGTAATTTTCCACGTTCTGTAATTTCTCGAATATGACCGCGAACAAGTTCTTGAAATTCCGCTACAGAAAATGAATCTTCCGGATTTTTAATATCAATCATATAGTGCGGAATTCCTTCCATTTCATCTGTTGTCACCTTTGCAGTTCCGATATCCATCGTACGATAAATTTGCATTGAATCACCGCTAATAATTTCACCGTTTAATGTTTTCGCAATGTCAATACTTAGTTTCGTCTTTCCGACAGCAGTTGGTCCAATGATGACAGCAACTTTTTCACGTTGCGCTTCTCCCATACAATTCAACTCTCTTTATGTAATATACTCCACTTGAACATTATATCCAATCTTACCAATTTTAATGGTAAGATTGCAAGTTCTTTGAATACAGTACATGAAATTATACTATCCGATAAAATAATCAGACATAGTTTGTCCATTCCTACATATATATGTAAAAAATAAATCGGAGAGGATACGATAACTATGAGACAAGCTACTATCGATTTTTCAACATTAATAAAAGAGCTTATTTTAGCTACAGCTACAAAAGAAAAGAATTGTTCACAGGAAGAATTGTATTTCGCCTTAAACTGCTTACTTCGTTCCTTCCATTCTACACTTGAAGAAACCACATTGGATACACACAATATAGAATATATACAAACTCAATTTTGCAGTGCCTATAAAATTATTACCGGCCGTACAATATACCCTTTTCAATAATTCTTATATAATCTCCAAATGGCTGCTTGATAATTTTCAAGCAGCCATTTAATAATACTAGATTACTTTAAAATTTTCACCTTAACAGATTTACGACCCCAATTGTCAGCAGTGCTATCAGATCCAACTAGAACGTCGATACGGTTACCTTTAATCGCACCGCCAGTATCACCAGCGATCGCTTCCCCATAACCTTCAACCCATACTTTTGATCCAAGTGGAATTACTTTCGGATCAACAGCAATTACTTTCATGTTTGGATTCGCTGTTAAATCATGCCCCATTGCAGTTAGCACACGACCACCATATGTGCCATTTTCACCCGGATGAGCTGTATACGCTGTTGCTTCAACTGTTATTTCACGTCCACCAGAAGGCCCACTTGTCTCAACTGCTTTTGCTACAGGTTTTGCCGCTGGCTTCTCTTGCACTACTGGCTCTTCCGATTTAGACTTAACTTGCGCTTCAGTTTGAACAGGTGTTTTCACTTTAGCCTTGGCTGGTGCTTCAGTTTGAACAGGCGCTTCTTGTTTTTCAACAACAGGTACTTTACCTGTTAAGAACGGCACGTGAACATACGCAGGTTTTCCGTTATATTCAAATTGCAACCATTCATTTTGTATTTGCTTCGTCGTTTCAATCATATCATCTTTTTTAAGTGTACCAAGAATTTCTGAATCAGTATTTGCTCCAGCACGTACGTTTAATACATTCGCTGTTACATAATATATACTTTTTGTAAACTCAGCACTTACGAATACATCTTTACCATCAAATTTAATCTTTGACCATCCGTTTTCTGTATTTATAACCTCTAATTGATTACCACTTAATAGTTTACCAACAACAGTTGAATCTACAGTTGGGTTTTCTCTAACGTTTAATACATCTGTTGTTACAATCGTTTCTGCCTTAGCAGAAGTTGCAAAAATTACAATACCAAAAACCGCTGCCGTTGCTATACCAATTAATTTTTTCATGAATAGCCTCCATTTGCTTTGTTTTCGTGTTCTCATTATAGCAACAGTTTTTTTAAGAATTTCAAAAATCACACAATTACAAAGCATTCGTAATAAACGATTAATGATTTGTAATATAAATTTCCATAAAAAAAAAGCATTATCATTAAAATCCACAAGGATTTCCATATATTCCCCAACATATTAGCACAAGAATTTTTTTCCATAAAAAATTACAGTATTACTTTTTTGTTACAAAAAAATCACATTTCATTACATCTTTTACCAAAATCCATCAATTTTCATTTATTATATTATTTTTTTGAGAATAAAAAGGGACAACTACTATTAGCTGTCCCTTTTCAATCCTTATTAAACTTTCTTTTTCCATATCCCGATCATAAGAGCTGCTACAATAGAACCGATTAATATCGAACAAATATACAACCACGGTTTATTCACCAATAATATTACAAACAGCCCTCCATGCGGCGCTGGTAACGTAACTTGGAATAACATCGATAAAGCACCAGCTAGACCCGAACCGATAACACAACTTACAATGACACGAATTGGATCTGCCGCGGCAAATGGAATTGCACCTTCTGTAATAAACGATGCCCCCATAATATAGTTTGTCAAGCCAGATTTACGCTCCGCTTCTGTAAATTTCGATTTAAAAAATGTAGTAGCGAATGCAATTGCAAGCGGTGGTACCATCCCACCAGCCATAATGGCCGAATGCACACCGAAGTTTCCAGCTTCAATTGCTGCTATCCCAAATGTGAATGCTGCTTTATTAATTGGACCTCCCATATCAATAGCCATCATGCAACCTAAAATAAGGCCTAATAATATAGCGTTAGCACCACCTAAGCTATTTAACCAATTCGTTAACATTTCATTTAATGCAACTACAGGTGGATTTACAACTTTTAGCATTACGATACCTGTAATAAGTAGCCCAAAGACCGGATATAGTAAAACTGGCTTGATTCCTTCTAACTGCACTGGTAAACCCGCAAATAATTTCTTTAAACCAAGAATAATATACCCTGCTAAGAAACCAGCAATTAATCCGCCTAAAAACCCTGCATTTGCTTGTGCCGCTATAAATCCACCGACAACACCCGGCATAAAACCAGGACGATCTGCAATAGAACTCGCAATAAATCCAGCTAAAATCGGTACAAGAAATGTGAACGCTCCTGTTTTTCCGCCGCCAATAGTCATTAATATCTCTGCAATAGAACCTTCTGCTTTAATCCCACCAAATAGAAACGCCATGGCAATTAATATCCCACCACCAACGACGAAGGGTAACATATTACTAACACCATTCATTAAATGTTTATATATACCTAGCCCTTTACCTTTTTCCGCATTCTCTGTCGTTCCACTTTCTTTTATCCCTTTGAAAATCGGTGCATCTTGGTTTACAGCACGCTGCAGAAGCGCCTCCGCTTTCCGAATACCATCGGCTACCGGTACTTGAATAACATGTTTTCCTGCAAAACGACTCATTTCTACTTGTTTATCCGCGGCAACAATGATTGCTGTTGCACGTTCAATATCTTCTTTCATTAATCCATTTTTTACCCCTGTTGAGCCATTTGTCTCTACTTTAATCGCAATACCTAATTCAGTTGCTTTCGCTTTTAAACTATCTGCAGCCATATATGTGTGAGCGATACCAGTCGGACAAGCAGTAACCGCTAACACATACGGTTCATTCCCTTCAGGCTTTACCGTTTCACTTTGTTCTTCTTTCTCATTCTCTTTTATATCAAATAAATGAAGAAGTTCTTCCTTATTTTCCGCTTCCAGAAGCTGTTTACGGAACCCATCATCCATCAGTAATGTGGATAAACGAGATAAAGTCTCTAAATGCGTATTATTTGCTCCTTCACTTGCAGCAATCATAAAAAATAAATGTGCAGGTTGTCCGTCAAGCGATTCGTAATTGACACCGCTTACACTTCTTCCAAAACAAATCGCTGGTTGCTTAACTGCTTTTGTTTTCGCATGCGGAATTGCAATACCTTCTCCAATTCCAGTCGTACTTTGTGATTCGCGCTGTAAAATAGCTTCTTTAAATTGCAATTTACTAGTTAACCTGCCCGCTTTATCTAACTTCTCCACCAGTTCATCTATGACAGCTTCTTTATCTGAAGCTGTCAAATCCATAATAATTGTATCCCTTTTTAATAGTTCTGTAATTTTCATATGCTGCTTCCCCCTATCGCTTTGTGATAATTACTTGCGATAATAATTCTTCAACCTTTTCCTTCGTACATAAATCAGCTGAAAATGCCGTTGCACTCCCTGTTGCAACACCATATCGAAACGCCTCAACAACATCTTTTGTTTTTTCATATATTCCTACAAAACCTGCAACGAGAGAATCTCCCGCTCCAACAGAATTAATAACAACACCTTTTGGGACAGTTGCCTCATATATGCCTTCTGTTGTAAACAATAAAGCACCAGCACCTGCCATTGAGACAATTACATGTTGTACACCTTGGTCAATTAACTTTCTTCCATATGGGAGGATTTCTTCCACTGTGGTAAGCTTTTCTCCGAACAACTCTCCAAGTTCGTGATGGTTCGGTTTTATTAAAAAAGGCCTATTTTTAATTACATGCTTTAATGCATTACCACTTGCATCAACGACCACCTGAACTCCTTGTTTCGCCCCGAACTCCGCTATTTTTTCATAAAATGTTGATGGGATTGAAGAAGGTACACTTCCAGCTAGTACAATACAATCTCCCGACTGCATACTTTCAATTTCTTTCATTAATTGTTCAAATTGCTCATTGGTTACAATAGGACCTTGTCCATTTAACTCTGTTTCTTCTTGACCTTTTATTTTCACATTAATTCGAGAATCTCCGTCTACTTGGACGAAATTTGTTGTTACACCTTCACTATTTAAAACACCTTGAATAAATTGACCGGTAAATCCACCTGTAAAACCGAGAGCAGTATTTTCAACGCCTAAGCGATGAAGCACACGGGACACATTAATCCCTTTTCCCCCAGGAAACTTCATATCTTTCTCTGCTCGATTCACTGTTCCTAAAGAAAAAGAATTTACTTGTACAACATAATCAATTGATGGATTTAAAGTAACTGTATAGATCATTGTTTATCAGCCTCAATCACATTTGTTTTTCTTTTATATTTTTCTAAATCAATTTCTAATATATTTGTAATAATATTCGCTTCTTCAACATTTGCAATTTTCGCAAATGCTACCTCAGAAAACTTACTTTCGTCTATTAAAAAGTAACCTTCATTTGCCAATGTTAAAGCCGTTTTTTTCAGTAAAGCTTCCTCTGGATCTGGTGTTGTATAGCCTAGCTGTTCATGAACACCGTTCGCCCCTAAAAAACATTTATCAAAACGATACTGCTGCATACTTTCCAGTGCCATAGCACCAATTAAAGCTTTCGTTCGACTCTTCATCATGCCACCTAATAAATACGCCCTGATATTGTTTTCGACTAGCGCTTCAATATGCATGAGTCCATTTGTCACGACAGTAACATCTTTATTTATTAGAAACGGAATCATTTCAAGCGTCGTACTTCCTGCATCTAAATAAATACAATCTCCTTGTTCAACAAAACTTGCCGCACAACTTGCAATTTGTTGCTTGATATGAATGTTTTTGGATGATTTTTCAATCATCGTTGGCTCCTGACCTTTTCCAGTTAAAATGGCAGCCCCGCCATGTACTCTTTTTAATAAACGTTGTTTTTCTAATTGCGCTAAATCTCGACGGATTGTCGACTCTGAACTTTGTGTTCTCTCAACCAATTCCTGCAATTTTACAACTTTCATTTCTTTAACAAGCTTTAAAATAATTTGATGACGCTCAGGAGTTAACATGTCATTCACCTCTTCTTTGATTACAGTATAATGAAAACGACCACAAAAATCAACCACAAACAATCAAAAACAATCATTATCATTCGAAATTGATTACAAACAATCAAAAAAGAACCTATTTGATATATATCAAATAGGTTCTTTATCATCTATTTACTTATAAAGAAGCTTTATAAATTTCAGTTACATCGTCTTTATTTAATTTTTTAAATTGACCGAATTCACCGTAAGCCATCGCTTTATCAGCCATTACATCAATCTCATTTTCACCGATGCCATAATCAGCTAATCGTACTGGCGCTTCAATCGATGTCCAAAAATGACGAAGTGCTTCAATACCTTCTAATGCAACTTCTTTATCTGTTTTCCCTTCCACCTCTATACCGAAAACTCGCATCGCAAACTGTTTAAAACGAACCACATTTCCATCGAAAACGTGCTTCATCCAGTTTGGGAATAAAATTGCTAAACCGCCTCCATGTGGTATATCATGCACAGCGGAAACCGCATGTTCAATATTATGAGTTGCCCAATCTCCTCTTACTCCCATCGCTAATATACCGTTTAATGCCATTGTTCCACAGTATAAAATGGTTTCTCTGTGCTCATAATTTTCTAGATCATTTAAAAGCTTAGGTGCTGTTTCGATTACTGTTTTTAAAATAGATTCACAATAACGATCTTGTAATTCTGTATTTGTACCGTGATGAAAATATTGTTCTAATACATGTGACATAATATCGACCATACCATAAATCGTTTGATTTCTCGGTACAGAAGCAGTATGCTCTGGATCTAAAATTGAAAACTGCGGGAATGTAACAGGACTACCCCAGCCATACTTTTCATTCGTTTCCCAATTCGTAATTACAGAGCCCGCATTCATTTCAGAACCTGTTGCCGCAAGAGTGAGTACAGTCCCAAATGGCAATGCCTCATTCGCGAATGCCTTTTTCGTTACAATATCCCACACATCTCCATCATATTTACTACCAGCAGCAATAGCTTTCGTACAGTCGATTACACTACCTCCACCGACTGCTAAAATAAACTCTACACCGTGTTCTTTACAAATTTGAATCCCTTTCTTTACAGTTGATAAACGTGGATTCGGTTCAACACCAGTTAATTCAAATACTTCCGCATTTATGTCCTTTAAAATAGAAATTACATTTTCATAAATACCGTTTCTTTTAATGCTGCCTCCTCCATATACGAGAAGCACTTTTTTACCAAACTGTGGAATTTCAATTTTTAACTGTTCTAATTGTCCTTTACCAAAAATAAGTTTTGTTGGATTGCGAAATACAAAATTTTGCATACACCTTTACCATCCCTTCTATATGAAAAGCAACTATACTTTTGTATACCATACTTTTCTCGTTTCACAAAAATATTTGCTCTAACAAAAAACTCCCAGCCTTTTGGCTGAGAGTTTTTATTGGTAATAAGGTGAAATCATTAAGTAAACAATAACACCAGATAGACTTACGTATAACCAAATCGGCATCGTCCAACGTACGATTTTTCGATGACGTGCTAATTGATTCGTAAAACCAAATACAAGTGAGAACAACGCAAGTGGCACAATGATCGCCGCAAGGAAAATGTGTGTAATTAAAATAAAGAAGTACACATATTTAATTATGCCTTCTCCACCGAAATGCGTCGCTGGTGCCAAGTAATGATACGATAAATATGAAACGCAAAATAATAGCGTTGTCGTAAAAGCTGCAAGAATAAAGCCACGGTGCATTTTTACATTCTTTTTAATAATAGAGAACAGAGCTGCTAGTAAAAATACAAATGTAAAGCTATTAAAAATCGCATTTAACATTGGTAAAATTGTTACATCAAAATGTAATTCTCCTTCATAGCCAACAGGTCCAAAAAATAAAAATAAAATAATCGCATTTACAATCACAGAAAGCGTTATCACAATAGGAGCATAGCTTTTCTGATTTGTTGATTGATCGACCAAATTGTTCACTCCTTCTTCTTCCAAATATGTATAATTAACCTCACTATTTTAACATATTATTCACAGTGTAAATGTGACAATAGTTTGACACAATAAGACATAACAAAGAAAAATCCTTCTTAACAATACTTCTTAAGAAGGATTTTATCGCTTTATTATTTAAATAGCAATGCAATTAGTTTTTGTTAAAAAACATATTGCTGTATGCTTGAAAAATTTCAGACACTTGGTATCCCATTAATGAAATTGCTGTTAGTGAAAAGAAACCAATCATAAGAAATCGAAACCACATATAAATCTCCTCCTTGTATTTAGCTTATAAAGTATAGGCTGTATAACAAGTTGGATTACAATCTTCCTCATCACTTTCCTTTTTCTTTACGATCGCTGTTATAAAACGGATCATAAAAAACGGAACGAAAGGAAGTTGTTCAAAACTTATATTGGCATAGTTTAGTAACGACTCTCGTTGTAAATCCGATGGGGATGAGAAGGAATAGAACATACCATGCTCTTCCATATATACGATCACAATTTTCATACAAAATAATATCCCAAGAAACGAAACAATATCTTGCCAATCAGTCGTATATAGCAGATTATAAAGATCCAATACATACTCTTCCATCGTCATCCCCCCTTCCTTTTTTACCATTTTGCTCGCCTTCGTATGAAAAGTCAAGAAAAAAGTTTATATTCACTATGACAATAGTAATTACATGGTCTCTATTTGTACTTCCTGCTCTTGCCATAATTGAATGACTAATTCTATTATATTTTCTTGGGTAAATTGATACGCTGGTTGTTTTTTCTTTTCATTCGTACGTATCGTTGTATATTCTATACTTTGTAAAATATACCCCTCTACAAATAATTGGCCTTTTTCAGCTGTTATGAGGTACTCTATTGTATCCACTTCTTTTACGGGAATAAATTTACTTTCCTTCAAAATAATTTCTTGTGAGATTTCTTTAATTTCTAAAACTTTCTCATGAAAATTAACTTTCTCTTCTACAGTAATCTCTGCCCTATACTTTCCTATTTCAATTGGAAGCTTCGTTGTAATAAGAGTACCTTTCCCTTTATATTTGCTGTATTTAGAATTTGCATTATTTATATTGTGCACAGGAATCCATGAACTTTTCTTGAAATTATTATTTTCAAGAAACTCAATTCGTTCACCATTGAAAGTTTCTATATTCCTTCTATACTCAATAATTTTTGAATATATTAAAGAACAATACGGTTTTTCGTAGTAATGATGAGCAGTAGAAACTAACTCTGTACCTGCTTCATTCTGCACCTTTTGAAGTACAAATAATTCCCTCTCTTTTTTATTTACAGCAATTGGAGTTGAAAATCCGGTTACTTCACCAATAATAGAAAAAGGTGTTTTTACAGTCATCGAACAAACTTGTTTTCCTCTTTTTAATTTAGTGTCTAAACTTTCTTCATGCTTATTTACTGTATGTTTTTTGGGCTTAATTTTTTTTGATATGTTTACTTCTTTTTTCTCTTGAGAAAAAAGAACTTTCTTCATTTTGTTACCAATCCATGGTTTATCCATCATCAATCACTTCCTAACTGATGAATTAAAAGTACGATGTGCCTTTACTACATTACCTCTTTCCAAATTATATATGTCTTTTTTAAAAAAAAGACATTATCTTTACAAATGTAAAAGTAATGTCTTTTCAAAACTATTATACTTATGAGATTTGTACTTGTTGTGTTTGCAATACTTTCAGTGTAAGATCTAATACAATTTTTTCACGAGGCTCTGTAAATGGCTCATTGATTATAGCTTTCACTTCCGTTTTCGATTCCTGAAAGTAGTCTCATGGTTCTGTTGCAAAGTTTTAAAAAGTAAGCTACACTTTTGCAACAGAACCATCTAATGACTAGCAGGATAATAAAAAGCTCCCTTAAGAAGCACGTATTACCTTTCACTACTTGCTTTTAAAGGAAGCATTTTTTCATTATAAATTCACTTATATCCTTACTACCTTGTTATTAAATACGAGCGGATTCTTCATTACTATTTGGATGATTTATTACCGAACGATTTTTATTTCTATTAAAAAGAAAATAAGAAACTACAATAAGAACTGTAACAAGCATCGTTAAAAGAGCTTGTGAACGTAATGTTTCAATTGCAAACATTGCAATTAAAATTGCTGTAATTCCGGCAATTGTAACATAGGTTAAATATGGAAAAATCCACATTCTCACCTTCAAATTTTTTTGTTCTACTTTTCCCATCTTCTTACGCATTCTTAAATGCGAAACAGCTATAACAAGATAAACTAATAGTGCGATTCCTCCCGATGCATTTACTAAATATAAAAATACCTTATCTGGAGATATATAACTAAAAACAACACCGATATAAGCGAAAAAAGTTCCAAATAAAACCGCACGAACAGGAACACCGCTACGATTTAACTTTAAAAATGCTTTTGGAGCATCTCCTCTTTCTGCCATGGAAAAAAGCATTCTTGAGTTTGTATATAAACCTGAATTTAAACAAGAAAGTACAGCTGTTAAGACGATAAAATTCATAATTTGAGCTGCAGCTGGTATACCTATATGTTCAAGCACTGCTACGAATGGGCTTTTTAATATGTTAGCTGAATTCCATGGAAGAAGTGTAACTACTACGGCAATAGATCCAATAAAAAATACGAGAATCCGCCAAATAACACTGTTTGTTGCTGTTTTTACTGCTTTGACAGGCTCCGCTGATTCCCCTGCAGCTACCGCAACGATTTCAGATCCCATAAATGAGAATATTACGACTGTAATACCAAGTAGCACCGAGCTAATACCATTTGGCATAAATCCTCCTTGTCCAGTCAGATTAGAAGTTCCTGGTGCTTCTGTCCCTGGTACAAGCCCTAAAATAACGGCAAGTCCAAGACCGAGAAATAATACAATGCTTATTACTTTAATAAAAGAAAACCAATATTCAAATTCTCCAAATGATTTAACTGAAAAAACATTCGTTAGAGTTAATAAAATCGTTAATATTAAACTTAATAACCAAAGTGGAATTTGTGGAATCCAATATTGAATAATACCAGCCCCAGCTGTAGCCTCTATTGCAATTACAATTACCCAGAAAAACCAATACAGCCAGCCAATCGTATATCCAGCCCAAGGACCAATCGCCTCGCGTGCATATGTAGCAAAAGAACCACTTGTTGGATTAATTGCAGCCATTTCTCCTAACATTCTCATTACGAAAACAACTAAAAGCCCCGCTAGTGCATATGAGAGGATAGAACCTGGTCCCGCTGAATGAACAACAGCACCACTACCGACAAACAAACCAGCTCCAATAACGCCACCTATTGAAATCATTGTAATGTGACGTATTTGTAAATCCTTCTTAAGATTTTTATCCAAATGATATACAACCCCTTTCATATTTTTATTTATGTAAAAGTATTATGTACAAGGTTATTGTTGAAACCGATAAATAGTCATCACTTAAAATATATCAAAATATTCTGAAATCAACAATTGTAATACATCTTTTTACTCAAACAATTTCACGAGGTTTAGTAATTTTTCTCATTTCAAGAACAATTATTGATAAAATTATGTCCCCTCTTACATTGACCTGAATTTTTAGATAATATATTAACAAACAACAAGATTATACATCTAGACAACTTTTTTGTATAGGAGTGTTGCATATGGTAACAAAGTTCAAATTGATTTGTTGTATTTTAGTAATTTCCTTACTTCTCCCCTTAAATCCCTTACACACAAAAGCTACAACTAATTTAAGCTCGAAGTTACTCGTTGGATACTGGCATAATTTTGATAACGGTACAGGTATTATTAAATTAAGAGACGTTTCGCCAAAATGGGATGTTATTAACGTATCTTTCGGTGAAACTGGTGGAGATCGATCGACTGTTGAATTTACTCCTGTTTATGGTACAGAGGCTGAATTTAAATCTGATATTTCTTATTTAAAAGGTAAAGGAAAAAAAATCGTTCTTTCAATAGGAGGGCAAAATGGAGTTGTTTTACTCCCTGACCCCGCTTCTAAACAGCGTTTTATTAACTCTATACAATCTCTTATTGATAAATACGGATTTGACGGAATAGATATTGATCTTGAATCAGGTATTTACTTAAATGGTAATGACACTGATTTTAAAAATCCAACAACTCCTCAAATCGTGAATCTTATCTCAGCTATTCGGACAATTTCAGACCATTACGGTCCAAATTTTCTATTAAGTATGGCTCCTGAAACAGCTTACGTACAAGGAGGATTTAGCGCATATAGTAGTATATGGGGAGCATATTTACCTATTATTTACGGCGTTAAAGATAAACTAACATATATTCATGTCCAACATTATAATGCTGGTAGTGGTATTGGGATGGATGGCAATAACTATAATCAAGGTACTGCAGATTACGAAGTTGCGATGGCAGATATGTTACTACATGGCTTTCCGATAGCTGGAAATCCTAATAATATTTTTCCAGCCCTTCGCTCAGATCAAGTTATGATTGGTCTTCCAGCTGCACCAGCCGCTGCTCCAAGCGGTGGATATATTTCTCCTGCTGAAATGAAAAAAGCTTTAGATTACATTATAAAAGGCACATCCTTTGGCGGAAAGTACAAACTCTCATCCCAAACAAGCTATCCTGCATTTCGCGGACTAATGTCTTGGTCCATTAATTGGGATGCAAAAAACAACTTTGAATTCTCTAACAGCTACAGAGCGTATTTCGATACAATTACTACCCAAAAATAATACGAACCTCTGAAACGATAAAAACTAAAACAAGCTACTCTTATTAAGGAGTAGCTTGTTTTGACTTTTCAAATGAATATATTACTCTGTTTTATTCATACTCATCTCATGGAAAGATTCTTCTTTATTTTCATTGTTTAAGTAGCTATATACAAGACTTAAAAATAGTTTCCCACCAACTACCATCGCACGTTCATCAAAATCAAATTGCGGATGATGATGTGGATATGTCGCTCTTATTTCTTCATTTCCTGCACCAGTAAAGAAGAAAGCTCCCGGAACATGTTCTAAATAATATGCAAAATCTTCCCCCCCCATAATTGGTGGCACTTCTAATACTCTCTCTTTTCCAAAATCACGCTCTGCAATCTGCATAAAACGATTTGTCTCATCAATATGATTGATTAATATTGGATAACCACGTTTATATTGAACTGTTACTTCAGCATGAAGAGAATGACAAATTCCCTCAACAATTCGTTTGAATTCCTTCTCCATAAATTCTCTCACTTCAGGATCTAACGTCCGAATTGTTCCTGTAAATGTAGCCGTATCCGCAATAATATTATCTGCTTGACCAGCATGAAACGTACCAACTGTTAACACTGCAGATTGAAGTGGATCTACTTTCCGACTAACTAAAAGTTGTAGCTGATTAATCACTTGCGTTGCTACAATAATTGCATCTACAGTGTAATGCGGCATCCCTCCATGTCCACCTCGTCCTTGAATCTTTACTTCAAAAGTATCCGCGGCTGCCATCATCGCTCCAGTTCTTGCCCCAACGATACCTAAAGGCATTTGAGAAGATAAGTGTGTGCCAAAAATAACATCTACTTCCTCCAAGCAGCCATCTTCAATCATTGCAATTGCACCACCGGGCTCTTTTTCTTCTGCATGTTGATGAATAAGAACTACTTTTCCAGAGAGATGTTCCCGATTATCACTCAATACTTTCGCAACTCCTAAAAGTGTTGCTGTATGTCCATCATGTCCACAGGCATGCATGACACCTGGAACTTTTGATTTGTATGAAACTTGTTTCTCATCTTGAATAGGTAATGCATCAAAATCAGCGCGTAACGCTACTACTTTCCCAGGCTTTCCACCTTCAATTACACCAATTATCCCTCTTCCTCCTACATCAGTTTTTATATCAATATGAAAATCTTTTAAGATTTCAGCTATTTTTTTAGCGGTTTCTACTTCTTGAAACGATAACTCTGGGTATTGATGAAAATCTCTTCGCCATAAAACCATTTGTTTATATAAATCTTCCAGCTCTTCATGCCATATTTCTATCATAATAATTCCCCTTTCTTTACTTTATAAAGCTTTAAATAAAACTTACACAATATTCTGTATTTACTCAATAAAAAGAGAACCTCTTTTTCCACAGTTCTCTCTATTCACAAATATATTAAGCCACTTTTTTTAATACAAAAACAGAAAGCTCAGGCATACTCCAAAACCTAATAGGCATTCGGGTCGTTCCAATTCCACGATTCACGTATAAATATAACGGTTTGCTGTTTCCTTCTAATTCATACATACCTTCAACATATTTTTCAGCTAACTTTGTCGTAACTAAAGGACCCATAAAGGGAAGTTGGACTTGTCCTCCATGACTATGCCCTGAAATTTGAAAATCCACTGGATATGTAGTCACTTTATCTACAACATCAGGTTCATGTACTAATAACATATTAAAATCTTCGCTCTTTAACTTTTTTAAAATCGAATCTATTTGCGGCTTCCCTAATAAGAAATCATCTAAACCTGAAATGGTAATATACTTACCGTTTTCTGTCTTAATTTTTTGCACTTCATTTACTAGAACAGAAAAACCAGCTTCCTCCATGTATCTTTTATAAAATAAACTTCCGCCACCGCCTCTATCATGATTCCCAAATACAGCATATTTCCCAAGAGGCGCATGGATTTTTCTCAATATACCTTTTGCCTCTTCTCTTTCCGAAGTATAAGATCCAAATTTATCAATTAAATCACCTGTAAAAACTACTATATCCGGACGTAATTCATTCATTTTTTTCACTAAGCCATCTAGCTGTTTAAGAGTAAATTCCGCTCCTAAATGTACATCTGAGAATTGCAATATTTTTTTACCATTAAATTCTTTAGGAATAGTAGAGGCCTCTATTTCATTCCATGTGACTGCTATTAATCTTCGCTCTATTTCTGTTGCATATATATAAATGCTCGCTGGGATAACCAATACACTTATGAAACTAACAATAATGATTTTCTTTAAAATCGATTTCTTCTTTTCTTTTTCTATATGATGAGTATTCATGTTTTCACCTCTAGATGTAGCTTAAAAGCTTTTTGTTACATTCATGTGACAACATGAATATAAGTAGTGTTTTCGTCAATGTGAAAAATAAAAAAAGCTGGCATTACATGCCAGCTTTCTTCCCTAATATTGAGACATTATTAGCAACATTTTTCTTTCATTGTTTTCATCATAGACATTGTAGATGACATCATCTCATCACACTCTATCATTTTGTTAATCATTTCTTTATTCATATCCATTTCTGATTCCATCATATTATTCATCATCATTTTCATACATTTCATTTCACACATCATTTTCTCCATGCTCATCATCATATTCATTGTACCTGCCATCATCATCTTTTCCATTGTTCATCCTCCTAAAATATATATTTTTTTTGTGTTACACTTAAAAATTCTTTTATTATGTCATAATTACCTTCGTTTTAAACGCATAATTTATTTCTATATATTTTTGCGAAAATTAGTTTTTTTCTTTCTAAAACACCTCCACTTTTTTACTATATTTACTATATTTTTCATCAATTTACTTTTAAAAGCATTCATTTTTACTATGCCAATATTGAGCAACTTTCTCTAGACTCACTCTATTCCCTTATCTAATACAGCTGCCTCTCTCCTTCACCACCACAATTTGACAATTTAATACAAATTTCATAACATATTTTTATGCCACATCATTTTATAAGAATATTCCTATTAATAACTCAATTCAATATTACGGGGGGATGCTTCATGTCTGTCTATACACCAGAAGAAATCACTACGTTAGCTGCTAATTCTGGAAGAAAAAAAGCCTATTTACCATTACTCTCTATGCTAATTCTCGGATTTTTTGGAGGTGCTTTCATTGCGCTAGGCTATTTACTCGATATTCATGTTATTGGAACAATGCCGAAATCTTGGGGATCATTTACTAGTTTTCTAGGCGCTGCTGTTTTCCCAATTGGTCTTATACTCGTTATCCTTGCAGGTGGTGAATTAGTAACTGGTAATATGATGACTGTTTCGATGGCCTGGTTTCAAAAAAAGATTACTTTATCTCGAGTGATAAGAAACTTAGTTATTATTACGGTTAGTAACTTTATTGGAGCTATGTTCGTAGCCTATTTTTTTGGTCATATTGTTGGATTAACAGAAGGAGCTTATCTATCAAAAACAGTGTCAATTGCCCAAGCTAAACTACATGATACACCACTACAAGCATTCATATCTGCTATTGGGTGTAATTGGCTCGTTTGTTTAGCTGTTTGGCTCAGTATGGGCAGTAAAGAACTTAGTGGAAAAATTATCGGTATTTGGTTCCCTGTTATGACCTTCGTGGCTATCGGATTCCAACACGTTGTAGCGAATATGTTTGTCATTCCAGCTGCTATTTTTTCTGGTCATTTGACTTGGGGTGATTATTTTCCAAACTTTATTGTCGTTTTCTTTGGAAACCTAGTAGGTGGTATGCTCTTTGTAGCGTTACCGTATTTCATAGCCTATAATAAACAGCAATCTTCACATAATAATGCGGCAGAAGCAAAGAAAAATTCACTATCTGCTTAAAATATACCTTTATCGCATTGTAAAAAAGCACTCTTTATTCCATTTTTTTCACGAATATATCTGCGTACACTTGTTCTCTGAGATTTTATACGTTATAATAACAACTTAAATAGCATTATTTACATATGAGGTGAAAACATGAATAAAACAGAATTAATTAAAAACGTAGCACAAACAGCTGAAATTTCTCAAAAGGATGCTACTGTAGTTGTACAAACTGTAGTAGAATCAATCACAAACACTTTAGCTGTTGGTGAAAAAGTTCAACTTATCGGATTCGGTACATTCGAAGTTCGTGAAAGAGCTGCTCGTACAGGCCGTAACCCACAAACAGGTGAAGAAATGCAAATCGCAGCTTCTAAAGTACCTGCGTTTAAAGCTGGTAAAGAATTAAAAGAAGCAGTAAAATAATAAAAAATAGCCTTCTCGCTTATGAGAAGGCTATTTTTTTCATTATATAATTAATAAAAATCTGTCCATTATGCTTCTTATTTTGTTCCTTTATTTTCAAAGAAATGCTTTGCCGTAATACTTGCCTCTATATAGATCTCTTTATCCCCTAATTTCATTGCTGCTTCTTCTAATTTTTGTAATAAGCGAGAAGCTATCCCTCTCCCTTGATGGTCTTTGTGCGTAAACAAGTGGTCTATGTAGTACTCATCATTATAACCCCAAAATCCAACTATCACTCCTTTATAATCAGCTATGTAACATATATTTTTCTCTAAAGAATTTAGCCAACTTTCTCTATCTAATCTTTCTGGTGCCCATGCATCTTACTGTAACGTATTATAATCCTTTGCATTAATTTTTACACTTTCTTCAATAGAATTTACGCAATGTCCACAAGACATGCCTTCAACTTTTAATGTTAATTGTTCCATTTCAAATCCTCCTCTTGTTATTTCATTGTTTGTTAACTACAATAAAGTATTACCATCCCCCCCTATAATAATCGATGGGTTTTAATCACAAATTTCTATTTTCTTTCCTTGTTGCTTTGGAATACAGTTTGATCAGAAAATGTTTTGCAAATCCTTATTTAGTGAGAACGAAAAAGAAGCCATTTTGAAAAAGATTAATCAAAATGGCTTCTTTTCGGATACACTCAACATGAGTTAAACTGAACACCAACAGCATGAATCACTCTTTTCTGATTGAACCTAAAACTTCCAAATAGTGTTGATTATACATAATGCCTAGCATATTCCCAAAGGGATCAACTACGGAGGCAGTAATGAACCCCTGACCACGAACTGTGGGTGCTTCGTGTTCTTTTGCTCCCATAGATAGCAGCTTCTCGAAAATCGCTGTCACATCGTCAACGTGCCAGTATACGATAGCACCACCGGCCGGTCTGGTCGTCGAACCATGGGGCGCATAGCGGCTATCGATCAGGCCCAACTCATGCTGATAGTCGCCAAGACGAAACTCGGCATATCCTGGACGTTCGAAGTATGGGGTGATGCCCAACAACGCGGCGTACCACTCCTTTGCCGCCGCTAAATCAACCGCCCAAAAACTGACAGTGGTGAGTCCTCTTAATGTCTTTGTGTCGCTCATAATCGTTTTCCTCCTCAATGTTGAGTAAGTAACTATTATCAATATTAGGGGCGCCGGATAATTTCCTAGTTGCTTTTCCTAAAGCTATTGTAAACATCTAATGCTGACAACAGTATTTCAGTGGAAATGAATATTTTTTCAAAAGTACTTTGAACATTTATTCATTTGTTTAATTTCGTTTTACCGACGAATGGTCCCTTCTTTTATTCAAAAAATGGCCCTTTAAAGGAGTAACATGACTGGAGTTTCACAAGAGAAAAAAAGAAAATCCTGTTTAAATTAATACAGGGTTTCCATTAAGCTTTTTCATAGAAATACATGAGACCTTCACTTCGTTTAAAGAAGAGGATCTTCTTTAAACGATAAATATCGATAAAAAAACAAGCTAGTCAAATACTAGCTTGTTTTTAAGCCTTTGAAAAACGCTCAAATACTGTCATTAACTCTTCAATTGCTTCGTCACCATTCCCATTTTTAATAGCGTCAGAAACACAATGACTTGTATGATTTTTCAGGACACCCATCCCTACTTTTTTCATCGCTGCGTTAATAGCTGAAATCTGTACTAAAATATCGACGCAATAACGATCATTTTCAATCATATTTTGAATACCACGTACTTGCCCTTCAATTCTCTTTAATCTATTTATAATTTGTTCTTTTTCTTTTTGCGATCTATGCGTAGTAGCTGCTTCATGCTCTTTATGATCCATATTATCACCTTCTTAAAGTTTCTCTTTATTCATATAAAAATAATATCTTTACGAGTATATCAATTATAGCATTAAATATCTATGTGTTGATACCCTATATACGTATCAAACAACCATATAATCATTGTTAACAAACCACTAGAGTTTCAGACATAACCACTATTATACCCTTTACCTTTTTTCAAAGACACTATGAAAGCTTAATGCAAATACAATAAGAAAAAAGCCTCAATTAAAAAACTTAAATTGAGGCTTTTTGTTTCCTATTTATATGTTCACTTATCGTTGATCACATACTTTTGTATCATTAACTACAGAAGTTCCTTCAACGGTAACCGTATGAAAACACTCATTTACACGTACTGTGACCACATTATCTTGCCGATCAATCATATGATACTCATTAAAATGTTTATTCAGTGCACTACGAATTTGTTCCCCTTCAAAAATTAGAATACCATGCGATAAAACCCAAATGAGACCAGCAATACCAAGAATAGTTTTCATACGACCAACCTCCTTGAGAATAAAGTGAAACTTCCATCACCAATCCGGCTCGTACTTCCTTCGAGCAGAAGCATAAATTCAATTCGTCTATTTTATGTTTATGCTAAATGTGACAGTTTTGTGACAACTTTATTTTTTAGAAGTGATCGTTCTTTCTCCAACTGAAAAAAGTAGCGTTTTTCACGCTACTTTTTTCATGTAATCATTCATCTTATTTCTACAGGAAAAGAAAACTTCGAGAAAACTTCCCATACAAGCTCACTTCTACTATATACACCTACTTTATTAAAAATGGATTTCAAATGATCTTGAACTGTATATTTAGAAATTCGCAACTCCTCTGCTAATTCTTTAGTTGTCATTCCTCTAAGTATCCCATCTATTACTTCCTTTTCTCTTAATGAAAGGTTATAAGAGTCGACAATAAGCAGAAAAGCATCTTCTGGTCTTGCCATTTCCAATAACACAACATAACAATTCGCCAAACTACTATAGCATTCCAGTTTACTAGCACGAATAACTATACATTGCCCACTTGATAACCTCATACAAACTTTTTCTTCTTTACTCATTAATTCTTTATCATTTTGGTTTGCCTTCACTCGTGAACAAACAGCACGTATTGGTCTTGGTAAATCTTCCTCGTTTAATATAGCAGTACCAGTCTCTATCTTTTCAATTCTTTCAGCTGAACATACTATAAAAACACGTCTTAATGCATCTCCAACTAAAGAAATAATAGTTGAAAGATACAAGCACTCATCATAATGAAATAGAGCATTTGTATTACTCCGAAATAAACTAAGATGTCCAAAGCATTTCCCTTTACTAATAAATACAACTCTTACTTCATCCTGAAAACCTGCTGGCATTAAAATATTACGATATCTTGAACTTTTTATCCGGTTGCCATCGGTAGCATTATGTAAGGAAGATACATAATGACCTTTTAGAACAAGATCTTTAAATTTATTATAGTCTTCTTCTAAAAACTCATTCATGAACAACTCTGGATGAATTTTTTCAATACTTGCATCTGTATATGCCCCAGTAGATAAAAAAATATTAGGGTCAATTGTCGTAAAACACGCTGCCTCAAATGGAATCGCCTTACTTACTATTTTTAAAAACTCTTCTTGAAACTGATTGATTGTATTCATATTATTCGTTAATAATGTAATTTCTTTCGTCACCTTTTCATAAATACTCTTCACCTATATACCCCCAGATTTATGGTATTGTTTCTCCTAATCATTTCATAATAGAACTATCATTTAAAAGAGGAGGACAAATAATGAGTTGGAATGACTCTACCGTAAATACGTACGAACGAACAATTCCATTGAAAATCCCTGGGTATTTTACCCTTTATGAAACGCTTAATCATTTCTTATTTCCTATGCTTCCGTTAGAAACCTCCGCTCCACGCATATTGGTTATTGGCGCTGGTGGTGGTCAAGAAATAATTTCAATGGGTAAACAAAATCATACCCTCGAGTTTACAGGTATTGATCCATCCAAGCTAATGTTACAGTTAGCAAAAAAGAGGATTGAAAAAGAGGAACTACAAAACCATATTCATTTTATACACGGAACTGTCCGTTCATTATTACCAAATTCGTTATTTGATGCTACTACTTGTATGCTTGTCCTTCATTTCATTCCAAACATTACTCAGAAAAAAGAATTTCTTAAAGAAATTAGCCGCCATTTAAAACCTGGTGCACCATTCTTCCTCTCTACGATAAATGGTGTACGTCATACAAATATATTTTCTGTACAATTGAATGCTTGGCGACACCATATGTTACAAAATCAAATCCCATCAGAAGATTGGGATCGATTTGAAAATTCTTTTGGAACAGAAATGTTTCCTATTTCCGAGACAGATTTACTAGCTATTATGGGGGGAATGTGGTTTTACTCAAATCACTCGTTTTTTCACTAGCTTTTTAATTGATGGATACGTGGCAATAAAGCAATAACGAAAAATATTACTATATGAAAAAAGGTAAGCAATAGCTTACCCTTTTTCATATACACCTTCTATACATGACTAATAAATCTTAGCCCTTTACTTAAAGAGGTTGGTACGACAGACGCGTGATTCTCTCCTTCAGCCTCATAAAACTTAAATCTAAATTTATCATGTTGCAATTGAAGGAAACGTTCTGATAATGCATTTGCATCTACAACCATATGCTCTCTTTCCAATCCACCAACTGTAAGAAAGACTCTAGCTTCAGCATTCTCTTTATTTAGCTCTTTTATAAATGTACCTTCCTTTTCAAGGACAGATTGATTATTCCACCAAATAGACGGACTACTAATGAAATAATTTTGAAAAGCGTTTATGTTTGTAAATAATACATGCAGTGCAAATAACCCCCCAAGGGAATGACCAAATATCGTTTGTTTTCCCCTATCAATTTCAAAACTATTTTCAATTTGAGGCTTCAATTCTTCTTCAATAAATTTCAAAAAGTTATGTGCCCCGCCTGATTTAGGCCACGGCTTACCGTCTGGTTTTAGTGGTGCATTCTCTGAAAGTATGGATGGCGTAAAATCATAGCACCTTTCAGCACCTGAAAATGCTCCTTTAATCGGATAACCAATACCGACTACGATAGCTGGCGAAACACCTGTTTTTTCTGCTCTTACTGACTGAATTTTAATTGCTTCATGAAACGTTTGAAAAAAAGCATTACCATCTAATACATATATGACGGGATAACCGGAATCAGGCGCTGGCTGTTTCGGTTTTGAAATATGAATTTGATACTCACGATTCTCTACTGTTGAGTATATCTTCCACTGTTCTGTATTCGACGTTATAATTTGTTGTTTTTCGATACCAGTGTTCATTGCATGCTATCCTCCTCTTAGCTTGTTACATACATTTCTGCCTTTTCTTCTTGAAACACACTATCGTAACCAAAACAAACGGGAGCACCATTATACGGATCTATCATTACCCTTGCATCTATATGAAACACATTTTTTAACACTTCATTTGTTATGATTTTCATTGGATTCCCCGTTGTAATAATCTTTCCTTCTTTCATCGCAATAATTTCGTCAGAAAATCTAGCTGCATGGTTAATATCATGTAACACCATGACAACCGTACAATTATGCTCCCTATTCAACTTCTCAACTATTTGCAACACTTCTAATTGATGGGACATATCAAGGTATGTAGTTGGCTCATCTAATAATAAAACTTCTGTTTCTTGTGCTAACGCCATCGCTAACCATACCTTTTGTCTTTGTCCACCCGATAAATTTGCAATTTGCCTTGTACGGAATGCTGATGTTTTTGTAATATCTAATGCCCAATCAATCATTTCTTTATCTTTTGACGTTAGCTTATTCACGTTATTACGATGGGGATAACGCCCATAAGAAATTAACTCTTCTACTTTCAGCTCTCCTGGAGCAATAGGATTTTGCGGAAGTAAAGCTAATTGTTTTGCGATTTGCTTCGTTGAAATCGTATTTAAATCCTGTCCTTGTAAATACACTTTACCGCTTTTTTGTTTTAAAATACGCCCCATTGTTTTTAGTAATGTAGATTTTCCGCAGCCATTTGGTCCTATAATCGTCGTTACTTTTCCTTCTTGTATTTCCACATTTAAATCACGAAACACCGTCAGTTTCTCATAACTCGTTTCTAAGTTTTCTGCACTTAAAACATTCACTTTTTATCCCCCCCTTACGCTTTCGCCTTGTAAAGTAAATATAAGAAATACGGCACACCGACAATTGAAATAACAATCCCAACTGGCAATTCTACAGGTGTAAATATTGTTTTCGCAATAAAATCAGAAGCGATGACAAGTAACATGCCTATTACTCCACATACAGGAATAACATGCTTATGCTGAATACCGACAAGGCGCTTAGCAATATGTGGTGCCATTAATCCAACAAATCCAATACTACCTGAAAAAGCAACACACGCACTTACTAACCCAATACTACTTAATAATAAAATAGATTTTTCTCTCTCTACTGAAACTCCTAAACTTGTAATACTCGTCTCTTCCAATTGGAATAAATCGAGTAAATACGCTTTTCTTTTTATAATAGGTATTAATATAATGAGCCATGGCAACATAGCAACAATATATTTCCAGTTTGCACTATATATACTTCCAGAAACCCAAACAGCTGCCATTTCAAAATCAGTTGCTTTCATTTTCAGTGATAAATACATAGAAAATGCCCCAAATCCTGATCCTATTGCAATTCCTGTTAGTAAAAGACGCTGCGAATCTAATTTCCCATTCCGCCAAGAAAATATGTAAATTAATACAGCTGCACCTAACCCGCCAATTAAGCCGAACATCGGCATCATCATAATAGAAATCCAATCAGTACTTTTTATTTGTCCTTGGAAGAAGAACATAAAAATTACAATTGCAGTTCCTGCACCAGCATTTACTCCTAAAATACCTGGATCAGCTAAACCGTTTCTTGTAATCCCTTGAATAACAGCACCAGCAACGCCAAGCCCTAATCCTACTAATCCAGCAATTACAATTCGAGGAAGTCTAAAATCAAATATAACTAAATCATGTTCAGGTACAGGATCAATCCGAAAAATCGTTCGGAATACGTCCGTAACCGTAATATCAAATGTACCATTCGTTAAACTAATATAAATCGCACACAAAATTAAAAATATACTAATGCCCATAGTCATTACAAAACGTTGACTTGAACTTTTAAGCATGTCTCTCTCCTCCTCTTGTACGAATTAAATAAAGGAAGAAAGGAATCCCAATTAAAGACGTAACGACTCCAATCGGTGTTTCAAATGGATAATTTATAAATCTACTTAATACATCACATAAAGCTAGAAAAACCCCACCAATAACTCCAGAACACGGTACAATCCATTTATAATCTACGCCAATTAAAAAGCGAGTAATATGAGGAATAATTAATCCCACAAAACCAACTTTTCCTACTAAAGCAACTGCCGTTCCCGTTAAAAAGATAACAGATAGAATTGCCATCGCTTTTACTAGTTTTGTACGTTGACCTAAATTAATAGAAACCTCTTCTCCTAAAGAAAGAATTGTAATAGATTTCGATATTAAAAGCGCTAAAATAATGCCAACTACACCAAAAGGTATCGTTAACTTAATTATATTCGGATCTACTTGATCTAGCTTGGCATTGAACCAAAAACTAACATTTTGAGAAATTTGAAAATAAGAAGCAATTGCAGCGGAAACACTACTTAAAAATGTACCTATAACAGTTCCTATAATTGCTAATCTTACTGGCGATAATCCATTTCGCAGTAGTGATCCGAATCCGAAAACAATTCCAGCTCCTAGCGCAGATCCCACCATCGAACATAAAATCATATTGATCGAAGACATTCCTGGAAGGAATACCATGCAAATTGTAATTGCAAAAGCTGCTCCATCCGTCACACCCATAATAGAAGGGGATGCAAGATAGTTTCTTGTCATCCCCTGCATAAGTGCTCCTGATATCGCTAGAAATGCTCCTACTAAAAGAGCTGCAACTACCCTTGGTAAACGAGAAGTAATAATAATATTGTGATTTACATCGCCCGAATCAAAATGGAATAATGCATTCCAAACTGTTTCAACATCAATGTTTTTCGCCCCATATAAAATAGAAAGTATAACTGTAAGTAAAATCAGTATGGGTGCTACACATAAAAACGTTACTGGTACCGAATTTGTTTTCTGCATATCATTCAACGCACCTTACTTATTTAATTATTTAGATAAGTTTTTTACTGCTTCTTTTAAGAACGCTGTTTTACTCCAAGCTGTACCACCTTGCGCCATTGGATCTACAGCATTTACAAATACTTTCTTATCTTTTACAGCATTCATACTTTGCCAAATTGGATTACTTTCGATTTCTTCTAGCACTTTTGGCTTATTATTTTCACTTTCCTCATATTGTAGGAAGACATAATCTGGGTTGACTTCAGCAAGTTTTTCTAAAGAAATTTTTTCTTGTGCTTTTACAGATTTAATTTGCTCTGGAACAGTTAAACCTAAATCTTTATAAATTACAGGATTGAAGTATACTCCCTCTGGGTAAAGGTATAAGTCATTCGCTCTTAGCCTTATTACAAGCACCTTTTTATCTTTTAATTTACCTCCAATCTTTTCTTTTGCTTTTTCGGCATCAGCTTTGTAATCTTTAATAATTTTTTCTGCTTTATCTTTTTTACCAGTTAGTTCTCCCATTAATTTCAGGTTATCTTCCCAATTTGTCGAAACGTGCGATACCGGTAACGTTGGGGCTACCTTCGTAAATTTTTCAGCTGTTTCTGCTGGAAATTTCGTACTAGATGTAATAACATCTGGTTTTAACTGAAGTAATGTTTCAAAATTCGGTTGCATTTTCTCACCGATAGATTTTGCACCTTCTAAATCTTTCGCAAGATACGTTGGCAATTTGCCACCTACAGTAATTGCACCTACTGGTTTAATACCAAGTACTGCTGCATCTTCCATAGATTCTAAACTAGCTGTTGCAATTTTATCCACTTTCGCAGGTACTGTATATTCTTTTCCTAAGTATGTAATTTTTTGCTTCTCATCTTTTTTCGTTTCAGTCGCTTTTGTTTGTTGTTTTTGTTCCCCAGAAGTTTTGTCCGCACTATTACATGCTGCTAAACCTACACTTAAAACTGTAACCATCCCTAATGTAAATAATTTCTTATTCATATATATCTCCTCTCAAAATCTTAGAATATATTATTTTAATAATGATCTTTAATTATATGAAACATATTTCTTATCTATATTTCTTATCTATATTTCATGTCATTAACAAATCTACCTCAAATGAAAGCTCATTCTCGTTCACTTCCCCTAATATCAAATTCTTTTCCACCCTCATCCCATAATAATTACAATCGTTATCGGTGATAATGATTATCGTTATTAAGTATATAGTTAATATTCTATTATTTCAAGAATGATTTGAAAAATTTTAACAAACAGAATCAAAAAAAGTATCTATCTTTATTATTGATAGATACTTCTTCAACGAGTTCATTTTAAAACTCCATACGTAATTCAACAGGACAATGATCTGATCCTATTACTTCACTATTAATTTTTGCATCGATTATTTTATTTTTTAGCCTTTCAGAAATCACAAAATAATCTAAACGCCATCCAATATTTTTCGCCCTTGCCCCCATACGATACGACCACCATGAATATGCGCCTTCTTTGTCAGGATATAAATAACGATACGTATCAACAAATCCTTCTTCTAAAATACGCGTGAATTTTTCTCTTTCTTCATCTGAAAATCCAGGGTTTTTTCGATTTGTTTTCGGGTTTTTTAAATCAATTTCTTTATGAGCGACATTCAAATCCCCACAAAAGATAACTGGTTTCTTTTCATTTAATCGCTTAATATACGATAGGAATGCATCCTCCCATTCCATTCTGTAATCTAAACGTTCTAACCCTCGCTTCGCATTTGGTGTATACAGCGTTATCATGTAAAAATCTTCGAACTCTAATGTAATGACTCTTCCTTCTTGATCATGCTCTTCGATTCCTAAACCGAATGTAACAGAAATCGGTTTCTTTTTTGTAAAAATTGCGGTTCCCGAATATCCTTTTTTCACAGCATAATTCCAATAGGTATAGTATCCTTCTAAATCTAGATCAATTTGTCCACTTTGTAATTTAATTTCTTGTAAACAAAAAATATCTGCGTTAGATTCTTCTAAATATTCTATAAATCCACCTTTTGCGATAACTGCTCGCAAACCATTTACATTCCATGAAATAAACTTCATTCATGCTCCTCCTCTTGATGTTCATTTTCAAATTTCATGCTAACACAAAATAGAAAAACTATCATATTTTCATCTTTGTAATCTTGCTCTTACATTCGTAATTGCGTACATATGTACTTCGTTCAGGTTATACTAATTTCGGAGGTGATTCGCTTGTGGCATAAAGATGCACATTTAGAAAGTAAGGAATATCCCTTAACAGCTGAGTACTGGCAAGCCATCATTCATAACGACTCTTCGTACGATGCTACATTTTTTTATGCAGTAAAAACAACGGGTATTTTTTGTCGTCCATCATGTAAATCAAGAGTGCCTAATAAAAACAATGTAAAAATATTTCTTCATGCACAGCAAGCGCTGCATGAAAAATTCCGTCCATGCAAACGTTGTAAACCAAATGGACTAACCTTACCAAATGAAGAGTGGGTAAAGCAAATTAAAGAGTATATGCAAAACCATTATTGTGATGCATTAACTTTAGACATACTCGCAGAAATGTGCCACGGCAGCCCTTATCATTTACAACGTACCTTTAAGCGAATTGTAGGCATTAGCCCGACCGATTATATACAACAATTAAGAATTGCAAAAGCGATGGAATATCTAACGCATACAAGTCAATCCATTACGGAAATTAGTCATGCTGTTGGCATAGAAAACTCGGCTCATTTTGCAACTTTATTTAAAAAGAAAACAGGATTTACCCCTACTGAATATCGAAAAACAAATGTTACAAACGAGGAATGATGAAATGGAATCAAATATAAATAAAACGATATATTGGACATTGTTTGTTCATGAAAATTGGCAGCTGCATGTTGCAGCAACTTCAAATGGATTATGCTTCATCGGATCGCAAAAGCAAACTTTTGAAGAACTAACTACTTGGGCTAGTAAAAAACTTCCACAGCATACATTAGTTCAAAGCCATACCCGCTTACAACCATATATAAAAGAACTCATCGAGTATTTCGAACATAAGCGAAAAAACTTTACATTTCCTATCGAGGCTTATGGGACATCTTTCCAATTAACTGTATGGAATGCATTACGTGAAATTCCTTATGGGAAAACTTATTCATATTCTAATATTGCAGAATGGATTCAACAGCCAAAAGCAGTACGTGCTGTCGGTACCGCAATCGGGGCAAATCCTCTCCTCATTACAATTCCTTGCCATCGCATTTTAGGAAAAAACGGAAAGCTAACTGGCTTTAGAGGTGGTCTAGAAATGAAAAAAGAACTATTAAAGTTAGAAACACTATAGGGGGTTCATAATGACAGAAACTATAATTCCTGATGAATGGGATGCTCCCTATTTTATCGGCACAAAATTATCAAAAGACTATTGCTTTCCTTGGTGTAATCAACAAAAAAATTCAGATGCCATTATAAAATTTGAATCTAGAAAATTAGCTGAACAGGCTGGTTACACATCTTGTAAAACGTGTTGTCCTCACCTTCCATATGGTGCATGGAAAGATGACGGCAACACGTTAATATTAATCGCTCCGAAAGAATTTAGCTTTAAGGAAAACGTACGCTACCTTTCGCGTTCTAAAAATGAGTGTATGTTTCGTATTGAAGATAACAAAATCTATAGAGTCGTTCCTATACAAGGAGTAAATCCTTTAATTGAAACAAGTATAAATACTGCGGGAAATATTCAAATACGCTTTTTAAGAGATGCTATTCCTTCACAAAAGTGGATTCGCGCTATAGTAGCGAAGTATGTATGGGAGTGGTTTGATTTAGATATAAATTTAATTCCCTTTTACAACTTAGCCAAGTATGACCCTCTCCTTCAAAAACCAATTAAAGACTATTATGGACTTCGCAATATGGGGATTCCCGACCTATTTGAAGCACTATGCTGGGGGGTTCTCGGTCAACAAATTAACCTCGCCTTCGCCTATACTTTAAAGCGACGTCTTGTTGAACAGTTTGGCGAATGTATAGAATGGAACGGAAGAAAGCATTGGCTCTTCCCATCCCCAGAAGTAATTGCAAATATAGATGTAGAAGACTTAGCCAAATTAAAAATGACGACTAAAAAGTGTGAATACTTAATCGGAATTGCACAACTCATTGCGGAGGAAAAGTTATCAAAAGAATCTTTATTACAAATAAAAGATTTCAAGCAAGCTGAGAAACTACTAACGAATATCCGTGGCGTGGGGCCCTGGACGGCTAATTATGTTTTAATGCGTTGCTTACGGTTTCCATCCGCCTTCCCAATTGATGATGTCGGTCTACATAATGCAATAAAATTTTTAACAGGTGCAGAAAATAAACCAACTAAAAATGAAATAAAAGAATTTGCTTCACGCTGGACAAATTGGGAATCTTATGCCACCTTTTATTTATGGCGTGTTCTATATTAAAATCTTCTAACAAAAAAGTAGATAGGCTAAACTATCTACTTTTTCGCATGTAAAAACTTCACACATACTGGTTCTGGCACACTTATTCTATGCTGCATGAGTGTTAATTTCCCTGTCAATTGATTTCTCGCAAATAAAGTAAGCGCATTAGATTTTTCATTGGCCGCAACAATAAACTTTTCTGTCGGATCTAAAGAGAAATCACGTGGCCAATTTCCCTCTGTCGATACTGTTTCAACAAAGATGAGCTCTCCTGAATGTTGATTCACCTGAAAAACAGCAATGCTATTATGCCCTCTATTTGCTGCATAAACAAAACGGCCATCAGAAGAAATATGGATGGCACTTCCATAACTATTCTCACTATAATTCTCAGGTAACGTTGCTATGTACTGTATTTCTTTAAAACTACCTTTCTCTGCATCATATGCCAGCACAATAACCTCTGAACTAAGCTCTGTAATTACGTAAGCGTATTTTCTATTTGGATGAAATACAAAATGCCTTGGTCCACTACCAGGATGAACGGATAACCTATGAACTTCTATTAATTCTCCGCTATACTCTTTATATGTAATCAATTTATCAATTCCTAAATCAACTGCTATTACATATTTTTGATCAGGTGTAAAATTTGAATAATGGGCATACGCTTTTTCTTGTCTTTCTTCATTTGGACCTGATCCAAAATGCTCTACAATTGACGTAGCTGCACTCACACTCCCATTTTCCTTGTTCACCTTATAAGATTCAATTGTTCCTTTATGATAATTTGCTACTACTACAGTACTATTCTCTTGATTTACACCTATATAACAAGGAGATGCCCCATGTAAAAACTGTGTATTAATCACATCGAGATTTCTCGTTTCGTTATTTATAGTAAAGCTAGCGATTCCACCTAATGTATTATCCTTCGCAACAGAATAAAGGTACTGGTTGTTATGACTCATTGTTAAATACGTGGGACTGCCTACATGAGCTGCTAATTCTATACCTTTAATTTCTCCAACTGTTGTATCAAGTGTAAATTTATAAATGCCCTTACTATCCGCTTTCGTGTATGTGCCTATATACCCATGAAATTGATCTCCACTCATAACATTACCCCTTTCTAAAAATAGAAAATCTAATATATTTTCTACTATAGAATCGGAACTGTTCTATTGCATATAGTATATCATTTCAATAGAAAATTTTTACAACAAAAAAATCCAAGTAGCATTTCATACTACTTGGATTTCATTTTACGCTTGTTCTTCAAATAGTCTTACGATTTCTACAATAACTTGAACAGCTTTTTCCATATTATCTACAGAAACATACTCGAATTTACCGTGGTAGTTTTCTCCACCAGTGAAAATATTTGGTGTCGGTAATCCCATATATGATAATTGTGATCCATCTGTTCCCCCACGAATTGGGTGAATATTTGGCTCGATATCTAATTTTTTCATCGCTTCATAAGCAATATCAACAATTTCTCGAACTGGTTCGATTTTTTCAAGCATATTATAATACTGATCATTCATCTCTAATACAATAGCGTCTTCTCCATACTTCTCTTGCATACACTTCACAATGTTTTTGATGTTATCTTTACGCGCCTCAAAATTATTACGATCGAAATCTCGAATAATATAATATGCTTTATTTTGCTCAACATCACCATTTAAAGAAATTAAATGATAAAACCCTTCGTATCCCTCTGTATATTCCGGCGCCTCTTCTACTGGTAGTTGCCCATGAAACTCCATCGCAAGTTTACTTGCATTACGCATTTTATTTTTCGCTGTTCCAGGGTGTGTATTTGTTCCTTTAAAGGTTAATTTTGCGCTTGCAGCGTTAAAACTTTCATATTCTAATCCGCCTAAAGGACCTCCATCCATCGTATAAGCAAATGATGCTCCAAAAGCGTCTACATCAAAATGAGATGGACCGCGGCCAATCTCTTCATCCGGTGTGAACGCTACTCTAATCTTACCGTGCTTAATTTGCGGATTATGTAATAAATAGTTCATCGCAGTCATGATTTCTGTAAGACCTGCTTTATCATCAGCCCCAAGAAGTGTTGTCCCATCTGTTGTTATAAGCGTATGTCCTTTATAAGATGGTAATTCAGGGAACTGTTCAGGTGTTAACACAACATTTAACTCTTCATTTAACGTAATAGCATTACCATCAAAGTTTTCATGAATTTGTGGTTTCACATTTTCCCCAGTAAAATCTGTTGCTGTATCTAAGTGTGCTAAAAAACCGATAACAGGAACATCCTTATCCGTATTAGCAGGAAGTGTTGCCATTACATAGCCATTATCATCCATCGTGACTTCTGATAAACCAATCTCTTCTAACTCTTCCACTAACAACTTACCAAACTCAATTTGTCCAAGTGTTGATGGTACTGTATGACTTTCTTCGTTTGATTGTGTATCAACCTTTACATATCTCGTAAATCTTTCAATAAGTTCTTGTTTCAAATTCGTTCACTCCCTTTTTATCATTCTTTCTCTATTATAATCCGTATAATGAAATATTTTAACTTTTTTGACTGTAAAGATATATATTCCATTTACATCGTTAACGACTTAGAACACATCGCAAAAAGACATAATATTTGTACATTTAAATCCCAACATGTAATATACATAATTATATAATATGGGAGGATCAAAAGATGAGGCTAACTCTCTTTCGTTATTTTCTTTTTTTCTTAGGATTAATTTTCTTTGGGCTCGGAAATGCTCTTGCAGTCAAGGTTAAATTTCTCGGTTTACATCCTTGGGAAGTTTTAAATATGGCTCTCTATCAACAGTTTGGATGGACAATTGGTACTTGGAGTGTTATATGCGGATTATGTCTTGTTCTTATTTCTTTACTAGTAGATCCGAAATATATAAACGTAGGTACGTTTTTGAATGCATTACTTATTGGCCCTATTATGGACTTTTTCTTACAATTAAATATCCTTCCGCATTCTACTCATTATTTATGGATAAACCTACTTATTTTATTTTCCGGTATTGTAATTACAGGCATTGGGGGCGGCATGTATGTTGCTGCTGGAATTGGCGCTGGACCTCGTGATGGGTTCATGCTTACCATTTCTGATAAAACAGGACTGTCTATTAGCCGTGCTCGTATCATTGTAGAATGCTTTGTACTAGTCATTGGATATATGTTAGGAGGCCCTGTTTTCATCGTAACTTTTCTATACACTTTTATCCAAAGTCCAATCTTTCAGCGCTCATTCAAAACGTTTCAAATGCTCTTACATAGTTTAGATAACAAAAACAAAAAACAAATGAGTGAAAATATATAAAATACAAGTAAATTATCTTTCGTTGGAGCTGGGCATGGACTTCCATCTACGTGTCTCGTAAACTCTAAATGATATTCTTCATCCGGTAGACCAAACATAACTCCATCATACTTAAGAACTTCAAACTTGTCCTCACAACACTACATTTACAATAAATAAAAAATGAATCTGACACAGTATCAGATTCATTTTCGTAATACATTATCTACAAATCGTCTCTAACCTAAAAATGTATTCCTAGCTAAGTCGAATAACGGTTAACGCAGCACCTACTGAACCCCCACCACCTAATAATGTAACAGCTCCCAATAAGCCAAATAATTGTAAAGTTAGTGTGTCGCCAGCAGTTAAATTTGTGATTACATCGTTATTAAAACTAGATGTAGCTACAACTGGCACAAGTATAGAACCGGGTATTGCAACACTGTTTAATAATAGCCTTGAGCTAACAAGCAATGCAGCTGTTGTATTAATTTGGTACGTTAAATAGTAACGCCCCGTTACAGGTACTGTAAAAGTATCATTCGTTCCATTCACTGTAAACGCATCTAAATTCTGATTGCTAGGCAAAGTTACATCCGTACCACCTACCACAACAGCAATAATACTTCCTGCTGTATTACCTGCATACATAGAATTCGCTGTAGCATTTGTTCCAGTCGATCCGGTTGGGCCGGTTGGGCCCGTTTCTCCCGTTGGACCCGTCGATCCGGTTGCACCAGTTGCTCCCGTTGGGCCTGTCGATCCTGTGGCTCCCGTTGGACCCGTTGAGCCTGTTTCCCCAGTTGCTCCCGTTGGACCCGTTGAGCCTGTTTCCCCAGTTGGACCGGTTACTCCCGTTTCTCCCGTTGGGCCTGTCGATCCCGTAGCTGTCATAGAAATTGCACATAACTTGATAACATGGTTGAATAAAAAAATAAATGCTATTCCTATTTATTTTTCATTAAACTAACGCTTTGATTTTCATTCTAACTTAGCTTATATTTCAACATAACCATCATATATCGCCTAAGCTTTTAATAATAAAATAACAACAGTATGCAATTTTACATTTATTTTTACACGCTGCTAAAAATCTATGACATTTGATAAGATAAATTACTACATAAATTTTCTCCCCGTTCCCTTAAAATAAAGTTTTAATTAAATAAAAACAAAATGTAACTATAATAGGTGCATCTATAATAAATTGAATTTTTTCAAAAGTGGTATACACTTTTCACCATTCATATTACGAAGATTTTTTCTAGAAAATCTGATACAATCATCCATAAGTAATATTCTTACGTATAGATAATACGTAAATAGCACAAACTTAAGAAGGTGATTTTATTGAAAACAACTACAAATTTACAATTCCGCATATTGATAACTACTTTAATATGTTATTTAGGATATTGCTTTATCCTTTTCTTTTTGTTTCCAAGCTATTTCTCAGATTTCAATGTACGTTTTTCTTCACTCATTGTTGAAACTATTACATTGATATCATTGATTTACTCTATATACTCAAAAAAAGTTAGTTCTGGGCCTTTTTGGATATGTATTGCGATCGCAACAGGCAGTTTCTTATTAGGAAAAATAGTATATACGTATCAAAACGCTTTTTTTCAACTCCCAATCCATCATTTTACTGTATCTGACGCATTTTACGTACTCTTTTTATTCTTCTTCCTTTTTGCTTTCTCATATAAAATCATGAAAGAATGCAACAAATGGGAAAAAGCTTTCTTTATTTGTGACATATGTATAGTCCTTACTGCCATATTCACACTAGAATGGTATATATTTAATCAACCGGATTTAAATATATTCTCGCTTTCAATCGGAGATGTTTTACTTGCCTTTCTTTATCCAATTGCAGATTTATTATTTTTATTGTTAGGAGCCAGCCTCTTTTTTCGTCCAACGATTTTCCATTCAAAGAAGAAAGTACATATCTTTATCTTCGTATTAATAAGTTCTGCAATATTGAACTATATTTATTTTTATTTAAATCAGCATTTATCATATGAAGCTATAGCGTTATTACGTCTTTTATATAGAGTACCTATATTACTCATTGCAATAGCTGGTTCTCTTTCAAAAGATTACAGTAGTAATAAAAAGTACTTTATTGTACATCCAACATTTGGACGCAAAGTTTTAGTTATATTCCCATACCTTACAGTTGCGATATTAATCGGATTTACACTGAAGGAGCAAACATCCTCTTCAACTCTCATTACAGGCAATTGTATCGCTTTTATTTTCGTACTTGTTCGTCATTCAATTGTGCGCATGCAAAATAACAAGTTAACTCAACATTTACAAGCGTTTAATGCTAAGTTAGAGGAAAAAATCACTTTAAGAACTTCAGATTTAGTTAAACAATCAGATGCTTTATCGCAAAAACAACAAAGGTTCAAGTCGTTATATGAATATCATCCTGATCCGATCTTTACTATTGATTTACATGGCGTATTTTTAAATGTAAACAAAGCTGGAAGTATTTTACTTGGTGCACCTACGAATGAGTTACTTGGTGAAACATGTTTTTCCATTATTTTAGATGAAGATAAGCATAAGCTTGCCTTCGCATTAGAGCAAGTTAAAAAACAAAAATCAACATCTGTACAGCTCCGTTCTCAATATAAAGATGGATTTACTTATTTTTTATATGTAACCATCGTTCCTATTATGATTGATGGTCAAATTTCTGGAAGCTACATTATGGTGAAAGATATTACTGCATTAAAACAACAGCAACAAGAAATTAAATATTTAGCATTTCACGATACTGTTACTAAAACCGGAAATCGAGCATTTTTTCATAAAAAGTTAAAGCAAATCATACAAAATGCTCAAACGACGCAACGTGAATTTGCGCTGCTTTATTTAGATTTAGATCGCTTTAAAATTATTAATGATACACTTGGACATCCAGCAGGAGATTATGTATTAGAGGAAGTTGCAAAACGTTTTCAATTACATCTTCCATCACACGTTCCCTTATCAAGAATTGGCGGGGATGAATTTACAGTTTTAATTGAGGATTATACCGATCATGATTCATTATTACACCTATGCAATCAATTATTTGATGCAATAAAAACACCATTTATAGTAAATGGACATGAATTGAACTTATCACTTAGTATTGGTATCGCTATTTATCCATTTTCCGGAATCGATGCCACTACACTTCTAAAACACGCGAATGTTGCTATGTACGACGCTAAGAAAAAGGAACTGAATGCGTTCTCTATTTATGACGAGGTAATTGCTAAAAGAATTGAAAGGCGGTTACGATTAGAAAAAGATTTACCAAATGCTATTCAAAACGAAGAACTATTCCTTTTATATCAACCACAAGTTGATAGTAAATCGAATACAATCATTGGTGCTGAAGCACTTATTCGCTGGAATCATCCAGAATTAGGGCTTATTTCTCCATATGAGTTCATTCCAATTGCTGAAGAAACATCACAAATCATCCCAATCGGAAAATGGACGTTGCAAAAAGCGTGTGAACAAATGAAAGTTTGGCATACATCTGGCTATTCTAATTTGAAGATAGGAGTGAATTTATCCGCTACAGAATTTGAACAAGAAGACTTCGTGAACTCAATCTCTTCGACTTTAGCAGATACAAAATTACCAGCAAATCTTCTTGATTTAGAATTAACGGAACGAATTGCAATGATGGATGAAAAAGAAACCTTATTGAAACTACGCACACTAAAAAAATTAGGAATCCACATATCAATTGATGATTTTGGTACAGGCTATTCTTCATTAGCATACTTACCTTTATATCCAATTGATACTTTAAAAATCCCGAGAGAATTTATTACAATGTCTGAAACTTGTGATGATGGTAAAGAAATTATTAAAACAATTATTACTTTAGCACATACGCTAGAAATGTCAGTCATCGCTGAAGGGGTAGAGATGCAAGAGCACGTGGACTTCCTTGCACAAAATAAATGTCACTTTATTCAAGGATACTATTACAGTAAGCCTATTTATGCCAATGAGTTTACTGAGATGTTAGAAAACGGCATTCCCCAATAGTAAACTAAATGAGTACGAATGAATATCCAATAAAATCACATTTAAGTCTCTATGTTTTAACTCTATGCGGCATATAAGCGATATTGGTAATAGTGAATTCGAAAAACTATAGTAAAAAGGAAAGAAGCTCTCTTCTTTCCTTTTATTTCCCTACTTTATTTATTAAATCTACTAATTGATGAATTCCCTCATCATTTGTTTTCTTAAATCCATTCATGTTTTGAATATATTTCTCCTTATTTTCATATAGCACATTTACTGCATTTGTAAATGTGCTAATACTTATTCTATCTTGAAGTAATACTTCCGCATACCCTAGTCGTGCGAAATACTCAGCATTTAGAGCTTGATCACCTCTACTAGAACCACTAGTTAGTGGAATAAGCAGCATCGGTTTCTTCAAAAATAACAATTCAGAAATAGCAGTAGAACCCGCTCTGGAAACTACAACACTTGCCATATTCAGCATATGTGGCAACTCTTCCCCTATATATTCAAATTGCATATAACCTTCCATTCCAATAGCTGGGTCCACCTTCCCTTTACCACACATATGAACAATATTAAAGTTTACTAATAATGTATCTAAACTTTTCCTGACCATATCATTTATCCATTGAGCTCCTTGACTCCCACCCATTACTAACAATACTGGTTTATCTTCCCTAAATTTACAATAACTTCTTCCTCGTAATATGTTACCTCCCTCAATTTCTTCTCTCACAATCGGCCCTACATAAACCTTCTTCTCAGTACTTACATTACCCCCCGTTTGAGGAAACGTTGTGCATAGTTTTGTAGCAAAAGGCAATGCTATTTTATTTGAAAGTCCTAAAGTGCTATCTGGTTCACGTATTATTATAGGTACACTATTTAACCATGCCCCTATAACTACAGGAACTGATACAAATCCTCCAGCAGAAAAGATAACATCAGGCTTCATTTTCTTTATTAATTTATAACTTTGTAAACAACCGTGTATAATTTTAAAAGGATCTTTCAAATTCTCCCAATCCCAATATCTCCTAAGCTTCCCCGTTGAAATACTATTGTACTTAACATTTTGAACTAATACTTTTTCAATTCCATTTTGAGATCCAATATACTCGACTCTCCATCCCTTTTCTATAAATTTAGGAATCAATACAATATTAATCATAACGTGTCCGGCTGTACCGCCTCCAGTAAAAAGAATCGTTTTGCTCATAACTTATATCCACCTTTATTATTAAAATAATTGATACAAAAATCCCACTACTTACCTTTTATATGTAAGTAAGGCTATTATTTTTTTGATTCATAAAAATCTTTAACTCAAATCCTATATCTTGCAGAAGATCTTTTATGAGTTCATAAAATTCGTTTCCATACTCACTACATTCATGCTGAGCAAAGACTTGTATCACAAACTTCGTTTCCAACTCAACTGCTCGTTTTTTTTGATTCATCCTTTCGTCGTTTTCCACGTATACTCGAAATTTATTTATTGCCTCATAAAGACGCGAAATATGTTCTTCTTCATCTTCCCAATCCAACGTGTCAACAATTGAAAAATATAGCATATCTTGATTATTTATAGATTCGTAACAAGTCATATATTACTTACACCCTTTTATATTTTTCGTTGAATGCAAATTCATTTATTGTATGTTAGTCACTGTACTTCGCATACTCAAGTACATCTTTTAATGAATGATGAAATTGAATTTCCGGTACCCACCCCAAATTTTTTATATCCTCTAATAATAAAGTTTCGTTCGAATCCACCCTGCCAGTCTGTATTTCTTTTATTGTAAAATTCAGCTGTGTTAATCCTTTATATTGTTCCAATACATCTAATAAAGATCGTTTTACTCCTGATCCAATGTTGTATTGTTTTCCATTTACACCATCACGTAATAACACATGATACGCTTTAACTGCATCACGTACATCTAAAAAGTCTCTACTGTCTTTCAAACTATTTACTTCAATAATTGCTTCACTTTTGCCCGACTCTATATCTATCATTTTTTTTGCAAGGATAGAACAAATGCCGTTCGATACCCCTGGACCAATTAAGTTTGAGGGCTTTACAATGATAATATTCGAATCCATTAATCCGCCCCAAGCCTCCGCAATAATAACTTGTACCGTTTTACTTAAACTATATGGATTTGAAACCTTTATATTGTTCATCACATCTACTTGCAACGCAGACCCTATAACTAATGTTCTACAGTGCGGGGCTTCTTGCTTAATTGCTTCTAATAAATATAAAGTCCCCATTACATTAATCTCCATATATTCTAGCGAAGCTGTCCAAGACTCTATGACAGAGTTTCTTCCTGCTAAATGCAATACATAGTCTGGTTTTATTTGTTTTATCACCTTCATTACTTCACTTTTATTTGTTAAATTACAAGTAATACCGTTTCTAAACTTTTCTATATGTGAACGATTTTGAAACATAGGAATTACATGAAAACCTTGGTCTAAAAAATATTGGCAAGCATGGCGTCCTGTGAAACCATTTGCACCAGTTATTAAAATGCTCGCATTTTCTTTCATAATAAAAGCCCTCCTTTCTCTAACATTTGTTTCACCTCATGTTTCGAAAGTAAACCTTGTTGGGAACTAAAGCTCCTCACATTCACAATTGGATAATCAGCATAATACTCTTGCAGCCCATCTATATGAATGGTAGGTAGTACAACAAAATAATTCTGATCAAAACTTATACTTGTTTTACTCTCTACCTCAGATAAAAGCATTTCACTTAATTTTTCACCTGGCCGTATCCCTACCTCTTTTATCTTCACGTTTGTATTTTTCGAATCTTCAATTAGTACTTCTGCTAAATCTGTTATTTTACAAGCTGGCATTTTCATAACAAAGATCTCTCCTCCTCTTCCTTCAGATGCTGCTTTAAATAACAACCCAACAGCATCTTCAATTGTTAAGAAAAATCTAGTCATATTTGAATCAGTAATCCCTACTTGTGAAAATCTTTTAATTTGCTTTTTAAAAAGCGGTACCACACTACCACTCGTACCTAAAACATTCCCGCCACGAACACAAATAAATTTTGTTTTCTTCGTTTGTAGATTCGCATGGACCATTAACTTTTCACCAATTGCTTTTGTCATCCCATACGTATTCGATGGATCCGCCGCTTTATCAGTTGAAACATATATGACTTTCTCAACTTGATTCTGAATAGATGCTTCAATTACATTTTGCGTACCATGTATATTTGTTTTTATAGCTTCATAAGGATAATATTCACATACTGGAACATGTTTTAAAGCCGCAAGGTGGAACACATAATGCACACCTTGGCAAGCATAGAGTAGTTGCTCTTTATCACGAATATCTCCAATAATAAATTTTAATCTATTGTCATTTACAAATTGCTGTTTCATTTCAAACTGAACTGTTTCGTTTCTTGAAAGAACCCTTATTTCTTTTGGTGATTTTTTTAATAATTGTTTTATAAGTTCATGGCCCCAAGAACCTGTACCACCAGTAATTAAAATTATTTTATTAAGCATTCCTTTTCCTCCTGCCATGCATTTCAATAAAAATATTGTTTATCAAAGCTATTGAATTATTTTTAATTGATTCAAATCATAATCGTCGTTTGTTACATTTAATTGACAAAATAAAAAAACAGAAACTCTTTTTCATAGTTTCTGCTTTTTATTTCACTTCTCAACAGTGAGGTTTTCTTCATACTTCTGAAAAATAACTATATGACTTGTCTGAAAAACACCTTTCATTTATTTTTCATACTCGTAATAAAATAAAAGGAATGGCTCTATTAACGAAACTACAATGATTTATAACCAATACTATGTTTAAACTCATAATAAGGGAGGTAATGGAATGCATAATAACAATCCAAATAATAAATTAAATGAGCTTTCCACAACAATTCCCCTCTCCCTGTTCAATATAAAAAATGAGCTAAAACAAAAAAACAAACTAAACCTTTCTACTAACACAAGTACATTAACGAAAGAAGAAAAAATAATCATTGCTACGATTAAAGAACGCACAAAACAAATGAATAGAAATAACGTCACAAGAACCCGTGCCTATTATCAATTTTACATAAGATATCCTGAAATACATTGGGCGCTACTTGGGCATATGGTATCACGAAACGGTGGTTGGAATATGACAGATTTAAAAGGGGATTTATATACAAAGCTTTTATCTGAAAAAGATCAACTTACATTTTTTTCTTTTTTAGAAAGGGGTAATTGGCTCATTTTCCAAGATATATATCCACAATTTTTACTATATGAGTACAGCGTAAAAAAGTCCCAAAAGTTATTTCATCTTCTCCCTCATTTATATGTTTCTACATTTATGGAAACGATGTGGAACGATTTTTGGAAAACAGGCAACAAAAAAACATTAGCTATCGCAACTATTATTAATGAACAAAACTACTTAGAAAAAAGAGTCATTCAAAATGCACACTTTAAAAAGACTGTACTAAATAGTATTGGATTTAAACTCTTTGATTTTTTTCAGTTTAATCATATCCTTTTCCCCTTCTACGAAAATGATAAGAAACAAAAAGTATTGCTATTTGGTGATACAATGAAACATTTTACTTCTTTACATGAACGAATCTTACTAGGAAAAAGATTATACTCATCATTATTTCGTGACGAGCGTATTGTGTCTCAAGTTTTAAAATGGGCACACGATCATCCTCATACAGGGTCACGGAAAGATTATTGGCCGCATTTATTTTCGAGTGTAAATGAATCCTTTTCCCGGGAATTTTATAAACGCCGCATAAGGAAATGCCAATTAAAAAGTGGTGCGTATCGTATATACAGCCCTGCACTCATTTACGCATGGCGAAATATGAAACATGAAGAAACTGAACATGAAGATTGGTTTAACGATTGGCAAGTTGTAAATTATTTAGTCAATAAGGAGGAAAATATAAATGGACAAATTACTGAAGACTACTGCAAGACACTTAAAAAAATTGAACTTGCAATCCTTGCTAATAAAAACCTCCTTCTCCGAGAAGAAGAGTGATAACTTAGCATTTGTAGTTACTGTTTTTCTCTCTTGTCTTATTGGAACGTGTTTAGATATATTCTTTGTTAATAAACGAATGTACGACTTTCCACTCCGTCCTTTCCCGTCTATATTTTCAATCAATATAGCTTTTACATTATTTATATTACCGATTTTCACAACTATCTTTTTACAACTTTCAAAAAGGCTCTCTTCCCTTTCTAACATTCTATTTATTATTTTCATAGGAGTTTGTGCTAGTATTTTTGAACAAATTGCTGAGAGATTAGGGTTATTCGTTCATAGTGAAAATTGGCATCATACTTACTCTTTATTTGGTTATATGATTTTTTTGTTTTTTATATGGAGGGTATATCGGCGGATTCAATGCTAAAGAATAATATTAGTTACTTTGAAGGTATGAACAAACTAAAAGACCGTCTTTATAACGGTCTCTCTTTAAGCAAACTCTTCAATTACTACCATTGAACGACTTTGAAGACTTTTCGAACGTAAACTATATGCAACAACTTTCTTCTTGTATTGTTTTACTACATCAACATGATCATCATAACTATAGATGGAAAATCTAACATCCTTCTTGCCTCTCTTCGCATCAATGATGACCGGCGTCCCATTGCCTTGTGGCGGAAAATAGTATCTTTCTAAAAATAGCGCTTCATTAAATTCAAGAATAACTTGCAGTTTTTCTTCACCTTCTAAGCTCTTGCCATCTATCGTTACAGTAGCATTTTCTTCGTTAAGCTTTGGATGTAATTCAAATCTACTAATAAATGACTCTACAACAGAAGTCGGCATACTAGACACTAATATTTTAAGACCACCAAAAATAATTAATGTAACTATAAACCATGTTGTCATTTTTTATCCTCTCCATTACGTTCTAAAATTAATACAATTGCATTATTTATAATGATTCATCACTTCATTACATACTCATTACCCATCAAAAGTTCAAATCTCACCACTATAACTCTATTGTATTTAAAATAAAAACTTCATCCCATATGGTACTAATATACTAATCATTATCCCTGTTACGATCATCGTCACTGAACCTATAGTTGCTTCTCTCTCACCTTCTTTTACCATACGACTAACACCAATAATATGGGACGCACATCCCATTCCAACACCCTTTCCAATCGTACTTGTTATACGGAAAAACTTAAGTACAGTCGGCCCCATAATAGCTCCTGTTATGCCTGCGACAACTACAAAACTAGCAGTCATGGATGGGATACCACCGATTTGATCAGCTAACGAAATTGCAATTGGCATCGTCGCTACTTGTGGTATCGTTGTTACTATAAGTTCCTTATCTATATTGAATATTTTACCAACCATTACATGCAAACTTACCAAAACTACTATACCTACTACTACGCCTACAAGTATCGAGATAAAGTTTTTAATAAGTATCCTTCTTTCTTTAAATAATGGTATAGCTAAAGCTACAATCGCGGGACTCAGAAGGCTCGAAAGTACATCTCCCCCATTTTCCTTATAATCATTATGAGAAATTCCAAAAATAAGGAATAAAACAATCATAATTGCTGTCACTGTTAACACTGGTAAAGTAAATGGAGTTGTAAATTTGTTATATAGTTTTGTCGCCAATACATATATCATTACAGTAATAAAAATTAAGACCATACGAAAAGCGCATCCTATCGTTTCTATTTTTTTGATGTTACTAGCAATTGACTTACATATCCTGAAATAATCAATGTTACTAAAGTACTCACAACAACAGTAAGAAATATTATACTTCCTTTACTAAAAAGAAAAGAACCGTATTCTATTAGTCCTGTTGTAGAGGGAATTAAAAATAAAGGTAAAAATACTATTAGTTTTTCTGCACCTAGCTCAAACCATTTTAGTGGCAAAATACGCGTATATAGGAAAATAAAAAGGATTAACATTCCTATTAGACTTCCTGGCATTGATAGATGAAATATCTTCTGAATCCATTCACCTGCTAAACTAAACACATATAGTACTCCTACTTGAAGTAAAAGCATTACGAACTTCAACTTTATACCCCCATTTCAATGCTGAATGTTGCAACGAACTATTTAAAATACATCGCTTTCGCGAAGCATGCTCATATGCTGTTAAGAGTCTCCGCAAATCTTGTTATCCCAACATGTATTTGCTCTGTATTCGCTCTTCCGAAAGTAAAACGTACATACTCACTTTTCGAGCTTAAAACACTTCCTGGAACGAACGCCACACCATTTTGTATAGCTCTTCCTAATAAGTGATATTCATCAAATGCCCCATGAATTTTACACCATAAATGGATTCCGCCCTCTGGGACGAAAAATTCAACACGATTACCTACAAGTTCCCCAAGACTTGTAATTAATTGATCCCTTCTTTGCTTAAGTTGTTTGCGAAGCATAGAAATATGAGCATCAAAATTTTCTGATTCTAAAAATTGATTGGCTACCCATTGTGTGAACACACTATGACCGAAATCAACTTGCTGCTTCGCGTCTGCTAAACGTTCAATTACACGCGTTGGACCAATCACCCAGCCAATTCGCAATCCAGAAGCTACAATTTTTGATAACGAGCTTATATAGAGAACATTTCCGTTTTGATCCATTGATTTTAACGTCGGATTCACTTCTCCATCAAAGGAAGTTAAGCTATATGGATCATCTTCTACAATCGGTATGCCGAATTCAGAAGACAGTTCTAAAATCTTTTTACGCCTTGATAGCGAAAGGATCGTTCCTGTTGGATTTTGGTAATCAGGATTTAAAAACACCATACGAATACGATGCTTTTTGTGTAAATCAATTAAATCATCTGGGTTCATACCATGCTCATCAACAGGTAAATGGAATATATTTAATCCTGCAGATTTAAACATAGGAAGTGAAAAACAATAAGAAGGATCTTCAATTGCAATCGCATCACCTGGCTTAAGCAAACATTGAACGATAAGGTTAAGTGCTTGCTGAGCTCCCGATGTAATGAGAATAGAGCGTGCATCTGCTTCTATATTTTTATATTGCTGAACATGCCTTGCAATTGTTTTTCTTAACATTTCATTCCCTAGTGGATGATCATAACCGAGATTCCCCATAAATGTTTGCTCTGAAAGAATTGTACGAAACTGGTTGTTCGGAAGCAGTTCTAGTGATAATTCACCACTAGCTAAATTAATTAAATCATCTTTTTGTGTTTCCGTTCGAATTTGTTGAACAAGTGGTAAATTAGGCAAAAATGAGCCATCCTCTACATACCTCCCCCAGTTTGGTATACGTTTACGCGACACGCCCCATATATCTGTATTCACATGTGTTCCGCTTCCTTTTTTTCGTTCTACTACTCCAAGCGATTTCAGTTCCTCATATGCAGCCACAATTGTACTACGATTCACTTGCAACTCGTTTGCTAACATACGTTCCGAAGGCAATTTGCTATCTGAAGGAAACTCACCCGACGAAATACCTCGTTCTATATAATTAGCGATTTGTTTATAAACTGGCGTCTTGTCTGCACGATTTGGCTGCCATTCCATATAGCCCTTCTCCTTCCTAAGATTAATTAGCCATTATTTGCTATATACTCATATAAAAGCCATATGAAAATTAGCTTGAGAGTATGCTTTGAATGTAGGATAGTTTATCCCATTTCCCTTCAATTATTAACATATCTATTACACCTTCAATACGAACAGATCAAAGATAATACATACCCTTTCATCATAAACTACTCCACAAATAACAAAGGACAGAATCACTTTTCCCATTGATTTACTTAAATGACTACCGCATACCATGTAACGCCTATAAGAAGGCCTAAAAGAAGAACAATATAAATCGCAGATAAGTTAGTCACATTCTTCTTCGTAGATTTACCGTAATTCTCTTCCACATTTCTTGCCACTAACACCGTCCCTAAGAGTGATACAATCACAATAACAATGACTAATAAAATTGCAAAATTCATTGCCTTTCTCCTCTCTCAAACCAGTCTATTTAAATTGAATAAAATTAAATAGAGACATGAATACACAAAAAAACAAATTGACTACTAAAATATCACCTTTTCTTTCTTATCATAATGGATGTTTGTAAAAAACGGACCAACCACTTTTATGTTTTTTTACTCATCCACTTTATTCATGACAAAAAGTGGCTAAGTCTTATTTATCCACCACTTACTTTGATAAATTGGCTCATTAAACAACCTTTGTAGTACAGTATCCTACCAAATAAAATAATTTGTAGTTATGAACCCAAATCCCTAAAAAAAAAAAGAGAATCCATAAGGATTCTCTTTTTTTTTAGGGATTTAGCATTTTACATAAGCAAAATAAAAATCATGAATTATCTATATAAACTTTTCAGGATATACTTAAAATAGTAGGCTCTATTTTCATGAATAACTCTAGATTCTCATTTTTCTTATACCAATTAGCTTGTCCTCATTATATTTGATTTAGATGGAGTTAAAGTGAACCTATAATAGAATTTCGATGAAGTTTTCTACACAAAATAAATATATTATAATATATTGTAAAATAGATTTATTTATTATACAATATGATTAAGGATTAAATATTTACCAACTAACATGCAAAAGGACAAAACTGATGTTTTGTCCTTTTTGTATATTTTCATCATTTAAAGTTAATCCGATTTAAAAGCTTCGTCTTTTCATAATGGAACATCGATTGAGATAACTCAAAAATGGTTCCATTTGTAAGATATACTGTATTTTCTATAAGAAGCGCTGGATCATGTTCTTCTATTTCTAATAACTGCGCGTTTACTTCATTTACTTTTTCACAACTAATGACTTTATCAGCAAATCCAATGTTTAATCGCAAGTCTTCAATGAAATAGCTGTATACAGAACGTAATGCTATTTCTTCATTTAAATATGGAACAATATCCTTTTTAAAATAACTGATTTCAGTAGAGAATGGTTTACCGTCTACAATTCGTAAACGTTTCAAGTAATACAGCTTTGTTCCATGTTGGCATTGCATCCGTTCTGCGATTGGCTCATCCGCTTCTATTACCTGTAATTCTAATACCTTCGTTTCAATATTTTGCGAAGCAAGGTTTTTCGTTAGTCCACGTAAACTTCCTAAATTAATGTAATCTGTTACAGAAGTCTCTCTTAAAAACATTCCACTACCTTGTACTTGAAAAATATAACCTCTATTAACAAGTTGACTAATCACCTTACGTATCGTATTTCGACTTACTTCAAATCGATTCATTAATGCTTCTTCTGTAGGTAATTTTTTCGTTTCATTAAACAGACCATCACGAATATCTTGTTCTAAAGTATCTGCAATTTGTTTATATTTCGCACTCATATGTTTTCTCTAAAATGCTCCTTTACCTTTTATAACTCTTCTCCCCTCGTTTCAATAATGTGTTTATACCAGTGAAACGAAAGTTTCTTCTTACGTTTTAAGTTATCATTATGATCGACAAAAATAAAGCCATATTGTTTTTTATAACCATTCAACCAGCTTAACAGGTCAATAACTGACCATGCGTAATACCCTTTTAAATGAATTCCTTCTTGAATGGCACGCTTGGCCACTTTTAAATGCTCTTCAATAAATTTAATTCTTGGAATATCTACAATTTCCCCATCGATTATTGGATCTTCATCACCAAGTCCGTTTTCTGTCACATACATTTTAATATCACCGTAGCGGTCTTTCAACATATGCAAGCCATCTAAAAATCCTTCAGGTGATATTTCCCATCCCCATTTCGTATACGTTTTATCTTCCATCTTAACTGTTCGATAAAATCCATCAAAAGAAGGATTACCTGGAGCAAGCGTTGCATTTTCTCTAGAATGTTCTTCATTCTCTATATCCATACCATATCGTTCAACTCGTATCGGTTGATAATAGTTCAAGCCAATAAAATCATTTTTCTCAGCATTTTCTTTTATAATTTCTAATTCTTCAAGTGTCCAGTTAGGTGTCCACCCCTTTTCTTTTAATTGCTGAACAACATAAGATGGGTACTTACCTTTCAATACCGGATCATAATACCAAAATGTTTCATATTCATTCGCATGATTTGCGGCTACTATATTTACCTGCTCATTATCTACACTATAGGCAGGTAAGAAAACATGCGTAATACCAATCTCACCATATTGTTTTAATTCTTTGTACAACGCGACTGCTTTAGCGTGGGCATAAAACACATAGTGGGTAGCTTGAAAATATTTTGACACATCATTTTGTATTCCTGGTGGATGTGCTCCTTTTAAATATCCTAACCCACAAAACATAACTGTTTCATTAAAAGTAATCCAATGTTTCACTCTATCACCGAATGCTCTAAAGCAAATTTTTGCATACTTTACAAATGCTTCTGCTGTTCTCTTATTCGTCCATCCACCGTCTTTCTCTAAAGTTAGCGGTAAGTCCCAATGATATAAGGTTACAAACGGAACAATTCCATATTTTAAACATTCATTGATAACGTTGTTATAAAATTCGATTCCTTTTTCATTTACCTCTCCATCTCCAGTTGGCAAAATTCTTGCCCAAGAAACGGAAAAACGATAAGATTCTAATCCCATTTCTGACATTAATCGAATATCTTCTTTATATTGATGGTAATGATCAACTGCTACATCTCCATTTGTCCCATTGTATGTTTTACCAGGAATCTTTGAAAACTCGTCCCAATTCGTAACACCTTTTCCATCTTCATTCCATGCACCTTCTACTTGATAAGAAGCTGAAGCAGCCCCAAATAAAAAATCATGTGGAAACTTCATAATATATACCTCCATTTCATAATGACAAATTAAATTTGTATACACATATAAAATTTATAGGTACAAATTTTATATGTGTAATTATATCGTAAGTTTTTATTTTTTTCTACATAATGACTAACAGGAGGTCTTATGTTCATAATTTCCTATATAAAATCTTTGCAAATAGAAAGGGAGCAACTAATCACTGTTGCTCCCTTTCGTAACCCCTTTCCATTTAACTATCCTCATGTCAAAAGGGAGAAAATTGGCTACTAGTAAATCGCATAAGAATGGGATTCTTTTGATTACTTGCATAAATCTTTTAAAGGTGCAAACTTTCTAATTCTTGATGAATATAAAATTAGTCTCTATGTTTACTGCTTATAATTTCAGGTTATGTTAACTTCACATTTATAAGGTATATATCAAGGATTTTGTTGACAAGTGTACAAACAAAAAAATATTCATGTAATAGAATATACTATACTCTATTACATGAAAGGAGATAGAAATGTTTGGAATTAAAAAAATTTGTTGATGCCCTTCCAATTCCCTCCACAATCAAACCAAAAGGAACATATAAAGGCAAACCCTTTTATGATGTACGTATGATTGAAACACTGCACAAGTTTCATAGAGATTTACCTAAAACGAAAGTATGGGGATATAATGGGTTAATACCTGGTCCAACGTTTGATGTAAAAAAAAATCATCCTATATATGTACGATGGACAAACGATTTACCCAAAAAACATTTTTTACCAGTTGATAAAACCGTTCACGGGGCACATGATAATCCAGAAGTACGTACCGTTGTGCATCTACATGGAAGCCCCAGTGAACCAGATAGCGACGGTCATCCTGAAGCATGGTTTACGAGAAACTTTCAACAAACAGGTCCTAGATTCGTGAAAGAGATTTATCATTATACGAATCTAGAACGAGCAACTGCCCTTTGGTATCATGATCATGCACTTGGGATTACCCGTCTGAATGTATATGCGGGTCTTGCAGGCCTTTACTTAATTCGTGATAAGGAAGAAAGGTCACTTCCGCTTCCGAAGGGGAAATACGAAATACCACTTATCGTTCAAGATAGATCCTTTAATCCAGACGGTTCCCTATTTTATCCTGCTCAACCAGAAGATTCATCCCCAGATTTACCATTCCCTTCTATTGTCCCTCTGTTTTTAGGGAATACAATTACAGTTAACGGGAAAGTATGGCCATTTTTAAAAGTAGAGCCCCGCAAATACAGATTTCGGTTATTAAATGCTTCCAATACTCGAACATACAAGTTTCAATTTAGTGACCTTAGTTCATTCTTTTTAATCGGAACTGATGGAGGTCTTCTTAAACGTCCAATTAAAGTACAAAGTTTGGATGTTTCACCATCTGAACGTATCGACATCATTGTTGATTTCTCAGAGTTAGAGGGAAAAAAAGTAGTATTACAAAATGGAAATGATCTAGAAAATCCAACTGGCGAAGTAATGGAATTCCAAGTAACTAAACCTTTATCTTGCCCTGATAAAAGTAAAATCCCATGTCTCCTCAGCAATATTAACTTTATTCCATTAGAAAAAGTGAAAGTAAGAAAAGTAAGATGTTTAACATTAAATGACTCAGAAGATGAATTTGGGCGTCCTATGCTTTTATTAGATGGTAAAGAATGGGACGATCCAGTGACAGAAACACCATTACTGGATTCTGTCGAAATATGGGAGTTAGTGAATTTAACCGTTGGAATTCATCCTATTCATATACACCTAGTTAATTTTCGTGTCCTTGATCGCCACGATCTGAATGGAAAGTTGTTAGACCCTCTCCCAGCTGATTTCGGTTTAAAAGATACGGTTCTAGTAGCGGGTGAACAAATCGTTCGAATCATAATGAAATTCGAGCCATTTTCCGGAGATTATGTATGGCATTGCCATCGTTTAGAGCATGAAGACCATGATATGATGAGACCGTTAAAAATCATACCTTCCAATCCCAATAGATACAAATTAAAGTGATAAATAAATTTCATTTGAGGACGAACTTCCGATAAAGCTGATTATGGGAGTGGAAAGTCCCTTCAGAAGTTAAAATGTCCCCTATAGAGTAGACACTAAAAAAGTCTCCCTATAGTTTTTTTTGTATACTTTTAAAATCTCAGTATACCATTCAATATCTTTTTCATTATAAAGTTTTACCAGTTTATCATGTAGCTCAGGAACAAATGATTCTGCATCAATTCCTTTTGTCTCTATATGTATCTATCAACTTTTTGATATCCATGAGATTCACCCTTTCCGAGAAGCTAATTAAAGAAAACGCAAGTTACATACTACCGTTAATTCTATTGATTAACTTATAAGTAACATTAATTGTTCATTTCTTTTCTCCCGCTCTTCTTTAGATGCTAGGTCGTACTTTTTTAAAAGGTGAAATAGTTCATTTAATATTTGCTGTGAATGATTGCTCTTTAGAAATTCATGTAAGTCTTTAACCAAAGATCTGGATAAAAAACATTGCTGAGTTTCAAGTTTATTGATTACATCTTCAAAAGAATGATTTATATTACACATTCTATTCCCCCCCTCCTTATATCCCTCTCTTTTACAAGTTCCGTTCTTTTACTATGTTGATGTTTAATTTCCATCTAGCATGTTTAATTAGTTCTTTTGATGATGTGGAAATTATCCAATGTTGACGAGCAATCTGTTTAACATTTACTTTTTGCGCGCGAATTCCTTGTCTTTGTAAGTCTTTAACTATAGCATCAATTGACTTCATAAAAATCACCTCTTAAATCGTTCATCATGCACATTCACTTGAATGAGATATTAATATAAATGCAATTGTATCTCGATCTTTAACAACCTCATCATCTGTTACAACATTTTTATTCACTACTGATCATTTCTTCAACAAATACTAGATTACAAAAAATTCTACACAGTTCTGTCCCTGCTTTTTTCATTGCTTCTTTCATTAAAAAATCTATATACAAATCATCATCTTCCAGCTGAAAAACCTGATAATGCTTGAGTTCCCTACTATTCAATTTCACATGACTTATTACACACCTGACATTAACTAGTGAATTAAGCAATGAAAGATCGTCCTCACCTCTAATTAAAACAACTTTAGGATAAAACTTTTTCTTATATTCCTCTACGAAAATAATATCTACAGAAAAAAAATGATATAACATAATCATTTCCTCGAGATCCCAATTATCAAACTTAGCACATAGCTGTAAGACACCACATCTCCTTCCACACTAGAAATTACAGCACCGGCTTCATGATGGCGTATACTGTCTTTTGAGCTTAATTCATTATCTGGGGGTCCTCCATGTCCATGATGTTTAATAGATGCCGCTTTCAATCCAGCTTTACTAGCTCTAAAAATTAATTTTTCCGAGAGCGTTGTTTTGCCGCTGTTTTGAAATCCTACAATCTGTAGGATAGGACAAATTTCCCCCACGCTCATTCACTCCTTATATTTCAATTTTCATTTTATTTTCATAAGAAATAATCGCCGATTCCATTCATAAAAGACGAAAAACTTTTTTGTTTAACTAGAATATTTTTATAAAGAGATTTCTTTCTATTTTCATACCAACCTTTTAGTTTTCTAATATATTACCTTTTGTAGACAAGATCTTGAGCTAAAGATGTAAAGCTCTCTCCAACAAGCGAATCTTCGTCATATACGGACGACCCTTTATTTTCTTCACGTTTTGCAAAAGGTATTTGTGCTATCACTTCTGTTTGCAGTTGTTCTGCTAACATTTCGCCTCCGCCTTTACCAAAGAGATAGTTTCTTGAGCCATCTTGTTCTTCATAATATGCCATATTTTCAACGATACCTAAAATATCGTGTTTTGTATGCTTTGCCATTACCCCTACTCTAGACGCGACAAATGAAGCTACCTTATGAGGCGTGGTAACGATAATTTCCTTCGCTTGTGGAATCATCGCAGCGACATCAATCGCAACATCTCCTGTTCCAGGTGGTAAATCAAGAAGAAGATAATCTAATTCTCCCCAGTAAGTATTAACGAGAAAATTTTGAATCCATTTGTTTAACATTGGTCCTCGCCACATAACTGGGTTATTACCTTCTGTAAAAAATCCCATTGACATAATTTTAACACCGTGACTAACGACCGGAATTGCTGTCTGATCAATCATTGTTGGCTTTTGATTCGTTTCCATCATAGCAGGGATACTAAATCCATATATATCTGCATCTAAAATCCCAACTTTTTTCCCCATACGAGCTAAAGCGGTAGCAAGGTTAATCGTCACAGTTGATTTTCCGACTCCTCCTTTTCCGCTTGTCACAGTGATAAAACGTACACCTGAATCAGGTCGGAGCATACTAGGCATACCGGTTTCTGTTCTAGCATTTTTCTTTAAAGTTTCTGTTAATGCCGCTCGTTCTTCCGGTGTCATAGAACCGAATGTTAAAGATACATTAGAAGCTCCAATGTTTCGGAGAGAGTCTTCAATATCTTGTTGAATTTTTGCCTTTAACGGACAACCTTGTATCGTTAAAACTACTTCAAGCTGAATATGTGTACCATCAATTTGAATATTTCTTATCATGTTTAATTCCACAATACTTTTGTGCAACTCTGGATCCTCTACATGGCTTAAAGCATTCATAATTTGTTCATGAGTAATCATAAAACTCATTCCTTCCTATTCTTCTTAATTCTCATACCAAAAACACCGTGGGTAATCAGACCTAATAAACTAGGCTCCAGTACTCATGGTGGAATAGATTAACTAGCAATGCTTACTAATATATCAATCCAACCATTTATAATTTACATAAAACGATAACAATCCCTTATTATCATTCCATCCATTCTCATCCTTTCAACTTATGAAAGAAATCTCCGCTTTTACCACCCGTTTTTTGAACTAAATATGTTTCTTTAATGACCATTGTTTTATCAACAGCTTTGCACATATCATAAAAAGTAAGAGCTGCGATAGATACGGCGGTTAATGCTTCCATTTCTACCCCTGTTTTACCACTGCATTTTACTGTAGCTCGTATTATTAACTCATATCCATCCTTTTTCTTTTCATAATTGAATGTAAAGTCTGTTCCTTGAATTAATATAGGGTGACACATAGGAATGATATCCGCTGTTTTTTTAGCACCGATAATTCCAGCTACTTGCGCAACTTGGAGTGGGTCCCCTTTTTTCAATCCTCCATTTTGAATTGCTTGAAATAGTTCATTTGATAAAGAAATTGTACTTTGTGCAACAGCTGTACGTGTTGAAATATCCTTTTGAGAGATATCAACCATTTTGGCTCTTCCCTCTTCGTTCCAGTGCGAAAACTCACTCATAATTATCCTCCTTAACGTATGAAAAATGCGATATTCGAGTAAAAAGAATTATCCTCCGCTTACAGGTGGGATAAACGCGACGGTATCTCCGGCTTTTATAATATCTTCGTCTGTTGCGAATTCTTCGTTAATAGCTACCATAACTTTATCCAACGATTGTAAATGATAATTACCTTTCAGCCATTCTTTTAATTGATGAACATTCATCTCTTGTTTTTCTATTATTACTAATTGATCTGAGCCGACTTCTTCTCGCAAATTTGTAAACAGTAAAATTGTAATCATCTTCTCATTCTTCCTTCTTTGGTTTTCCTTCTGGATACGGAGTATTTTCAAGCTGATCTCCAATCCAAATCGTTCCATCTTCCCAAAATTCTTTTTTCCAAATTGGAACGATTTGCTTTATGCGTTCAATTGCGTATTCATTCGCTTCATAAGCTACTTTACGATGCGGTGACGATACTGCAATTACAACTGCAATATCCATTATTTCTAGTCGTCCTACCCTGTGTGTGATTGCTATTTTTGCATCCGGCCATTTTTTCTTAATTTCTTTTCCAATTTGAGTAAGCATTTTTACTGCCATCGGTTTATATGCTTCATACTCTAAATGTAACGTTCTTTTTCCTTTTGTTAATTCTCTTACTGTTCCAATAAAAGTTGTAATCGCACCTGCTTCTCTTCTTACTATCTTATTCGTTACTTCCTCGACTAAAATCGGAGTATCTACGATTTCAAATAGTACTTGTCCCATCAGAACCCCTCGCTTTATAAAATGGAATAATATCGCTCCAAGGCCATTCACTACCTTCGTTATCTTCTAATAAGAGAACATCTACAAACATCTCTTTTTTATATCCTCTCGTACCGCCTGGTAGTACGATAAAAGCGTTTGATTCTACTAATGAAGAAACTGAACTAGATTTATCAAATCCTGATGGATAGACGATTAGTTGTCCTTCGTTATATTTAAGCTTCGCTCGTACAAATCTTGTAAATGGATTAGGTTTTAGAAAATCTTCTCCTAATAATGCTTTTTCTCGTTTTAAATGTGCTTTTTCACTAAACATATAAGTACGAATGCTAGGTTTTACAAATAATTCAAAGCCTACATAACAAGCAGAAGGATTACCTGATAATCCAAATAATAGTTTTTTATTTAATTGTGCTACAGTTGTGACGCTGCCTGGCCGCATTGCAACTTTGTCGAAAAGAACCGATGCCCCTAATTTTTCGTATATAGCTGGCAAATAATCGTAATCTCCTACTGAAACACCACCGGTTGTAATTAACATATCAACTTGGCTTAACGCTTCTTTTACAACTGTAAAGCACGTATTCAAATCGTCACTAAACTTCCCAAAGTACTTTACTCTTCCACCCGCTCTTCGAATTTGGGACAATATCATATACGTATTACTATTCCGAATTTTCCCAGGTTGTAGTGATTCATTGACATCAAGAAGCTCACTCCCAGTCGCTAGCACTCCAATTACAGGCTTTTTGGCAACTGGCACTTCGCTGTAACCGAATGTAGCAAGGAGAGCTGAAATACCCGGATTAATATAACAACCTCTCTTCGCAAGAATCTTCCCTTTACATGCATCTTCACCTTGAAAAGAAATATTGTCCCCTTTTTTGAATGGGCGTTTCACTTCCATATAGTTTTTTCCAGCATCTTCATATTGACGAATCAGTTCTAGCATTATAACTGCGTTACATCCTTTCGGAATTTGCGCCCCAGTCATAATTCGAACTGCTTGAAATGCTCCTACCTCTTGAGGAAATACGGAACCTGCTCCAATTTCGCCAATTACTTCAAATAAAGTTGGATTCTCATAACTTGCCGAGGCAGTATCTTCTGCCCTAATAGCAAACCCATCATATGGTGAGCGATCGAAGGAAGGAACATCGTGATCAGCTACTAAATCCTCTGCTAATGTACGTCCGTAAGCTAATTCAAGTGGCAGTAGTTCTTTTAGACCACGATTGGCAAATTCCATTACTTTACGGACGGCCTCTTCAACGGCAATCGGCACTCTTCTTTCCATCATTACCACCCCTTTCTATTATCCTAATAAACGATAGTATATTTGTTTCGCTTTTTGAATTTTATTTGTCCCGTGAATAAATACACGACCATCTTGAAAAATGACCATGCGATAATCATCTAGTTGGCAAGATAGCAAATACGGGTTTCGATCTACTTTCCCGTGTTTTTTTAGCATTTTTTCTAAATCGTCAAAGTTGTACTGACTATTATGCGCCGTTCTAATTTGAACTGTATTTCTTCCGCATAAAACAACTGTCTTCGTTTGATTTTCATAAGATAAATAAGGATAAGTTCTATGTGTTCCGCACGAAGGACAATTGTCCGTTTTTATTTTTCCTAGTTTGATAGAATGATGATGATTACTCCATATATCAAACATTAAAAAAGTTTTTCTAATTGCTGAGAAATCTTCCACTAAAATTTTGAACGCTTCTGCCACTTGATATGCTGCGACCATTTGGACAGCTGGGCTAATAATTCCAACTGTGTCACACGTTGCTCCTGTAACGGGAACACTTTTAAGTACACAATGTAAACACGGTGTTTTCTTCGGAATAATGGTATAGCTCATGCCATATCCTCCGACACAAGAACCATAAATCCAAGGAATATCATATTTTTGTGATAGATCATTGATCACAAATCGAATATCAAAATTATCTGCTGCATCAATCATTACATCGACAGCGTCTAATAAAGCTTCCATATTTTCTACTCTGGCATCCATCACGAGAGCATGAATTTGTACTTCTGAATTGATTTGTTTTAGACGATTCTGTGCTGCGATTGCTTTTGGTAACTGTTCTATGGCATCTTGTTCAGCGTAAAGTTGTTGCCGCTGTAAATTACTCCATTCTACATAATCACGATCAATAATCGTTAATTTTCCGATACCTGCACGTACAAACGCTTCTGCACTTGCACTTCCTAGTGCACCTGCCCCTACTATCAACACATGCTTATTTCTAATCTTCTCTTGTCCTTTACTTCCAATAGGAGTGAACAACTGTTGACGTGAATACCGCTCTATCATTAGATAGCCTTCCTTTCATGTACATACTCATCATTTAATTAAAAAATATGCTTTATATTCGATCATTTTTTCAATACATCTTTCTCGATAGCACTTTGTTTCTGGTAACAAGAAAAATACGCAAACCCAACAAATCCAGCTCCACCAATTACATTTCCGATAAAGACAGGAACAAAGTTTTTCGCAAGATCCATCCACGTAAGATGACCAGCAAAAATAACTGCTGAAATGACAAACATATTTGCTACTACTTGCTGAAATCCAATTACTACAAATGCCATAATAGGAATCCAAATTCCAACAATCTTCCCAATCAAATCGTTCGTTCCATAAGCCAACCAAATTGCAAGACAAACGAGCCAGTTACAACCGATTGCTAAAATTAAAGTTCTCCCAAACGATTCATGTAACTTATCTTGAGCTATCGCTATCGTTTTATTTAAGTATGCCCCCTCTGTTAGCCCACCAAGGTGACCGAAACAATAAGCTACGAAAAGTGCACCCGCAAAGTTAGTTAAAGTAATCCAAACCCAATTATTTAACACATTTTTCAATGAAATTTTCCGTGCATACAGTGCCATGGACAGTGACATCATGTTTCCCGTAATTAATTCTCCTCCTGCTAAGACAACGAGCATAAGTCCTATAGGAAAAACCGCTCCTCCTATAAAATTCACTAAACTTCCCCATTGCTGAGGTACATTACCTAGAACGCGAATATTAAGCAAAAATCCTAACGAGATGAATGCCCCTCCTAAAAAGCCGAGAATAAGCATTACGGATAGCGATTGCCTTACCTTTTGAACACCGGATTCAATCACAAGCTCAGCGATTTGTTCCGGTTTATGAAATGCCATAACCAATTCCTCCATTTTTCCAATTAAAAAAGCAGCTTCAAAAAACCTTAACAAAGTAAGGATTTTTGAATGCTGCTTAATCTCCCTGCATGTCTCTTACAGAGATATCAATCATCATTTTTACTATAAAATAGAAAATCTGCAAAACTTGCACACTTTCCACTTCGCGCTATTTGCTGTAACAAAAAAGAATCTACAAACAGCCTTCTTTCATAGTGATTTCTCAACCACCAATATGCGACATTTCAATTTTTGGCAATGTTTTTTTATTTGTATTGCTTAGCCGTTCATCTGAATAGCGATCTGAACGATTATTCCAAATATCACGAATAGCATCGGTAATCTCCTCATCAGTATACCCAGAACGAAGTAATTCTCTAAGATCATTTCCTTTAGAAGCAAACAAACAAGTATATAATTTTCCTTCTGCGGAAATACGAGCTCTTGTACATGATGAACAGAAAGAATTTGTTACAGATGAAATAATTCCTATTTCCTCATCACTACCAATATAACGATAGCGAGTAGCAACTTCACCAGGATAGTTTGCTTCAATTCGTTCCAGCGGCATAACTTTATGAATCATCTCTAATATCTCTTGTTTAGAGACTACCTCTCCTAATTCCCAGCCGTTAAAATTACCGACATCCATATATTCAATAAACCGAAGAATGTGCTTATTCTCTTTAAAGTATTGCGCCATCTGAACGATGTCCTGTTCATTTTTTCCTTTTTGAACAACCATGTTCATTTTAATTTTCATCCCGACTTCCGCTGCAGCCTGTATTCCTCCAAGAACCGTTTTCACTTTACTTCTATTCCCATTTAAATAAGCAAAACGTTCTTCGTCCAAAGAATCCAAACTAACTGTCACACGTGATAAACCCGCCTTATATAAATCAGGAGCAAATTTCTTAAGTAAAGATCCATTTGTAGTCAAACCGATATCCTCTACTCCATCAATTTTGTTAAGTCGCTGGATTAGTTCAGGAAGATTTTTCCGAAGTAAAGGCTCTCCCCCAGTAATACGCAACTTTCTTACACCTAAAGAAACGAAAATACGTGTCATCCTTTCAATTTCATCAAAAGATAAAATTTTATCATTAGACAAAAAAGAATAATCCGGACCAAATATTTCCTCCGGCATACAATATCGACAGCGAAAATTACAGCGATCGGTAACAGAAATACGTAAATCCTTTAAAGGACGGTGCAATTTGTCTAATGTGACAGATTTCATGTTTGTTGCCTCGCTTTTACATATTTTATAATTCCGTACAAGTTTTATTCTCTAGCCAGTTTGCATTTATTTCATATTTACAACCCGCTCTGAATGAGTATATACATTTAAAGATTGATTACGAATAAAACCTATTGTCGTAATTCCTAACTGTTCTGCTAGCTCTAGTGCTAATTCAGTGGGAGCGGATTTTGACAATATTACTTCACAGCCAATTTTCGCAACTTTTAACAAGATTTCAGAAGATATACGGCCACTAAAAACAATAATTTTATCACCAATAGAAATATTATTTTTTAAACAATGGCCATAAATTTTATCTAAAGCATTATGTCTTCCTATATCCATTCGGCTTAAAATAATCCCATTCACATCGCATAAAGCTGCATTATGAACCCCGCCTGTATACTGAAAAGTAGTCGCAGATTGCTGCATATCATTCATTAATCGAAAACAATCCTGCGCAGAGATCTTTACGCGAATATCATTCATCTTCTTCGCAGTCAGCGCATCGTTTGCGAAAACAAATCCTTGTCTACTCATTCCACAGCATGAAGTAATATAACGCTTATTTTGGATGTCACGATAATAAGGATTAATTTTTGTCGTTTTTACATGTACATATCCTTCTTTATCCTGTACCCATATTTCATCAATGTCTTCATACTTTCGGATAATACCTTCAGATGCTAAAAAGCCTATTACCATATCTTCAATATACTCTGGAGTACTAACCATTGTAACAAATTCCTGTCCGTTCATTTTAACCGTAACTGGAAACTCTGTTACAATGCTGTCCTCTATATGCTTAAATTCCCCTTGCTCATACCGGAAGATTTCCCGTTCCACCTGTATCGATTTCACGATCAATATCCTTCTCTCACGTTATATTTTTATCAAAGACAAATACTGAAACTGCAATATCTTCGTCTACTTTCATATCCGAAAACAGATGAACTAATTTTGCCCCAACAAGGTTCTCCAAATGTTCACGAGAATTAACAGCATAAACTTCCTGAATCATTTTCGTTCTAGCCATATGAACCATTTCCGCGCCATCCAAAGTTCCCGAAATGAATTTCTCAGTAGGTGTCAAATTCCCATAAAGTGTGGCAATAGCCATATTCTCAGCAAATACAGTATGAATTCGTTCCGGCCCTTTTCCGAACAAATCTTTTCGAAGCTTTCGTATCATATCGTTAAATTCATGTACCATTTTTGACATACTTGCATTCCTCCCCAGTTAATCAATAATAAAGTGAAACTTTAATCAGCGGGGGTTTTCTTCATCCCCCACTGATTATTAGCCCACACCAATCGGGATTTTATGGGCAGTTAATCTCCCGCCTAACCTCTTTGCCTCCAATGAGTTTTGAGGCGGGAGTCTTACTGCCCTCAAATAGCGGGATAATTTTCCGAATACTACTTTATCATAAACATTGTAACAAACTGACCTTTTCGTCTGAATTATTCACTCAAATAATTAGACGCAAAAACTCATCTTTTGGAATTATTTCAAACATGCATACAACATATGAAATAATATTATTGTTGTTTACCTATTCGTCTTTTAACCCTTTACCCATGCCTTTTAAGAAATGAAGTCCGAATCCGATAGCACGATTAATATCTGGATCCTTAAGTACTTTCATAAGGTCCAGTATTCCTACTTTTTTATTACTTTGCAGATGCTGGTTTCCTTCATCCATACCCGTTAATACACTACTTACAAGTTTTTTAGTAAGCTCCGGATTAAGTTCTGTTAAAGCTCCTGCAGCGCCCATCATATTATTAATTAAATTTGTAACTGGTTCACGAGTAACTTGTCCTAGAACAATTTTTGCGATTGGTTCTTTCGCTTTAAGCATAGAATTTGCTGCTTCTAGCACTCCAATGTCATTCAGTTCACCTACAATATTAAACATTTGATTTAAAGCTTCTTCATTATTAGCTAAGAGTAGCTTTAAATCTTCTAGCTTTTGTTGTTTTTGTTCTTCCTCAGTTAGCTCCTGCTTTTGGATCGCTTTAATAGGTGCTGCCATATTCTTTTCTCCTCCCTAGTTATCCGTTAAGTGTACGTATCCTGGACGAGCCCACTTGCGATTTACCTCAATCCCATTTTGAGGGTGACGCTTTTTATTACGAGGATTCGCTTTTGGCATCGGATTTTCACCTTCTACTTGTAACACTTCCATACGAACTTTCGTTTGTTTATATGCAGGCGTATTCGTACGTTGATCGACCGCAGGACCCGTTAGGAAATTAATCGCTGATTCTTTATCAGTCGAGTTCATCGGTAAATAAAGCTCATTTGCTTTTACACGATCCGTTACAAGTGCACGTAATTTAAGTGCTCCAAAAGGAGAAACAAGGCGTACTAACGAACCAGTTTTGACTCCACGTTCCCCTGCAAGTTCTGGAGAAACTTCAACGAAAACAACAGGCACTTTAGCTTGAATACCATTTGATTTATTTGTCATGTTACCTTCATGAAAATGTTCAAGCATACGACCATTATTAATATGAAGATCGTATTCCGCTGGGAATTCAGCAGGGCGTACCCAGTCAGCTATCGCGAAACGAGCTTTTTTGTCTGGGAAGTTAAATCCATCTTGGAAAAGAAGCGGTGTATTCGTTCCTTCAAAACTTCCCCAATGGAAACTGTTCCAGCCTTCAAGCACTTCATAGTTTGCTTTTGCGAAAAGTGGCGATAAACTTGCCATTTCAGCAAAGATTTCACTTGGATGGCTATAATTCCAGTTTGCGCCTAATTTATTTGCAATCGCTTGTACGATCCACCAGTCTGGTTTCGCATCTTCCAGCGTAGGAAGTACTTGATATAGTCTTTGTACACGACGCTCTGTATTTGTAAAAGTACCTTCTTTTTCAAGAGATGGCGCTACTGGTAATACTACATCGGCATATTGAGCAGTTTTAGAAAGGAAAACATCTTGAACGACAAAGAAATCCAGACTTGATAAAACTTCATGTACATGATTTGCGTTAGAGTCTACAAGGGCCATATCCTCGCCAACAAGATACATAGCTTTCATTTTCCCTTCTTCAATTGCGTGAAGCATTTGAATGTTGTTGAGACCTGGTTTGTTATCAATTTTCACCCCGTAAGCTATTTCAAATTTTGCACGTTCTATATCGTCGGTAACGTGCTGATACCCTGGAAGCCATCCTGGGAGAGTTCCCATATCACAAGCACCTTGTACATTGTTATGACCTCGAAGCGGATACGCACCAGCACCTGGACGACGATAATTTCCTGTTGCAAGAAGTAAGTTTGAAATCGCAGCCGAAGTATCTGAACCACCCGTATTTTGAGTTACACCCATTCCCCAAAGAATACAAGTACCGTCTGCATCACGAATCATTTCTGCCATTTGAACGAGAGTTTCTTTTGAAATGCCTGTAATCTTCTCTGCATATTCAAGTGTATATTCTGCCAGACTATCTTTGAAATCTTCAAAGAAGTTTACATTCTCATCGATAAACTGTTGATCATGCCAGCCTTGATCAATCATATATTTGGTAACAGCCATTAACCACACTTGGTCTGTTCCTTGCTTTGGACTAATAAAGATATTTGAACGCTCTGCCATTTCGGTTTTACGCAGATCGGCAACAATTAGTTTTTGACCGTGAAGTTTATGCGCACGTTTCACACGAGTAGCTAACACTGGATGACCTTCTGTTGGATTTGAGCCCACGATAATAACAAGGCCTGCTTGTGCAATATCTTTAATTGTTCCTGCATCTCCGCCCATACCAATTGTACGGAACAATCCATCTGTTGCTGGTGATTGACAATAACGAGAGCAGTTATCAACGTTGTTCGTTTCGAACACTTGTCGAGCTAATTTTTGAATAACATAATTGTCTTCGTTCGTAATTTTAGAAGAAGAGATAAAACCTACAGAACCTTTACCATATTGTTGTTTAATGGAGCCTAATTTATTTGCAACTAAATCCAGTGCTTCTTCCCAAGTTGATTCAACAAATGTTCCACTTTTACGAATTAAAGGCTTAGTGAGGCGTTCTTCAGAATTTACGAAATCCCAACCAAATTTTCCTTTTACACAAGTAGAAATTGCGTTAACCGGCGCCTCAGAAGTTGGTTGTACTTTAAGAATTTTACGTCCTTTCGTCCACACTTCAAATGAGCACCCTACACCACAGAACGTACATACCGTTTTCGTTTTCTTCGTACGAGTTTCGCGCATCGCAGCTTCTACTTCTGACACAGCGAAAATACCGCTGTACCCGGGTTCAACTTCTTTTATAAGATCAACCATAGGCTCAAGAATGTCCGGCTTCAGCCCAGTCATAAATCCAGCTTCACCAAGCATAGATTTCTCCATTAAAGCATTACAAGGACAAATCGTTACACATTGACCGCAGCTTACACATGAAGAATCGTTAATAGCCGCTCCGTCGTCCCAAATAACACGAGGGCGCTCTGCCTCCCAATCAATAGATAACGTTTCGTTTACTTGCAAGTTTTGACAAACCTCTACACATTGACCGCATGCAATACATTGATTCGGGTCATAGCGATAAAATGGATGAGACATGTCAACCTCACTCACATCTACTTTTGGCTTGTAAGGATATTTTTGATGCTCAATTTCCATTAATTCTGCCGTATTATGCAATTTACAGTTCCCATTATTGTTGTCACAGACCGTACAGTAAAGTAAATGGTTTTCCAATAAGCGGTCCATCGCCTCTGTTTGTGCTGCCTTGGCACTAATAGAGGACAACTCAATATTCATACCGTTCGTCGCTACTGTCGAGCAGGATCGCACAAGTTTTCCATCAACTTCTACAATACAAGTATCACATGTTTGAATAGGATCCACTTCAGGCACATAACAGATTTGTGGATGTTCAATCTCATTCTGATTAATGATGCCTAAGATAGTTGAACCCGGCTTAGCACTATATTCTTTGCCGTCGATTGTAATATGAACCATGCTGTCGTTCATGGTCTTTCCCCCTTTTTAAGAATAAAAAAACTCCACCACGAAAATATACGTACCGAATTAATAGGTACGCTATCATCATGGTGGAGTAGTTTATTAGCACATCTTGCTAAAATACCAGTCCATTTATTCATAAATAAAATGATAGATTCATAACAGGTCATATCACGATTCCATCTTTACCACTATAATTATATCGTTTAATACAAAAATACACAATATAAAAATTACAAAAAAGGGCACAGCACTGATGAAGTGACCTTTTTGGATATATTTGCTTAATCACGCAGCTATGCATTGACAGGCATACTTGCACCGTATGCTGCTGAACCTTTGGTTCATTAACTTTGCAGCCTCCATCCGTTTCAACATAGAAGTAAGTGTTCCTCTATACCTAGATTCAGTAAATCTCCTTCAAAACGCTCCAGATATGAGAAATTCACTCAAACCGTTCTATGGTCAAAGGGTAGCAACACAATATAGTGATTTGATAAAAGATCACTTAGTAATAGCTTAGAACCTTGTAAAAGCAGCAAAGGCTGGCAACCAAAATCAACTTTTCCTACTCTGTTCATTCCACTCATTCTCCTTATACAAAAAATTTTATTATTTATATACTTTAATTATAAAGATAATTACTACTGTTATTTATCCAACCTAACAAAAGCATTTCCCCTACTTACATGTATGACTTTAAACTTCAATAAACTCACTTTCCTGTATACCACGGGTTTAAGTGTATGAGTACTTCATCTACTTCTGGATCATGTTTCATAATAGCCGTTTTTATCTCTCTACAAATATCGTGTCCTTGTTGGATACTTAAATAGGCCGGAACACTAATCCTAACATCAATCAAAATATAGTGGCCATGTTCACGAGCACGCATTCTATCAATCCTTTGCACCAATGGATGTGCCTGAATTATTTTCTTATATTCACTACATTTCTCAGTAGGTAGACCACCTTCCATTAATATATATACAGCTTCTTTCCCCATACTAATTGCAAGCTTTAAAACAAAAAAGGAAACAATTATACCAGCTAACGGATCACCATAAGCTGCATATGGGATTGGAAATATATTGTTTAACAAAGCAATTCCAATTCCAATAACAGCAGCAATTGAAGCATAAACATCAGCAAGATGGTCATAAGCAGTTGCGATAAGACCTTTACTATTTGCTTTTTGACCAATCCGTATTGTATATACATATAAGATTTGTTTCCAAACTAAAGAAACAATAGCCGCTATAAAAGCAATCATATGAGGCTCAGTCGCTGGATGGAATAATGCTTTTATTGATTCGTATGCCATAAATAAAGCTGCTAGAGTTAAAATAATAGCTACAATTCCTGAGGAAATGACTTCTGCTTTACCATGGCCATAGGGATGATCCTCATCAGCTGGTTGGTTTGAAATTTTCATTGACCCCAATGATGCTACCGATGCTACAACATCAGCAGCATTATGAATTCCATCAGCTAATAATACCTGACTTTTAAAAAGTAAACCTACTATAATTTTGATAAAAGTTAAAAATATATTGCTAATTACACTAATCCACGCTGCCAATAAAGAAGATTTCCGGTTTCCATTCATACTTATCCTCACCTTACCTTCACTCTTTGTTCATAAACTATAATTAGTTGATTTGATTTCATAGTGTATTACTTACCTATCTACCTCTCAAGATATTATAATGAAAAATGCACTATACCCCACAACTTTTAAAGCTCTTTCATACATTATCAAATAAAAAGTGGGTGGGTCTATACAAACATTTTTTCCTGACAGTATAGATTTAAACTGTAACTTACTTTGTTTCCTTTCTCCTGATTTGTTGCACAACATAAAAAAAGCATGACATTTTGATATCATGCTTCTTACAATATGTTTCACAACAAAAATCACTTTAATATACAACTATGTTGTAACTTCACAGATGTTCAACCTAAAACATTTTTATAACAGGACAAAAGTTATGAATAAAAAAAGAAGCGATTTACTTCTATCGCTTCTTTTTCTTAACTCGATATTTTATCCAAATAATAAAAAGTAACTTATTATTTCCTTTTAAGTTTTCTCTCAACACACCCTCACTACATAACTCTCTTAAACATTTTCTCCAATTCATAAGTAGAATGATGCACAAGAATCGGTCTACCGTGCGGACATGTGTATGGGTTTGTTGTTGTGCGAAGTTCTTCGAGTAAGGCGAATATTTGGTCGTTCGTTAAATATTGATTCGCCTTAATCGATGCTTTACAGCTCATCATAATGGCTGCTTCTTCGCGTAGTTTTTTTATATCAACCTTTTTTAATTTGACTACTTGCTGCATCATTTCGTCGATGATTTCTGTTTCTTGCCCTTTCGGGAACCACGTTGGATGCGAGCGAACAATAAAGGATTGGTGGCCAAATTGCTCTAAAAATAACCCTACTTTTTGTAGTTCCTCTAATTGTTCTTCGACGCGCAAAAATTCAGTGAGAGATAGATCGATACGGTACGGTACAAGTAGTTCTTGTACTTCTTGCGCTACTCTCCCTACTTTATCACGGAAATATTCATAATTGATTCGCTCCTGCGCAGCGTGCTGATCAATCATATATAGCCCTTTATCGTTTTGAGCGAAAATATATGTTCCATGCATTTGTCCAATGGGATAAAGTGGTGGTAAATCATTACCGTTCATTTCAATCTCTTTGATTTCTTGAACTTCTTCTTCTAATTCCTCTAATTCAAAGTCCTCTTCGCTACTGTTCCATGATTTCTCTTCTCGAATCGGTTCTTCGATTACCGGTTTGGTAGATGGTTGCCAGCCTTCTTCTTCTCTTACGAGTGACTGTGGTGGCTGCCATTCCTGCTTCGGTGGTTGCCAAAGTTGTGCTGGCTGTTTCACAGTCGTTGTTTCTTCTTGTTTTTCATCCATTCCAGTCGGTAAAATGATATTAGGCATAGGTGGTTCTTTCGGTTTTGCATGCTCGAAATGAAACTGCTCTTGCACACTTTCATCTTTTTCTTTCTTCTTCGTTGTCACACCCGCATCTGGAATGAGTTGTATTTTTTTGAATGCATCTTGCAATGTTTCTTCAATAAGCTTTAGTAATTCTTGTTCTTTACTAAAACGCACTTCTAATTTCGCTGGATGCACGTTCACATCAACTAGCATTGGATCCATCTCAATTGATAAGAAACCAATTGGATATCGTCCAACTGGAAGGAGTGTATGATACCCTTGCTGTATAGCTTTCATTAATACGTAATTTCGAACGTAACGGCCATTCACGATCGTTGACATGTAGTTACGAGATGCTCTCGTTACTTCTGGCAATGTTACGTAACCACGAATAGTAAAGTCTAATGATTCTGCTTCTATCGGAATAAGTTTTTTTGCAACTTGAATGCTATAAATAGCTGCAAGTACTTGTCTTACATCCCCGTTCCCTGATGTATGAAGCAATTTTTTTTCATTATGAAACAGTTTTAAAGATACTTCTGGATGTGACATCGCAATACGATACACAATGTCTGTAATGTTCCCAAGCTCTGTATGAATGGTCTTCATATATTTAAGACGCGCTGGTGTATTAAAGAACAGGTTTTGAACGGTGATATCTGTTCCCTTTCGACTTGCCGTCTTCTCTTGTTTTATAATTTCTCCACCTTTAATAATAAGGCGTGTACCCGGTGCATCCCCTGTGCTTGTGATTAGTTCTAATTCACTTACAGAGGCGATACTCGGCAGGGCCTCTCCGCGAAAACCAAGCGTTCTTATACGAAACAAATCATTTTCATCTTTAATCTTACTTGTCGCATGTCGTTCAAAGGCAACAATACAATCTTCTTCCGCAATACCATCTCCATTATCGATGATGCGAATCTTCGATAATCCAGCTTCTTCTAAGTGGATTTCAATAGATGTACTATTCGCATCGATGGAATTTTCCACGAGTTCCTTTACAACTGAGGCAGGGCGTTCTACTACTTCCCCTGCCGCAATTAAGTTAGAGAGTTGATCATCGAGTTTGCGAATTTTCCCCATCTACTTACTCATCCTTTCTTTAATTTTTTCTGTAAACGATACAGTTCATTCATCGCTTCTAAAGGCGTCATATCAAGTAAATCAATCTTTTTAATTTGCGCAAGTACTGCCGTTTCTTTTGAATCTAGCGCAGGCTTGTCTTGTTTTTCCGAAGACTTTTCTACCCCAAAGAAAGATAGTTGTGATTCTTCTTCTGTTACTTCTTTCTCTTCCTGTATATCTGCTGGTGCTTCTTTTACAATAACCGGTTCTGTTACAACTTCTTGTACTTTCACTTCTACTCGTTTCGGAATAATAATTTCTTCTTGTCCTTCTAATTGGGCTAATACTTCTTTCGCACGAGCGATTAAGCTATCTGGAAGTTCAGCTAGCTGTGCAACGTGAATCCCGTAACTCTTATCTGCCGCACCATCTTGAATTTTATGAAGGAAAACAACTTTCCCATTTTCTTCGATAGCTGAAACGTGTACATTTTTTAATTGTTCTAAACTATCTTCTAAAACTGTTAATTCATGATAATGTGTTGAGAATAATGTCTTCGCACCAATTTGATCATGAATATGTTCAATGATCGCTTGTGCAAGTGCCATACCATCATACGTAGATGTACCTCGTCCAATTTCATCAAATAAAATTAAACTTCTTTCTGATGCGTTTGCAATCGCATTTTTCGCTTCTAACATTTCGACCATAAATGTACTTTGACCAGAGATCAAGTCGTCCGCTGCACCAATTCTTGTAAAGATTTGGTCAAATACAGGTAATACTGCTTCTGTCGCTGGTACAAAGCAACCGATTTGTGACATAACAGTTACAAGTGCTAATTGACGCATATACGTACTTTTACCAGACATGTTCGGCCCTGTAATTAAAAAGACGTCCATATTTTCTGGCATGACACAGTCATTCGGTACATACAATTTCCCGTTCAATACTTTTTCAACAACAGGATGACGACCATCTTTAATAAAGATTTCGCGTTTATTCGTTAACATTGGTTTTACGAATTGTTCTTCTTCACTAACTGTCGCAAAGCTTTGCAGTACGTCTAGCTCACTAATTACTTTCGCTAAATGTTGTAATTTCGGAATAAACACTTTTACTTCTTCACGAAGTACAGTGAATAAATCATATTCTAGTTGTACAATTTTTTCTTCTGCTTCTAAAATTAAGGTTTCTTTTTCTTTTAATTCATCTGTAATGAAACGCTCAGCATTTGCAAGTGTTTGTTTGCGCTCATAGCGACCTTCTGGAAGCGCTGCAAGGTTCGCCTTTGTCACTTCAATGTAATAGCCGAAAATACGGTTATAACCGATCTTTAACGATTTGATTCCCGTAATATCACGCTCTCGTTTTTCAAGCTCTGCAATCCACGTTTTTCCGTTTTTACTAACATATCGATATTGATCAAGCTTGTCATTATATCCGTCTTTAATAATGTCTCCATCTTTAATAGAAAGCGGTGGGTTTTCTTGAATACTTCTCCCTAGTAATTCTGTTAAGCTCTCACATGGATCAGCACCTTGAATTAATCTTGCTGCATAAGAATTATCTAAAAGACTAATCGCTTCTAAAATTGCTGGCACTTGAAGTAAAGAACGTCTTAACTGTAATAAGTCTCGTGCATTTACACTACCATAAGCAACCTTTCCTGCTAAACGTTCTAAGTCATATACTTCTTTTAGTTTTTCTTTTAAATCTTCACGTAAGAAATAATCATTTACAAATGTTTCAACCATTTCTAAACGCTCTTCAATTTTTTCTTTCTGTATAAGCGGACGTTCCATCCACTGTTTTAACATACGCCCACCCATAGCTGTTTTCGTTTTATCTAATAGCCATAATAATGAACCTGTTTTTTCCTTCGTTCGAAGGGTTTCAGTTAACTCTAAATTACGTTTCGAATGCACATCAATTTTCATAAATTGATTTGTATAATAAATATCCACTGGCTGCAGATGATCTAATGAACGTTTTTGTGTTCTTAATACGTAATTAAATAAGCGCCCAACTGCTTTGATTAATTTCGTTTGCGAAACAGTTTTCACAAGATGTTCTAATCCTTCAGGAATTGTTGTTACATCTTCATATGAAATCGTCATTTTTAATGTTTCGGTTAACTTATTTAATTCATCTTTTGAAAAGGTAGAATCTACAACGATTTCTTTTGACCCAGTTGCATATACTTCTAATAAAATGTCTTCTACTGAACCTGTTAATAATGTCACAGTATTTTGTCCTGTAGTTAAGTCATTACAAGCTAACGCATAAGATCCATCTTCAAAATGTGTTAATGCTGCTAAGAAGTTATTTTCTTTTTCATCAATTGTGCGACCTTCCATCATCGTTCCTGGTGTAATTAATTGCACAACTTCACGACGCACAACACCTTTAGCTGTTTTTGGGTCTTCAACTTGCTCGCAAACTGCTACTTTATATCCTTTTTCAACAAGTTGTTCAATATAGTTTTTAGCCGCATGGTATGGCACACCACACATCGGTATACGTTCACTACTACCACCATCTCGACTCGTTAATGTAATTTCAAGTTCATGAGCTGCTTTAACCGCATCTTCAAAGAACATTTCATAAAAGTCACCTAAGCGAAAAAATAAAAAGGCATCTTGATAGTCTGCCTTGACCTTTAAATACTGTTGTATCATAGGGGTATATTGCGCCATTTCGTTCCTCCATAATTCTTGCATAATGTGCATATATTTATATGCCGCACTTCACGGACACTCTTATCTCCTATTACAGGAGTCTCCCCTCATTATAGCACATTTTCATATAGAAACATGTGCATTCCGCATCACTTATGTAATGTAAAAAAGCTAGGAAGAACTTCTCCCTAGCTTTCTATTACTCTTCTTCTGCATCTACAATAAAGTTTGGATCTAACTCTTCAAACTCATCATCATCAATTTCAAACTCCGAATCAGACTCTGGGCATCCATCAGGATTTACACTTACGCAAATTTTTGTTTCTCCAACTACTTCCGTAACAAATTCACGTTCTACTGTTACTACAATTTTGTTACCATTTGGTGAAACAATAGCTTCTAAACAATTTGGATGTTGAATAACGCGAGCAATAATCTCTAAATCGTCACCAGAGAAATTTTTATCACGGTAACCAATATTTACTTCATCTGTGTAGTTTACACGTTCTGTTACAACTTCTGTTTTTGTGTTTTCATCAAATGAATACCACGTGTTCACATCATAAAACCCTTCAATTTCTACTGACTTTCCATTCTTTCTCGCTTCGTATGTGTGGTTAATTACCCAGCACCCTAAAATGCTTGTTGGCTCATTATTCGATTCACATGTATGCGTTGACTTTGTATACTTACGTCCTTTTCCAACTACTGCTTTTGTAATAATCTCTCTAAATTCGGACATTCGTAACCCTCCTCAATCACTATTCACTTAATCATATGCGTGACAATAGCGGAATGTGTCATTCTTTTTTTCAGAACAATTCGCATTATGATAACTACAAAAAAAGAGATGTCAATAAGACATCTCTTTAGCAACCGCAATTTCCTTTTTTACTTTCCACTTCCGCGCCAGTTTCCCCTTTTAACACATTACCACCAGTTGAAATTAAAATTTCATCCGTTACATTGTTAGAAATGGTATTTGCAACTAATTGTAACAAATCATTTACATATGTTTGTGAAGATTTGAATTCTTGTACAACCGGAATACTATCCAATTTATCTTGAATAGCATCAATCTCCGCTTCTACTTTTTTCAAAGCTTCCCATTTTCCATAATGTTGTAAGTTTACTGCTTGTTTTTGCAATGCTTTAATTTCATCAATTGCACGTTTTACATTTTCATTTTTATGAATTTGTGCTTCTGCACGCTTGAAGAAATCAACTTCTTCTGTGTCAGAAATCATTTTTGCTAATTCTTTCGCTTGCTCAACAATTTCATCTTTTGTGTATACTTTCATCTATTATTTCACCTCAATCGGCTCCTCAACCAATTCCCCGTTAAGAGACCAAGTTTTTGCTTCTGTTACTTTTACTTTCACAAGCTGACCAATTAAAGATTTTGGAGCAACAAAGTTTACAAGCTTGTTCGTACGCGTATAACCCGCAAGTACTTCAGGATTGTTCTTACTCTCTCCATCAACTAATACTTCTACAATTTTTCCTTTGTATCGCTTATTCTTTTCTATAGCATATTCATTAACTAATGCGTTTAAACGTTGTAAACGTTCTTTCTTCACTTCCATCGGTACGTTATCTTTCATTTTTGCAGCTGGCGTACCTTCACGAGGCGAATAAATAAATGTAAATGCAGTATCAAATTCTACTTCTCGATATAATGACATTGTTTCTTCAAATTGTTCATCTGTTTCATTTGGGAAACCTACGATAATATCCGTTGTGAATACAGCGTCCGGAACTGCCTTTTTAATTTTGCGTACAAGTTCTAAATAATGCTCTCTTGAATATTTACGTGCCATAATTTTAAGCATATCTGTGCTACCAGATTGCACCGGTAAGTGGATGTGTTCTACTAAATTACCACCTTTTCCAAGCACCTCAATTAAGCGATCATCAAAATCACGTGGATGGCTCGTTGTAAAACGAATACGTGCCACATCAATTTTTCGAAGTTCATCCATTAAATCGCCAAGGCCGTATTCTAAATCTTCAAAGTCTTTACCGTATGCATTTACATTTTGCCCAAGTAGCGTAACTTCTTTATAACCGTTCGCAGCTAAATGGCGAACTTCCTTAATAATGTCTTCAGGACGTCGGCTACGCTCTTTCCCACGCGTATACGGTACGATACAATATGTACAGAATTTGTCGCAACCATACATGATATTTACCCAAGCTTTAATATCACCGCGACGTACTTTCGGAAGGTTTTCAATTACATCCCCTTCTTTTGACCAAACTTCAACTACCGTCTCTTTCGAGAACATCGCATCTTTTAAAATATATGGTAATCTATGAATGTTATGTGTACCAAATACCATATCTACATGCTGGTTTTTTTGCATAATTTTATTTACAACAGATTCCTCTTGAGACATGCAGCCGCATACACCAATTAAAAGATCCGGATTTTTTCGTTTTAATGCTTTTAAATGACCTAGCTCTCCGAATACTTTATTCTCAGCATTTTCACGAATGGCACAAGTATTTAAAAGAATTACATCTGCATCTTCTGTTGAAAATGTTGGCTCATATCCAAGTGCTGTAAAAATACCAGCCATTACTTCTGTATCATGCTCGTTCATTTGGCAACCATATGTACGAATATAAAACTTTCTTCCTGTACCAAAGTTACGAAACTCTTCTGATAACCCAAAGTCGCGTTCAATTTTAACTTCTTCTTTCCCACGTTTTTTCGCATCCTTCAAAGAAGGAGGCTGATATACGTTTTCAAAATATTTACTATAATCTTTTTCTTCTTTTTTCATAGAGGAATTTGCTTGTTGACTTGCTAATCGTTGTTGCTCGTTCATCGGTAATCTCCTTTCAACCTTAACTCTACACACTCTGTAGTCTATTTTAATGCGCTTAGAACTAACTTAATGACTTAGAATAGTTTGAGAGATAACTTGCCCTTTGAAACTTGAGTAATCGATCTAACCATCCATAAGAATGTAGTCTTTCCCACACAAATAGACATTCCCTTTTTTGTCGCTTCATCTTGTCCTTTTCAAAAGCATATTGCTTTATCCCTATACACATTATCATAGTATAGGGTGTTTAGCCAATTTTAACAACAAAGAGGCCACACCCTACCTTACATCTTATAGAGAACGAACACGCTATTTTCATACAATGATTCCCCTTATTATTTTATCATTCTGAATTTTCCAAGTAAATAAATCACTTTAAGATTGTTTCATATTTCTTTCCAACATTTTTAGATCATGAAAAAAAGCTGCCAGTTGGCAGCTTCCTCTTCTATCTTTCATTACATAAATTCAGCAACAAGCTCATCAAACATTTTCTGATTCATATTTAAATCAGCTTGCACTAAAGGCTTTTCACTATAACCTTTCACAAGTTCTTGATAAGAAGGCTGTTCTGTATTTTGATAAATTAAACCTGTTACTAACCCGTTATTTTCCATTAATGTTTGCATTGCCATCATGCGATTAGATGGATCATATCCTTCTACTGTACTTAGTTTCGTTAAATTCTCTTTAAACCAATCATAAGTGTTTACTTTATTGTACGTAACACATGGACTAAATACGTTAATTAATGAAAAGCCTTTATGATTAATACCAGCTTCAATAATCTGTGTTAATTCTTTTAAATCGCTTGAAAAGCTTTGTGCCACAAATGTCGCACCAGCTGTTAAAGCCATTTCCATAACATTTAGTGATGGTTCAATTGAACCTTGTGGTGTACTTTTTGTTTTAAATCCAGCTTCACTACGTGGTGAAGTTTGACCCTTTGTTAAACCGTAAATTTGGTTATCCATTACGATATACGTAATGTCAATGTTACGACGAATAGAATGGATTGTATGTCCCATGCCAATCGCAAAACCATCACCGTCACCACCAGATGCGATAACTGTTAAATCACGGTTTGCCATTTTCACACCTTGTGCAATTGGAAGAGCACGTCCATGAATACTATGCACACCATATGAATTAATATAACCTGAAATACGACCTGAACAGCCGATACCAGAGATAACAGCTAATTCATCTGGGTTTAAACCAACGTTAGCTGCGGCACGTTGAATCGCAGCTTGCACTGAAAAGTCTCCGCAACCTGGGCACCAGTTTGGTTTTACACTGTTACGAAAGTCCTTAAATGTTGCCATTTAATACAACCCCTTTTTTGCATTCGTTGTAAATCTCTTTTGGTAAGAATGGATTTCCGTCATATTTTAACAGACTAGAAATCTTCTCACCATTGCCAAGATTCATCTTCATAATGTTAGCAAGTTGACCAGTTGCATTATTCTCTACTACAACAATACGTTTTGCACTCTTTACAAGTGGATCGATTTCAGCTGTTGGGAATGGATGAATTAAACGCACATGAGCGTGGTTTACTTTCAACCCTTCCTGCTCTAAACGTTGCATTGCTTCTTCGATCGCACCACGAGTAGAGTTAAAGCCAACTAACAATACATCGGCATCATCATACTTAGCATTTTTGTAAACAGGGGTATTAAATTTCAAGTTCGCCATTTTACGGAAACGTTTGTCCATTTGATCTTTACGATTTAACGCTGATTCAGATGGCTTACCAGTTTCATCATGCTCTACACCTGTAACATGGTGAACACCATTTTTCATACCAGGTAAAACACGTGGTGAAATGCCATCTTCTGTTACTTCATAGCGCTTGAAGTACGCTTTATTTTCACGTTCTGGTAATTCTGCTTGTAAATCAAGCTTACCACGACGAATTTCAACTTTATCTAACTTAAGTGGTTCCACTGTTTGTTTACCTAAAGAAAGCTGTAAATCTGTTAAGAAGATAACAGGTACTTGATATTCTTCCGCTAAGTTAAATGCTTCTACAATATCGTAGAATGCTTCTTCAACAGTACTTGGCGCCATTACGATTTTTGGAATTTCACCATGTGTTCCATAAATCATCGCCATTAGATCCGACTGTTCTTGTTTTGTCGGTAAACCAGTACTTGGGCCACCGCGCTGTGTATCAACAATAACTAACGGTGTTTCTGTAATACCAGCTAATCCGATTGCTTCCATCATTAACGAAAGGCCAGGTCCAGCAGATGCTGTTAATGTACGAACACCAGCATAGTTTGCACCGATAGCCATTGTACAAGCAGCAATTTCATCTTCAGTTTGGATAACCGTCCCGCCTACTTTTGGCAGTTTTTTAATTAAGTATTCCATAATTTCAGACGCAGGCGTAATTGGATATGCAGACATAAAACGAGCACCACCAGCTACTGCGCCAAATGCAATTGCATCGTTCCCAATCATAAACATACGCTTTTGCCCATCAGCCTTTTCAAGCTGCATCATGTTTACTTTTTCACCAAGCAATTCTTTCATATATTGAGAGCCACGTTTAATAGCTTCCATATTCTTTTGAACGACTTGCTCACCTTTACGACCGAAAATTTCTTCAACAACTTCTAAATAAGCTGTTTCGTCTAATCCCAATACCGCACTAGATGCTCCAACAGCAACCATGTTTTTCATTAATGATGTACCTAATTCTGAAGCGATATCTGTAAACGGTATCACATATAGATTTACATCTGTATTATCAGGTATTGTCGGATTAAATTTCGCATCCGCAACAACAATTCCACCTGGACGTAGTTCGTGGAAGTTAAAATCAATTGTTTCTTGATCAAATGCAATTAAAATATCTAAATCATCTGATATCGCGCGTACTTCTGTTGTACTTACGCGAATTTTATTATTTGTATGGCCGCCTTTAATACGTGATGAGAAGTGGCGGTAACCGTATAGGTAATATCCTAATCGGTTTAATGCAATACAGAAGATCTCCCCTGTACTTTCAATTCCTTCACCTTGTTGGCCTCCAACTTTCCATGAAAGTTGACTAATCATCTCCTACACCCCTTTTGGCTGCATTCATTGTAGTGTATTTTTTTACAGTAATAGTTTAGCATTTTTTATGCAAATAAACTACAACGGACGCAAATTATACCTCTTCTGATTTCCCTGAATCTTTAGTATAATCCTATTTCGTTTACCATTCTAGACTTAGGGATCAAAAAAATCAATAAATTAACTTGAATTTATTTTAATTTTTCTGAATTTTTAAAAATAAAACTAAAATGTAATACGCTCAACAAAATTATGATATAAAAACCGCTCTACAGTTGTTTCACTATACTTTTTACAAAGTTCGTTAATAATGTATTCATAATCTCTATATGCTTCTACTTTTACAACCGCTTTTGGAATACCATCAAAATCCGAACCAAATCCAATATTTCTTTCTCCACCTAACGAACAAACATGTTCTACATGACGTAATATATCTGCTATCGTTGCTTCCTTACGGTTCGTTAAAAATTGAGGTACAAAAGTAATACCAATAATACTATCTCGCTTTATAAGTTCCTTTATTTGCTCATCATTTAAGTTGCGTGGATGTTGGCAAAGTTGATTACAATTTGAATGTGAAGCAATTGGGTTTTGGGCAATTTCTATAACATCCCAAAAACTTCGCTCGTTTAAATGTGATACATCCGTCCATAAACGCAATCTATTAAATTCTTCAACAATTTGTTTACCAAAGGCAGTTAGCCCTGCCCCTCTCGTCTCTAGCGCACCGTCAGCCAATAAATTTGCATAGTTCCATGTTAATCCAAAGGAACGAACACCTAAACGATAAAACAAACGCAATTTCATCATCTCTTTGCCAATTGCTTCGCATCCTTCTAATGTTAATAACGCTCCAACTTCATCCTGCCCTAATTTTTGTATATCCTCTTTTGTTTGAATAAATTTTATTCCTGGTAACGATAAAATTTCCTGATGAAATATATCTATCATTGTTAAAGCTATTTCAAAACGATCTTCATAGGCTACTGTTTCTGGTACATATATCGCAAAACATTGTATACTGCCTTTTCTTTCCTTTAATTGCTCCAACGTAATATGTAATTCTGAATCATTTTGAAAGCTTTTTGTTCCCTTTGCACTCCATAATTTCCATAATACATCGCAATGTGCATCAAAAACCTTCATCTTCATTCCTCCACTATAAAAACAACCTGCTTGCATGTATGCAAACAGGTTGTTTAAACTTAACGAGGTTCTACAATTAATTTTATCGCTGTACGTTCTTCACCATCAATCATAATGTCTGTAAAAGCTGGAATACAAATCAAATCCAAACCACTAGGCGCTACAAATCCTCTTGCAATTGCTACTGCCTTTACCGCTTGGTTCAATGCACCTGCACCAATAGCTTGAATTTCTGCTGTTCCGCGTTCGCGAATAACACCAGCAAGTGCACCAGCTACAGAGTTAGGGACCGAAGTTGCTTTAACTTTTAATATTTCCATTCCTCGTTTCCTCCTCGTTTCTAAAAAAAGTATTAGCGATTATTTCACTTTAACTTATATTCACGAGGAATGGCATGTATTCCTGCTAAACATTCGTAATTTTTCTAAAAAATTAAAATATAATATATTTTCTAACTTCCGGTGGGGATTACTCAAAAAATGGCTGATCGTCATTGATTAAAATGCGCTCAATTTTTTTAGCTTTACCCGTATTAGGATCTACATCAATAAGCACTGCACTTAACTGTGTTCTACCATTCGTTACTTCAAAACGTACTGGTAAATTTGTTAAAAACTTTTTCAATACAGCTTCGCGATCCATACCTAAAATCCCATCATATGGCCCTGTCATACCTACGTCTGTAATATAAGCTGTTCCACTTGGTAAAATACGATTATCCGCTGTTGGAACATGCGTATGTGTTCCTACCACTGCTGTGGCACGACCATCTACATACCAACCTAGCGCTTGCTTTTCACTTGTGGTTTCAGCATGGAAATCAACAAAGATAATATTCGTACGCTTTTTCGCAATATTAATTAATTCATCTACTTTACGGAATGGACAATCGATTGGTGGAAGGAATGTGCGTCCTTGTAAATTAATGACCGCAACTTCTGTCCCGTTACAATTTACAAAAATAAGTCCTTTTCCTGGAGTTCCTTCTGGGAAATTAGCTGGTCTTGCAAGATATTTTGCATCATCAATAAATTCAAATACTTCACGATTATCCCAAGCATGGTTTCCAAGCGTAACCGCTTGTGCCCCACACTCTAAAAAGTTTCGGTATATTTTTTCTGTAATACCACGGCCACCTGCTGCATTTTCTCCATTAATGATTGTTACGGTAGGTGTATATTTTTTCTTTAGTGCTGGTACGTATTGTTGAATCATACCTCTGCCAGGAGATCCTACTACATCCCCAACGAATAATATTCTCATATGTCTTACCCTTTCTATGTACTACTTTTTTTATTACCATACTATATTACAAGCTATTCTCTTGTAATGAAAACATATTGTTCATTATAAATTTTATTTCACTATGAGCAAAAGGAACATTAGTGAAACAAAACTTCTTTATTTGCTCCAGTTTCACTTTATTTTACCCAATTCCAACACAAAAAAATAAAGTGGTATTTCACCACTTTATTTTGCGTATTCTACTGCACGTGTTTCACGAATAACAGTTACTTTAATATGTCCTGGGTAATCCAGTTCATTTTCAATACGTTTTCGAATATCACGAGCTAAACGATGAGCTTCTAAATCATCGATTGTATCTGGTTTTACCAGAATACGAACTTCACGTCCTGCTTGAATTGCAAAAGATTTTTCCACGCCTTCATAAGACTCTGAAATTTCTTCTAGCTTTTCAAGACGACGAATGTAGTTTTCAAGCGTTTCACTACGAGCTCCTGGTCGTGCAGCTGATAATGCATCTGCTGCTGCAACTAGAACTGCAATGATAGAAGTTGGTTCTGTATCTCCATGGTGAGATGCGATACTATTTATTACAACAGGATGCTCTTTGTATTTCGTTGCGAGTTCGACACCAATTTCAACGTGGCTACCTTCTACTTCATGATCAATCGCTTTTCCGATATCATGTAATAAACCAGCACGTCTTGCTAGTTTTTCATCCTCGCCAAGCTCCGCTGCCATAAGTCCTGTTAAGTATGCTACTTCCATAGAGTGTTTTAAGACGTTTTGTCCATAGCTTGTACGGTATTTTAAACGACCTAAAATCTTAATTAAATCTGGATGTAAACCGTGAACACCCACTTCAAACGTTGTTTGCTCTCCGACTTCACGAATATACTCATCCACTTCACGTCTTGATTTTTCGACCATCTCTTCAATACGCGCTGGGTGAATTCGTCCATCTTGTACAAGTTTATCAAGAGCGATACGAGCTGTTTCACGACGAATCGGATCAAATCCTGATAGGATTACCGCTTCCGGTGTATCATCAATAATAAGGTCAATACCTGTTAACGTTTCTAACGTACGGATATTACGTCCCTCACGCCCGATAATACGTCCCTTCATTTCGTCGTTTGGAAGATTTACAACCGAAACGGTTGTTTCAGCAACATGATCAGCTGCACATCTTTGCATTGCAAGAGATAAAATCTCTTTTGCTTTCTTATCCGCCTCTTCTTTCGCGCGAACTTCACTTTCTTTTACCATAACGGCAATTTCATGAGAAATTTCACTTTCCACTTTACCAAGAATAATTGCTTTCGCTTGTTCGCGTGTCAGATTGGAAATGCGCTCTAATTCCGTTTGTTGCTTTTGAACTAACTCTCCCACTTTGCTTTCCAACTCTTCAATCTGCTGTTGTCTCGCAACAAGAGATTCCTCTTTCTTTTCTAACATGCGCTCGCGTTTATCGAGCGTTTCGTCTTTACGATCAAGGTTCTCTTCTTTTTGCATTAAACGATTTTCTTGTTTTTGTAATTCGCTTCTACGGTCACGAATTTCTAATTCAGCTTCTGTACGAAGTGTATGAATTTCATCCTTTGCTTCTAAAAGCGCTTCTTTCTTAAGTGCTTCAGCCTCACGATTCGCTTCGTCTAAAATACGTCTCGCTTCATTAGCCGCACCATTAATCTTCGCTTCTGCAATAGACTTTCGAACAAAAAAGCCAACAACTGCACCGACTGTTGCAAGCAAAATGGAGATGAGTATCCAAACTGTACTACTCATGATTTCACCTCCCCTTGCTATGAATGAAAAAAGACTGCCGGCATGTACATCGAATCACAACGTACAGCAAAGACCGTCGTCCCGCTTTTTTAAGGGACTTTCTTCATTTCACAATTAAAATGTCATATTATTATTTCGGCAAGATTTAAGTCTTACTCCGAATATTACTTCTCTTCTAGAGAAGAGTGTATCGTATATAAGAAAAAATATACATTCTCATTGTATCTATCGCAATTTTCATTGTCAAGCGTTGTCTACTTTTACTTTCTTTACCTTTGTGCCTTAATCATCTATGAATAATAAAAACTAATCATAAATTATCCTGGGAAACCTTAATAAATACCATCTAGTCTCCCTAAAATATATAAATATTTTCCCTTATACACTTTTATCAAAGTAATGAAAATATTTTGTATTCGTATACATATAACAAAAAAAGACACGAGAACGTGTCTTTTTTCATTAATCGATAAGAGTTCCATCTTCCATGTTTTCAGAAGCAGAACCCTCACCAATTCCATGATGTTCACGAATAAAGAAGGCAATTTCTTCTCTTAAATCCGTATTTTCTTTTAAGAACTGCTTCGAATTTTCACGTCCTTGTCCTAAGCGTTCTTCATTATAAGAGTACCAAGCACCACTCTTTTGAACGATATCAAGTTCAGAAGCCATATCTAAGATTTCACCTTCTCTTGAAATACCTTCTCCGTACATAATATCAACTTCAGCAACACGGAATGGTGGTGCTACTTTATTTTTAACTACTTTTACTTTTGTTTTATTACCAACGATGTCGTTACCTTGCTTTAATTGCTCCGCACGACGCACTTCAAGACGAACAGTTGAATAGAATTTCAACGCACGACCACCTGGAGTTGTTTCTGGGTTCCCGAACATAACCCCAACTTTTTCACGAATTTGGTTAATAAAGATTGCGATTGTTTTTGATTTATTAATTGCACCCGAAAGCTTACGAAGTGCTTGTGACATTAAACGTGCTTGTAAACCTACGTGCGAGTCACCCATGTCTCCTTCAATCTCTGCTTTCGGTACAAGAGCTGCTACAGAGTCAATTACGATAATATCAACGGCACCACTTCGTACAAGTGCTTCTGCAATTTCTAATCCTTGCTCCCCTGTATCAGGTTGTGATAATAGTAATTCATCGATGTTAACACCTAATTTTTGTGCATATACAGGATCCATTGCATGCTCCGCATCAATGAACGCCGCTTGTCCACCTTGACGCTGTACTTCTGCAATTGCATGTAATGAAACTGTTGTTTTACCTGAACTTTCAGGTCCATAAATTTCGATAATACGGCCGCGTGGGTATCCGCCTACCCCTAATGCCACATCAAGTGCTAAAGAACCACTAGAAACTGTAGAAACTCTACGCTCCGCTTGTTCTCCTAATTTCATAATTGAACCTTTACCAAATTGCTTCTCTATTTGTTTTAACGCCATATCTAATGCCGCTTGACGATCACTCATTCAAAATTCCTCCTTAACTGAATTGCTAATCTTATTATACCTATTTTCAATTCATTTTGCCAACAAAAATCGAACATTTATTCGTTTTTTTTATTTTCCATTAAATAAAACTGAATTTAAACATAAAAAAAACTAGAAGAGACTCATATCTCTTCTAGCTTTTTATATAAATGATAAAATCCATATTTCGTTGAGCGTTCCTTAATTTGTTGACGACTTCCACCTAAATTAAGAGGAAAGACTACAGTTGGTTCATTCTTAATCGCCAACCCAACAAATACTGTTCCCGGCTCTTTCTGTTCTGAAGCGTCTGGTCCTGCTACCCCAGTGAAACTAATTCCGATATCTGCTTTTAATAGTTCCTTAACATTTTCAGCAAGGTAACGAGCACATTCTTTACTAACTGCACCATGAGTACGCAACACTTCTTCAGGCACATGTAAAACATGTTGCTTCACATCATTATGATAACAAATGACACCGCCTTTAAATACTGAAGACACACCTGCATTTTCTGTTACTTGATTTCCGAAGAGACCACCTGTTAAACTTTCTGCACACGCTAAAGTTAATCCTTTTTTCTTCAATAACTCTATCGCCTTATAATGCAGAAACTCTTGGTCATATCCGTAGAAAAATTCTCCTACTCTTTCTAAAATCAAATCTTCCATATGCTGAATTAGTTTCTCCGCCTCATCAGCATTTTGATGTTTGGCCGTTAAACGCAATGTCACTTCTCCATCATTTGCAAGTGGGGCGATTGTCGGATTCGTTTGTCCATCAATTAAATCTTGAACTTTCACCTCTAATTGGGATTCCCCAATCCCGAAGAAGCGAAGCACACGAGAATAAATGTTTTCTCCTATTGTAAAGTTACGTAAAAAAGGCTCTACATAACTTACATACATCGGCTTCATCTCTTTCGGTGGTCCTGGTAATAAAATATAAACTTTTCCGTTCTTATTCAATCCCATACCAGGCGCCATGCCATGATCATTCGCAAACACGGTTGATCCACTTAAAACGAGTGCTTGCTTTTTATTATTCTCTGTAAATTCACGTCCTGTACGCTTAAAATAATCGCTTATTGATGTTAATGCTTTTTCATCATATACAAGCTCTTCCTCTAAACTAGACGCGATTGTTTCTTTCGTTAAATCATCTTTTGTCGGTCCTAATCCACCTGTAAAAATAAGAATATCAGCGCGTTCTTCAGCAACTTCAATTGCCTTTTGTAATCGACTGTTATTATCACCAACGACAGTATGGTAGTACACGTTAATTCCGATTGAAGCTAACTTTTCAGATAAAAACTGGGCATTTGTATTTGCAATTTGTCCAAGTAATAATTCCGTTCCAACCGCAATAATCTCAGCGTTCATCCCAATTCCCCCATAAACTTCTATTTTGAGTTTACAAAAGCAGCTCTATTTTTCCAGAAATAATCCCATCCTGAAATAACGGTAAAGATTAATGCAATCCAAATGAAAATATCTGCAACTGGAATATGAAGTAAATTTAATGGTACATCATGTAGTAAATACGCTGCAATCGCAATAATTTGTGTCCATGTCTTAATTTTCCCTAACTGATTCGCTGCAACAACCTCTCCTGTTCCCGCTAATACAAGACGTAAACCCGTTACTGCAAATTCACGGCTAATAATTACGATAACAATCCAAGCTGGCACATATTGCATTTCTACTAATGTGATAAGCGCTGCTGAAACAAGTAACTTATCTGCTAACGGATCAAGAAACTTCCCTAGATTTGTTACAAGGTTATACTTCCTTGCAAAATGTCCATCAATCCAATCTGTAGCTGAAGCAATGATAAAAATAAGGGCTCCTACTAAATGTTGAATCGGTAAATCTACATCTCCAATTGTATATACACCCCAATCAAAGGGAGCTAACATAATTATCATAAAAATTGGAATTAAGCAGATTCGAGATATTGTAATTTTATTTGGTAAATTCACAGCTATTCCTCCATCATGTCAAAAACATTTGTTCATTGAAAAAAGTCATCGAAGCGATGACTGTTATTGTGCAGGTTGCCCCATCCCTTGGTTTTTTATCACCAATCTTTGATGATATTCCTTTTCTGGATCCAATGGGAAAGTAACGGCTTGGCCATTCAGTTTAATGTCAACATTTGGTGCGCTCCCAATATTAAGATGCACTTCTTTTACTGTTGATAAATCACGCTTTTCTGTTTGACCTTCTTGTAATGTCCCGTTAAAAATGTCACTACCTGCGTCATCTTTAACACCGACATAACTTGCGCCCTTTGCTGTAATTTCCAGTTCTAATGTTTTATTATTATGAATCTCAAAAGTAGATACCTTACCGCTTGTTCCAAGCACTTTTATTTCATTTTCTCCAGCTGGTGGTTGCTGTGCTTGCTCTTCTTTCTTTGGCTCTTCTTTTTTCGGTTCTTCTTTTTTCGGTTCTTCCGCTTTCACTTCATCTTTTTTCGCATCTAACGGAGAATTTTTTGCTTTTTGAACCTCAATTTGCTCACTTTTACTATCTTTTACTTGTCCATCATCTTTTCCAGCTAACATTTGAACAACAAACCAAATTGCTACTCCAAATGCAATTACCAATAATGCAATTAAAATTTTCGGCATATGGTCTGCAATTGGTAATGACGATGCTTTTTGCATTGTCTCCTGTGTCTTTTGTCCCGTCGATACTATCGGAACTTCGTGATTTTCAGATTGCGGTATCGTACTTTGATACTCTACTAGCAATTCCTCTCCATTTAATCCAACAGCGTCTGCATATTGCTTAATAAATGCACGCGCATAAAAAGCACCTGGCAATATACTGTAATCGCCCTCTTCAATCGTTACTAAATAACGTTTTTGAATTTTTGTAATCTCATATAGCTGATCAATAGAAAAGCCTTTTGCTTCTCTTGCTTCCTTCAGCCTTTGTCCTAATTCCGCCACTACTAACACCTCAATATTTCTTTAAAAGTCAAACATAGAGAAATTATTTTGCGCACCTTGCTCAATTTCATCTACTAAATTATATTGAATTTCTTCATCATAATCGTTACGCAATTCAATAATATAATCAAAATCATCAAGTGTATATTCTGATTGACTCACAAATACATCTGGATGCTCCACAACCTTAGTGGCAGGTAACCTCATAATTTCACGAACGAGCTGCCAATGTCTTTCATTTGCACGCTTTGTTGAAACAATACCATCTAGTATAAAAATATTATCGTCGCTATACTCATCTTCAATCAACTGACTACGTACAGTTTGCTTAATGAGAGTGGATGAAACAAATAACCAACGCTTATTTGCACAAACACTTGCGGCTACAATGGATTCTGTTTTCCCTACACGAGGCATCCCTCGAATTCCAATAAGTTTATGACCCTCTTTTTTCATTAATTCTGCCATAAAATCAACAAGTAATCCTAGTTCATCACGTACGAATCGAAATGTCTTCTTATCATCTGCGTCGCGTTGTATGTACCTACCGTGTCTAACTGCTAGCCTGTCTCTAAGCTTTGGCGGACGATATTTCGTTACCGTTATATTATCCATCGTATTTAAAATTGATTCAAGTCTAGAGATTTGTTCTTGATTATCGCACATGAGCAAAAGTCCACGCCTTGCATTATCTACACCATTAATTGTGACAATATTAATGCCAAGCATACCGATTAACGAAGAAACGTCACCAAGCAAGCCAGGTCGGTTTTTATGTATTTCATATTCAAAATACCATTCAATCATCTAAGATCACTCCCCTTGCTTACTTTACACCTATGTACTATATTATATGATTTCACGTTAATAGGGAAGCTAAATGTATAATCTATTCATTGTATTATTTGTAATAAAAAAGAGAGAGGAGCATCTCCTCTCTTCCTTTATTTATGTTGCACAAATTTCACCATTAAATTTGCAATTGTATGTTGCTCTTGCTCATCAGCAACTTTCCAAAGCTCAGCTAATAGTTTTTCCTGATCGTTACGAGCCTCTACTTCGTTAGCAAGGTAATCTCCAACGCGAAATGCCATATCTGATACAGCACCACCGTCAAGCCCCTTTCCTTGCGCTTGTTCTAAACGCTCACCTAAAAAGCTCTTCCATTGATCAAAGTTTTCTAACACTGACATATTTAAGCACCTCACTATTGAGTAATAGAATCATGCTTAATTTGTACAATTTCTTATTTTTTATGTAAGAATTTTTTAACAGTGCCACCCACCATTGACTCCGATAATTTGTCCTGTTATATAAGAAGCTCCTGGTGATACGAGGAAGGAAACAGTTTTTGCCACATCTTCAGGTAATCCTATTCTACCTAACGGAATATCTTCAGCAATTTCAGTTTTATCCTCTTCTGAAAAGACACTTAACATTTCAGTTTCAATTGCACCTGGTGATACAGCATTTACACGTAATCCACTTAAAGAAACTTCCTTCGCCAAAGCCTTCACATAGGAATTTTGTGCGCCTTTCACCATTGAGTAAAGTACTTCACAGGACGCACCAATTTGTCCCCATATAGACGAAATAAGTACAACGTTACCACTTCTTCGTTGAATCATTGATGGAAGCACCATGGATAAAAGCCTATACACACTTTTCACTTGCAGTTCCACCATTTCATCCAATTCTTCGTCTGTAACATCTGTTACTAAACCAAATATACTCTTTCCCGCTGCATACACAATAACATCAATCGGATGTTGCACTTGCTCCCACAATTCTTTCGCACCATCTCTAGATGCTAAATTCGCTTGAACAGGAATTACTTCACCAAACCTACTTTGTAATTCCCTTACTTTCTCTTCACTTTTATTGTAATGAATATATACTGTATAACCCTCTTCAACTAATTGTTTTGAAATAGCAGAGCCAATTCCTCCGCTCCCTCCAGTTACTAATGCATACTTTTTCATACTTTCCCTCTCTTATCTCTTCTCACACATTTATGTATAAATAATACCCTCATCTTACAATTTGGCCATAACCAAAAATGAGATGAGGGATTTTTATAATTTTTTTTATTTTTTCGGTAAAACTTGACAAACACTCATTTTTTCTTCAGATAACAATGCTTTTGCTGCTTCTTGTAAATCTTGAACAGTTAACCCTTCTAACACTGTAAGAGCATCAAATAAACTAGATTCATTAAACGCATATCGTGTAAATTGATTTGCAATATACTCAGGTGAGTTCAATGATCGTAAGAAACCACCGATTTTCTTTTTCTTCACACGCTCTAGCGCCGCTTCATCCAACTGATTATAATTCGTTTGTAATAAAATACCTTTTAATCGCTCAGCTAATTCATCAGGCTGTTTCGTGTCACCACCAACCATCGCAAAGCCAAAATTATTTTCTTCTGTATAGTCATATGAGAATGATTCATCAATAAGCCCTTCATTATATAACGATTCATAATGAACTGAGCCTTTTCCAAATAAGTAATCTAAAAGCAGTGTAAGCGCAATCTCTTGTTTTAAAAGCTCTTCCCCTTTTTCTTTTAAATGAATCCCCTTTATCCCAACTAAACATTTCGGTGTTTGAACAGGCATTGAAATAATTTTTTTCTTTTCATTTACCTCTTCTGGCTCCTCTTCAAATGAACGTACAATCTCCGGCTGATTTTTATAATCTTTTTTCGCCTGATTATCACGTATTAAATTCATTGTTTTCTCCGGATCAATCGCTCCCACAACAAACAACAGCATATTGCTCGGATGATAAAACGTTTCATAGCACTCATACAATAAATCTTTAGTAATTTTGCTAATAGACTCAATTGTTCCTGCAATGTCAATCTTAATTGGATGCTTCACAAATAAACTATCGATTAATCCAAAGTATAATCGCCAATCTGGGTTATCTTGATACATTTGAATTTCTTGCCCAATAATCCCCTTCTCTTTTTCAACCGTTTTTTCAGAGAAATACGGTTCTTGAACAAAATTTAACAACGTATTCAAATTTTGCTCCACATTTGATGTACACGAAAAGAGATAGGCTGTTCTTGTAAAGGAAGTAAAAGCATTTGCTGACGCCCCTTGTTTACTAAATAATTGAAATGCGTCGTGATCCTCTTTTTCAAACAGTTTATGCTCAAGGAAATGAGCAATCCCATCTGGCACACGAGTCATTTCTTCTTTTCCAAGTGGAACAAATGTATTATCAACGGAACCATATTTCGTTGTAAATGTTGCAAAGGTTTTGTTAAATCCTTGCTTCGGTAAAATATATACATCTAATCCGTTAGGAAGTTTTTCATAATAGAGTGTTTCTTTTAATTGTTCATAAACAATTTTCTCCATTTATTCTCCCTCCGTTCCATGTAAAAAGTAAATTGTATCTAGTTCGATGCTATTAGCAACTTTTACAATCTCTTCTTTCGTAACGCTTTCTATACCAGTTAACCACTCTTCTACTGGACGCGTACGATCTGCAATTACACCATGATAAAGCATTTCAACAAAACCACGAGGCGTATCAATTGCCTCTAATATTTGATTTTGGATTACACTTTTCGTTTGGTGAATCTCCTCATCTGAAAAATCACCATTTTGCATTGCCTTCATCTGTTCTTTAATAATTTCAACCGCTTTTTCAAAGTTCTTCGCTTCTATTCCAGACATAACGAAGAGCAAACCTTTATGACTTTCAAATCTTGATGCTGCATAATACGCTAAGCTATTCTTTTCACGAACATTTACGAATAATTTCGAATGTGAGAAACCACCAAATAAGCCGTTAAACAATTGCAATGCAAAATAATCTTCATCACGATACGTAATGTATGTGCGGTAACCGATATTTAATTTACTTTGCTTTAATTCTTGTTTTTCAACAATTTCCTTTTCTTCATTATTTCGTTTATGAAGAAGTACATTCCGCTCTTTCACAGTACGAGGTGAAATGGAGAAATATTTACTTACAAGTTCAACAGCATCTTCTGAAATATCACCAATGATGTAAAGGTCCATTTCGTCTTCTGCTAACACTTTTTGATAATATTGATATAAACTTTCATTTGTAATTGAAGCAACACTCTCTTTTTTTCCATTTGCACTTAAGCGATACGGTTCTACTTTGCACATTTCCTCGATTAAACGCTCGTTTGCATAGCGCATTTTATCATCATAAGTAGCCTCAATTCGTTGCAAGAGCGCTCGTTTTTCACTTTCTATAATAGCAGGTAAAAAACCATTCCCTTCCGTCGCTGGGTGTAACACAATATCCGATAACATTGAAAGCGCTTTTTCAAAGAGCGGCGGTGCATCGTGTAAATATGTTTCATTTGCGATGTCTACATAAATAGAAATGATATGGTCTTCCCCTTTTTTACTTACATCTACCGCTAAAGAAGATCCATATAATTCTTCTAAATATTGACGAAGACGAATTACAGATGGCAACTTTTCTGTTGCACTTTGCAATACGTATGGCAATAAAGCTCGCTCTGTCACCGTCTCCTCATTTAATGGTGCTTTGAAGCGAAATACAAATGTATTTGTTTTATATTTGTCTGTAGGAATAATATGTACTCGCAAACCACCTAACTCATGCATTTGCTGTTCCATTAGTTTCATTTATAGCCCTCCTTTACGTATGTAGGAATATTCCTCTTCAATATACAGTTTTTAGAAATAAAAAATCAACTTTTCTCCCTTATTATCTTTACATAATGACGTTTCTAACAATGCTATCATGTAAAGATACAGGTAAAATTCTGTATTAAGCATATTCTATGTAAAAAAGCCCGCACTAATGTGCAAGCTTTTTTCTACTTTCAAAATACTTATCTTTTTCCTTTTTCATAAGGTGTTCCTAATGCTTTTGGAGCCTCAGAACGACCTACAAAACCAACAAGTGCCAAGATTGTAAATACATACGGTAATATCGTTAAGAATACACTTGGAATTTCTTTTAATACAGGAATTGTACCACCTGTTATCCCAAGCGATTGAGCAAACCCGAAGAACAGAGCTGCTCCAAGGGCGCCTAGTGGATTCCATTTACCGAAAATCATAGCTGCTAGTGCTAAGAAACCTTGTCCTGTAATTGTTGCACCTGAGAAGTTACCAGAAATCGACATTGCGAAGACCGCGCCACCAACCCCTGCAAACATTCCAGATATACAAACTGCAATATAACGCATTTTATATACATTAATCCCCATCGTATCTGCTGCCATCGGATGTTCACCAACAGCGCGAAGGCGAAGACCAAACGGCGTTTTATAAATAATATACCAAACAACAAACGCTAAAATAATGGCAATATACGATGTTAACGGTACATTTGAGAAAAACACTTTTCCAATAACAGGAATATCCGAAAGACCTGGAACATCAATTTTTTCAATACGATATTGAATAAAATCAGTTTGTCCTTTACCAAAAATTTTCTTAATCGCAAACACTGTTAAACCAAGAGCTAAAAAGTTTATTGCTACCCCGCTGACAACTTGATCAGCACGGAATGTAATGGATGCTACCGCGTGAAGTAGTGCAAACAACCCGCTTCCAATTGCTGCAAATAGAAGCGCAATCCAAGGAGTCATTGATCCCCAAGTATCACCCATTAATAATGTTGTAACAATACCAATAAATGCACCGAATAGCATTAGCCCTTCTAAAGCTATATTTACAACTCCAGAACGCTCACTAAACACACCACCTAGCGCCGTAAAAATAAGTGGCGCTGCTGTATACAACGTACCAGTCACAAGAATGGCTAAAATATCTAAAAAGCTCATTTATTTCCCCTCCTTGCTCATGCGTGTAAGCGCCCAGCGTAAAATATAACTACAAGCAACAAAGAAAATAATACATGCAATAATTACGTTGATAAGCTCTGATGGAACATCCGCTTCAAAGTTCATTTGCGGAGCTGCACTTTTCAAACCACCGAATAGTAAGGCAGCTAACAATATACCAAATGGATTATTTCCACCGAGAAGAGCTACCGCAATCCCATCAAATCCAATCCCTGTAAATGAAGACATTGCTGTCATATTTTGAAATGTTCCAAGCCCTTCCATCGCTCCACCAATTCCTGCAAATGCCCCTGCAATTGTCATGGATAATACAACATTACGAGAAACCTTCATACCCGCATATTGAGAAGCATGTTGATTAAATCCAACTGATTTTAATTCATATCCTAATGTCGTTCTATCCAATAAGAACCACATTACAATTGCAATCAAAATGGCTACGATAATCCCCCAATGCAAACGAGAACCATCCGTCAAAGAAGATAACCATTCAGAAGATAAAGAAGCACTAGATTTTATGTCATACGATTTTTCATTCGCCTCATGTAAAAAGCGTTTAATTAAATCATACGTCACGTAAAGTGCAATATAGTTCATCATAATTGTTACAATTACTTCATTTACTTTAAATTTTCCTTTTAAATAACCTGGGATAAACCCCCATAAACCACCGACGATGGCTGCAACTAAAATCGATAATGGGATATGCAAAAATGCTGGTAATGATACTGCGTATCCAAACCAAACAGCAGCAAGCCACCCAACTAATAACTGCCCTTCCACCCCAATATTAAAAAGACCGGTACGAAATGCAAATGCAACAGACAGCCCTGCAAGCACAAGCGGAATCATCGTACGTAGCGTCTCACCGATAGCCTGCGGATTTCCAACCATTCCTTCCCAAAGCGCGGCATACCCAACAATCGGATCATATCCACTAAATAACATTACAATGGCCCCAACAAGCAAACCGAAAATAACGGATAACACAGGTACTAAAATATTAATTGTTCGCTCTGTTAAAAATTTCTTAGCCATTTGTATTCACCTTCTCTTTCCCTGTTCCGCCAGCCATTAACAACCCAAGCTGTTGTTCATTTGTTTCTTTCGCATTCACAATTGCTACAATTTTCCCTTCATATATAACAGCAACCCGATCACTCACATTTAAGATTTCATCCAATTCTAAAGATAAAAGAAGTACCGCTTTCCCCTTATCTCTCTGCTCAATTAATTTCTTATGAATGAATTCGATTGCCCCTACATCTAAGCCACGTGTCGGCTGTGCCGCGATTAATAAATCTGGATTACGATCTACTTCACGCGCAATAATTGCCTTTTGTTGGTTTCCACCCGATAACGAACGAGCTAACGTATTCTCACTAGGTGTACGTACATCAAACAGTTCAATAAGTTCTTTCGCTTTTTGTCCGATTTTACTGAAATTTAAAATGCCTTTGTTTGAAAACGGATTTTTATAATATGTTTGCAAAACAATATTATCTCTAACAGAAAAATCAAGAACCAACCCATGTTTATGGCGATCTTCTGGAATATGACCAATTCCTTCTTCTGTAATTCTTCTGACCGGCCAATTCGTTATTTCTTTCCCTTTAATTGCAATAGAACCTGACTCAACTTTTCGTAAACCAGTAATTGCTTCTATTAATTCGCTTTGTCCATTCCCATCAATTCCTGCAATCCCAACAATTTCCCCTGCACGAACAGTTAAGTCAAGGCCTTTTACAGCAGGCAATTGGCGAGCATCATGAACCATAAGATTTACAATAGAAAGCACCTCTTCTTTAGGCTTCGCTTCTATTTTTTCCGTTTTAAAATTCACTTGACGTCCGACCATTAACTCTGCAAGTTTATGTTCATCCGTTGTTGCAACATCAACAGTCCCAATTCCTTTACCTTTACGAATAATCGTACAACGATCGCAAACTTCCATAATCTCTTTTAACTTATGTGTAATAAGAATGATAGATTTCCCTTCTTGCACAAGTTTTTTCATAATTTGAATGAGCTCATGAATTTCTTGAGGAGTTAATACAGCAGTCGGTTCATCAAATATTAATATTTCCGCGCCGCGATAAAGCGTCTTTAAAATTTCAACCCTTTGCTGCATCCCAACTGAAATATCTTCAATTTTCGCATATGGATCGACAGATAAACCATACTGTTCAGACAACTGTTTAATTTCTTTCACAGCCTCTTCAACAGCAATTTTTCCTTTTTTCTTTGGCTCATTTCCGAGAATGATATTCTCTGTAACTGTAAAATTATGAACAAGCATAAAATGCTGATGGACCATCCCAATGCCAAGGTCATTTGCAATATTTGGATTTGTAATCTTCACAGGCTTCCCTTTAATTTTAATTTCGCCCTGCTCTGGCTGATACAAACCGAATAGTACATTCATCAACGTCGACTTTCCTGCACCATTTTCTCCAAGTAAAGCATGTATTTCTCCCTGTTTTACTTGTAGCGTAATATTATCGTTCGCTACAATGCCTGGGAATACTTTTGTAATATTGTTCATCTCAATTACGTATTCCATTTTGTTCCTCCTTTTAGCAGGGAACATTCCCTAATTACACTCTATTAAAAGTATTTTTATATATACAAAGGTTAGTTCTAAGAACTAACCTTTGCTATTTCTCTATTATTATTTCTTTAGATTCGCTTCGTATGCTTTATACTCATCATCAGTCGCAGGTACTTTAATTTCACCAGCAGTAATTTTCTTTTCAAACTCTTCTACTTTTGTTAAAATTTCTGGGTTTACTTTTTTCACATTATCAGTTGTTTTCGCAATACCTACACCATCATCTTTCAAACCAAACTCTTCTACTTTTCCACCTTTTAACTTACCATCTTTCGCTTCTTGTGCTACTTTAGCAACTGCAATATCAACACGTTTTACCATTGAAGTTAAAGTTACATTCTCAGGCATACCTTCTTGATTTTGGTCACGGTCAACACCGATTACCCAAACGTTTTCACCTTTTTTCTTACGGTTTTTCGCTTCTGTAAACACACCGTTACCAGTTGCACCTGAAGCATGATAAATTACGTCAATTCCTTGGCCGTACATTGCTGATGCTAATACAGATCCTTTTTCTGGTTTATCAAATGCATCTGCATATTGCGCTACAATCTCGATGTTTGGATTTACTGCTTTCGCTCCAGCTTTAAAACCTGATTCGAATTTTGTGATTAATGGGCTTTTTACACCGCCAACAAAACCAACTTTATTTGACTTCGTTGTCATTGCTGCTACTGCTCCAACAAGGAATGAACCTTCATGATCTTTAAACGTGATACTTGTTACGTTTGGCTCTTTCACAACAGTATCTACAATCGCAAATTGCTCTTTCGGATATTGTTTTGCAACTTTTTCAATTGATTCCTGCATTAAATACCCAATACCGAATGTTGCATTATAGTTTCCTTTTGCGAATTTCGTTAAGTTCGGAATATAATCTGCATCTTTACTTGATTGAAGATAACGATATCCCTCATTTTTCTTTAAATCGTTATCTTGACCGAATTTCGTTAAACCTTCCCAAGCTGATTGGTTAAATGATTTATCATCAACGCCCCCAACGTCTGTAACCATACCAACTTTGAACTCTTTATCACCTTTTTTATCACTGCTTGTCTTATCAGAATTACCACATGCACCTAACACTGTACTTGCTGCTAATGTTAACGATAATAAAAGACCTGCTTTTTTCTTCATACTAGAAACCCCTCCTGAAATAATATGTCTATCTACTCATACGCTACTGTTTCTTACTTCTTGCTGTCACCTCCCTAAAAAGGAACCTTACTACATACGTTTTCTTAATACGTGGAAGCTAAACTTGTCAGCTCTAAAATAATTAATAGAATATAAGATTGGCTCATCATTTTGATCATAGTGCATTTGCTTTAAAACTAGCAGTGCCGTTTCAGGCTCGCATTCTAAAATCGGCGAAATTTTCGGATGATAACCAATTGGCTCAATATGAGCAACCGCATATGTGATACGCTTATGCGTGTTATTATGTATCACCGTAAGCAACGATTCCTCGTTGTATCCCGATAAATCCGGTAATACTTCTTTCGCCAACTTATCCACGCAATACACAACAGGTTCCCCATCTGCTGTACGAACACGCTCAATCATCACTGCATTAAAGCCTTCTTCACTATTAAACTTCTCTTTTTCTTCTTCTGTTAAAGTCGTTGTAGATGATGATAAAAAGATTGTTCCTGGTGTTTTCCCCACACTAGAAATCATATCTGTAATACTAGAAAGCTGCTCAATTCCAGAAGAGAATAACGGCTTCGCATTTACAAAGGTACCAACACCGTGTCTACGAATTACAATATTTTCTTCTTCTAAAATACGAAGTGCTTCTCGTAAAGTTGCTCTGCTTACGCCGAGTTCTTTCGCTAAATCAAACTCTGACGGTAACTTTTGTCTTTCTTTGTAAGCCCCATCTTTAATTTTCTCTTTAATGTGATCAATCACCCGTAAGTATAGGTGTCGACTATCCGATTTTACTGACATAAGACTCCCCCGCATTTCAATTATTCGACCTCTGATGTAAGACTTCTTTTCTCTTTTTTCAACTTACAACGTAGTATAAATTACTTAACATTAAAATAAATATAATTGTCGAATAAATATTAATAATTTTTCAAAATGAAATTTTCTATCTTTATTCCATAAAAAAAACTTTGTACCACAAACATTCCTCATAGCGAGAAAAAGTTCGGCACAAAGATCCCTTACATCCTTTGTTACACACTTTTCCCCTCATAGTCCGGCAATTCATGGTTGCCAGGTAGAAACTTATGGACCTTATCTCCAAGATTATATGAGGCAGTGATTCTTTTCGAAGTAATCTTACCACTTGCCCCCATATGTGTCAACACAATTCAACATTTTTCTACATTAAATATCGAACGTTTGAAAAAATAATAACAAAAGCATTCGTATTCTAAAGAACCACCAAAAATGTAAGCCCTTTCTTTATTGATTCTTATAGTATATAACAAAAACAGCATATAAAAAAGCCTAATTGTAAAAACAATTAGGCTTTTTTTCAAGAACTTTTTTCTTGTATATCTTTAATTAATACTTCTCTCGGTTTACTACCTTCATAAGGACCTACAACACCATTCATTTCCATCGCATCAATTAAACGTGCTGCACGTGTATACCCCACTCTAAATCTACGTTGCAACATAGATACAGACGCTGTTTGCATTTCCACAACAAGCTGAACCGCTTCATCGTATAATTCATCTTCTACTTCTTGCTTTGTTTCAGGGATGTCTTGTGGAATCATATCCTCTTGATATTGTGCTTTTTGCTGCGCAACAACATACTCCACAACCCTTTCAACTTCATCATCTGATAAAAATGCTCCTTGTACACGAACCGGTTTTGATGCACCGATTGGTATAAATAGCATATCCCCACGACCAAGCAACTTCTCTGCTCCACCGCCGTCAAGAATCGTTCGAGAGTCAGTTTGAGAAGATACAGCAAATGCAATACGCGATGGAATATTCGCTTTAATAACCCCAGTAATAACATCCACTGACGGACGCTGCGTGGCGATAATTAAATGAATACCAGCAGCACGAGCCATCTGTGCCAAACGCATAATCGCATCTTCCACATCAGAAGATGCAACCATCATTAAATCGGCTAGCTCGTCCACAATTACAACAATATACGGAAGTTCTGGTTGCTTCGCTTCCGATTGGCTATTGTGCTCTTTAATGTATTCATTATACCCTTCAATATTACGCGTTCCGCTATGCGCAAACAACTCATAGCGACGTTCCATTTCGCTCACGACTTTTTTCAAAGCCTGTGACGCTTTTTTCGGATCTGTCACAACAGGTGTTAATAAATGTGGCACACCATTATATACATTTAACTCTACCATCTTAGGATCAATCATCATAAGCTTTACTTCATGAGGCTTTGCGCGCATTAAAATACTAACGATAATACCGTTAATACATACACTTTTCCCGCTACCAGTCGCTCCAGCTACTAATAGATGGGGCATCTTATTTAATCGTGCTAATACAGCTTCACCTGTAATATCACGTCCAAGACCAATTAATAATTTTTCTTCTGGATGGTTATTTGCCTTTGAATCGAGTACTTCCCTCAGCGTTACCGTAGAAACTTCTGAGTTTGGAACTTCAATCCCTACAGCCGATTTCCCGGGAATAGGTGCTTCGATACGAATATCTTTCGCGGCCAAAGCAAGTGCTAAATCATCACTTAAACTAACAATTTTACTTACTTTCACTCCCATATCCGGATACACTTCATACTTCGTAACTGCAGGGCCTTTATGTACTTTTGTCACTTTCGCTTTCACACCAAAGCTTTGGAAAGTACGCTCCAACTTACGGGCATTCTCATAAATTTTTTCGTTTTCATTCGTAACTTGTTTATTCTTCGGAAACTTCAATATATCGATAGAAGGAAGCTCATAATCTTTATTTTCCACATTTGCAAACTGCATAGGGGGTGCTTTCGTTTCACCTTCTAAAGACTCGACTATTTTTTCGCCACGCTTCTTTTTCTGTTGTTCTACTCGTGTAGGCGATACCGGTTCTTCAATAAATGGCGAAGTAATCAAATCCGTTTCGTCTTTTTCTTCAACTCTTTTTTCTTGTTCATCACTTACTGGATAATTCTCTGTGAAGTTCGAAATAATTGGCGGACCAATTTCCATTTCCTCCACAGGCTCAACAACGTCCTCTTCAACTAGAGGTTCACGCTGCACACGTCTTGAAGTTTTCTTCTTCTCTGTCTGTTCAGCTACACGTTTCGCTCTCCAGTCTTTGTAATCTCCGTGCACCACTTGAAATTGACTTCTAAGTATTCTTCCAACTGGAGCGAGCACTTCGCCAATATGTTTATTCGTTATACAAAGCAATCCAAGAATAACGAAAATAATGCCAATGATGTAAGCTCCTACTTCATCAAACAAGAAATAAAACGTTGCAAACATAAGAGCTCCAAACATACCTCCACCTAAGTGAACCGTATCCGGATTTTTTTTCATTTCAAGAAAGAACAGATCTTTCGTACTAACAATGACAGATGTATTTTGTACCGCTCCATCTTTTGTAAGAAGGTTAAATAATGTAATATGACTAAACATTAAGATTGCTAATACGATTAAATAAACACCAATTAGCCGTTTATTTAAGAGGTTTGGCCATCCACGCTTTATTACAAATGCAATGGATAAAGCAATTACGCCTAATACACCAATTATGTACCACTCACCAAAGAAGAAGCGAAAAAATAACACAAACGATTTTCCTACAATACCTAATTGTAGAATTGTAATGATTGAAAGTGCAAAAAGAGTCAACCCGACGATTTCGTAATACAAAGTTGGCTTAATCGTACGTCTTGCTTTTGCCTTCGTCCCTCTTTGCTTTTGTTTTGCCATTTCTTCACCCCGTGTTCTAAAATTAAGTAAAACTTTCTTTTACAAATCGTTTCACTTATACGTCATTCATACTATATTCAGGTCTCTTTATCTTCTATTTTTACACTTCCTGTAAAATGTCTAATTAAACAGAAGAAAGCAGCCTACTCATGGCTGCTCAACCGTCTTGTTTTTTATATTATACCATAGCTTCTAGACAAAATCCTGCTTTTTACTAAAAGGTTATTTTCTGCCCAGGCTCATATTGTAAGTAATGAGATGGATCCGTACTTAGAACACGCACAACAGAGTATGAGTGATTATTCTCTTCAGAAACAACCATCTCAACACCGTTTACATTGACGACTTTTTGACTTTCACACTGCGAATAATCAGCTGGATAAACGAGTTGCTCCGGCATAATTGTATATAAAATCATTGTGATACTGTCCCTTCATTATGATCATCTATTTGCATATCTATTAACTCGTTCAATTTCCGAATTGCATTTCCAATGCCACCAACATCATCTATTAGACCATATTTCACTGCATCTCCACCAATTACATTCGTCCCAATATCTCGCGTCAAATTCCCCTTCGCAAACATAAGCTCTTTAAACCGATCTTCCGTTACTTTTGAATGCTTTGTTACAAATCGAATCACGCGTTCTTGCATTTTATCTAAATACTCAAATGTTTGCGGCACACCAATAACAAGACCCGTCAAACGAATCGGATGAATCGTCATCGTTGCCGTTTCTGCAATAAACGAATAGTCAGTTGAGACAGCAATCGGTACACCTATTGAATGCCCCCCTCCTAATACAAGGGATACAGTTGGCTTGGAAAGTGAAGCTACCATTTCAGAAATTGCTAACCCTGCTTCAACATCACCACCTACCGTATTTAATATTAAAAGTAGACCTTCAATCTTCGGATTTTGTTCAATTGCTACAATCTGCGGAATTACATGTTCATATTTTGTCGTCTTATTTTGCGGCGGCAATTGAACATGCCCTTCTACTTGTCCAACTATTGTTAAACAATGGATACGTGATTCATTCATTTGTGGTACATTCGTTTGACCAAGCTGCTGAATTTTCTCTATCACTGAAGCCTCTTTCAGTTCTTCTTTCGGATTGGCTTCTTTTTCTTCATTTGTATAATAATCACGTTCTGTCATATCGCATCCCCTTTCGCTCGTATATAACTATTATTTCTTAAGTTATAAATTTCATTCGATTGGGTTCAAAAAGAAAAAGCCACCAAAAAGGTGACTCCCTTACACTTCCATAATAATTGGTAAAATCATCGGTTTTCTCTTCGTTTCCTCATATAGGAATTGTCCTAATAATTCACGAATATTTTGTTTTAGCATAGACCATTCAATTGAATATTCTTTAATTGATTGCTCAACAATCATACGTACAATCTCTGTGGATCGTTCGATTAACGCTTCTGATTCACGAACGTATACAAAACCTCTTGAAATAATTTCTGGACCAGAGATTATTTTCTTCTCATCTTTTCCAAGTGTTACAACAACAACTAAAATTCCATCTTGAGATAACATCTTTCTATCTCGCAGGACGATATTCCCAACATCACCTACACCTAAGCCATCAATTAGAACGTTTCCTGCTTGTACTTTACCAGCTTGTTTTGCTTCTTCACCTTCAAAAGCAATTACATCGCCTTTTTCTACAATGAAAATATTTTCTTTCGAAATACCTACATCTTCCGCTAAATATGCATGTGCTTTTTGCATACGGAATTCACCATGTACGGGTACAAAATACTTCGGCTTCATTAAATTTAACATTAACTTCAATTCTTCTTGACTACCATGGCCAGAAACATGGACTTTTCGCTCACCATAATAAACAACTTCTGCTCCAGCTCTAAATAATAAGTCAATAATCTTTGATACTGATATTTCATTTCCTGGAATTGGAGAAGCTGCAATGATAACTGTATCTCCTTTTCGGATTGAAATTTGTTTATGGGCTTGCTTTGCCATTCTTGAAAGTGCTGCCATCGGCTCACCTTGGCTACCTGTCGTTAAAATCGCTACTTTTTTCTCTGGGAAGTTATCTACCTCTTGTAACGAAATAACCATACCATCTGGAACGTCTAAATAACCGAGACGTCTCGCGATGTCTACTACTTTCACCATACTACGACCTACTACAGCTACTTTTCGTCCTGTTTCAGCGGCTGCATCAAACACTTGTTGAATACGATGAACATTTGATGCAAAGGAAGCAACTATAATACGACCTTCTGCACCATAGAACACTTTTGAAATTTCGATTCCAACCTCTTTTTCAGAACCTGTATAACCAGGACGCTCTGCGTTTGTACTATCCGATAATAGACAAAGAACACCTTCATTTCCAACTTGCGCCATCTTTCCAATATCTGCTCCACTGTTTCCGATTGGTGTTTGATCGAATTTAAAGTCTCCTGTATATACTACAGCACCTTTTGAAGTATGGAAGCAAACACCAACAGAATCTGGAATACTATGCGTTGTCCCGAAGAATGACACCGTTGTTGTATTAAATTCTACTGTTGAATTAGAATCGATTGTTTTTAAGTCTACACGACCTAACATTCCCGCTTCGCCAAGTTTCTCTTGAATAAGACCTACCGTTAATTTTGTTGCATATACTGGAATTGAAAGTTTACGTAGTACATAAACAATTCCACCAATATGATCTTCATGACCATGAGTGATAAATAGACCTTTTACTCGCTCTTGATTTTCTACTAAATATGTAATGTCAGGAATAACGATATCAATCCCAAACATTTCATCTCCTGGGAACATCAATCCTGCATCTACAATAAAGATTTCAGAATCAATCTCGACACAGTACATATTTTTTCCGATTTCACCTACTCCACCAAGAGCAAATACTTTTACAGAATCATTCTCTTTTCTCTTCATGTTGTTGCCTGGTTTAAAAATCTTGCAAACACTGATTTCACTTAAATTGCAGAGACACCAGGGGAAACTCTACAACCACCATATATTCACCGTCCAAGACGAATGTCCTTACCGTTATGCGATATCATGTCCTTGTTCATTTTTTAAACCAGGTTTCACCTCTCTTTCATTATATAAATCAAATATCTTATGCGATATGATATAGAAATTTCATCTAATTATAATTTTTACCAATTTTGCTAAGCATACCCGTACTAAGCTACTTAGCCATATTATACCTGATACAAGAAATAGAACACAAGTTAAATTATGCAAAAGAGCCAGGAAGACAATACAGTATAACTTTAACTTACAGGGAGAATTTTTATTTAAACTCCTAAATAAGAGTTTAATGAGGCAAATTCACATACAGCTATCTTTGTATGTATATATAAAATAAAAATGACCTAGTATAAAACTAGGTCATTTTTATTAGCGAGGAATAGATTGCATTACATCTTGTAATGTTAGTCTCTCTTCTTCTGTTAAAGGAAGCAGTGGTAAACGTACAGAACCTACATCTAATCCAACCATTTGCAGTGCTGTTTTTACTGGCGTTGGGCTCGGCGCCATAAATAGTGCATCTGTTACTTTTACAAGTAATTGATGTAATTTCTGTGCTTTTTTAAACTCTCCAGCTTGGAATGCAGCAATCATTTCTTGCATTTCATTTCCGATAACATGCGATGCTACAGAAACAATACCTTTTGCTCCAATTGCCATAGCTGGTAACGTTAAACCGTCATCACCGCTGTATACAGCAAAGTCGTCCGCTGTTTTTTCAATGATTTCTGTCATTGTTAACACGTCGCCACCTGCATCTTTAATGGCAACAATGTTCGGTATTTCTGATAAACGAACAACTGTATCAACGGAGATTTGTACAATAGATCGTCCCGGAACATTGTATAGCATAACCGGAAGTGGTGTACTTTCAGCAATCGTTTTAAAATGCTGATACATCCCTTCTTGACTCGGTTTATTATAATACGGTGCTACTAGCATAATTGCATCCACACCAACTTCAGTCGCCTTTTTTGTTAATTCGATAGAAGCATGTGTATTATTACTACCTGTTCCAGCGATTACGGGCACCCTTTTATCGACAACAGATACGACATGGCGATATAACGCTACTTTTTCTTCTGATGATAGTGTAGGAGATTCTCCAGTCGTTCCTCCTACCACAATCGCTGTTGTACCGTTATCAATTAAATAATTTACCAATTTAGTTGTCTTTGCAAAATCGATATTACCGTTTTTATCAAACGGAGTTACCATCGCAGTTGCAATAGTCCCAAAATCTATCATGATCTCACTCCTTATTGTTCCAATTGCTTTTCTTTTGAAAGCTCAAATGCACTATGTAATGCATTCACAGCCTCCACTAAATCTACTTCTTTTACAAGCACCCAAATTGTCGTATGACTATCTGCTGATTGTAAAATTTGAATACCTTTTTCTGCTAAAGCTGTAACGATTTTTGCAGTAACCCCTGGAATACCTGCCATTCCAGCTCCAACAATAGATACTTTCGCACAATGCTCTGTCACAGTCGGCTCATATCCAAGATTTTGAAGTACTTCAACAGCACAACTTGCTACATTATCACTCACTGTATACGCTACACCAGTAGGAGAAATGTTAATTAAGTCAACACTAATTCCTTCATTCGCCATTTCTTTAAATACATGCTGTTGCAAATCGTATGCAGCTTCTTTTGCATTCACTTTAATTTGCGTCACATTTGATACATGAGCGATACCTGTAACAGGGCGCTCTTCTACATCTTGACCTTTTGTCGCACCATCATATGCTGCAATAAGTGTCCCTTCGCTATCAGAGTAAGTAGAACGTACACGAAGCGGAACCTTTGCATGCATCGCAATTTCAACCGCGCGCGGATGAACAACTTTTGCACCTTGGTAAGCCATGTTGCAAATTTCGTTATATGTTACAGTTTGAAGATGACGTGCATCTTTTACAATACGAGGATCCGCAGTCATAACACCCTCTACATCCGTGAAAATATCAATATATTCAGCATGAAGCGCAACACCTAATGCTGAAGCTGAAGTATCACTACCTCCGCGGCCAAGTGTTGTCGTATCGCCATCTTTCGTTTGCCCTTGGAATCCAGTAACAACAACAACATCTACATTTTGTAATTCTTCATGTATACGATCGCAATTCATTTCAATAATCTTCGCATTTGTAAAATCAGCATTCGTTACAAAACCAGCTTGTGCACCATTTAATGCTGCTGCTTTTACACTATTTTCATTTAACATATTTGAAAAGACAATTGCTGAAATTAATTCCCCACATGACAATAATAAATCTTGCTCACGTTTTGAAATACTAGATGTCTCTTGATTTACAAGGTTTAATAAGGTATCTGTTGCATATGGTTCACCTTTACGACCCATAGCCGATACCACAGCAACTACTTTATAACCAGCATTTAATGATTTTTTTATATGGTGAAGTGCATGCTTACGCCCATTTTCATCACGTACAGATGTACCACCAAATTTTTGAACAATAATTTTCATTTTTTGCACCTTCTCTTAGCCGTTTACACTAATTGTAATTTTACTAAGCGCTCTGCAATTTGAACAGAGTTCCACGCAGCGCCTTTTAATAAGTTATCAGATACGACCCAAAGATGGAATCCTTTATCATTATTTAAATCTTTACGAATTCTTCCAACAAACACTTCGTTTTTACCTACTGCAGTAGATGGCATTGGGTATAATTGTTCTGCTGGATTATCTTGCAGTACGACACCTTCTGCATTCGCAAGTAGATTTTTTAGTTCCTCAACTGTTACACCTTCTTTTTCTACTTCAATGTAAACAGACTCAGAATGTCCTGATACGACTGGTAAACGTACACATGTCGCAGCTACTTCTAATTCAGGCATATGCATAATTTTTTTCGTTTCATTAATCATTTTCATTTCTTCAAATGTAAATCCATTATCCTGGAATTTATCAATCTGTGGAATAGCGTTAAAAGCGATTTGGAAATGTTTTTCATCACCAGATACAGGTAGAACATTTGCTTTTACTTCTTCTCCATTTAAGATTGCTTGTGATTGTTCATGAAGTTCTTCAATAGCTGCCGCACCAGCACCTGATACAGCTTGGTATGTGGAAACGATTACTCGTTTTAAACCAAATTGCTGACGAACCGGCTCAAGAGCGACTACCATTTGAATTGTAGAACAGTTTGGATTTGCAATAATACCATTATGTTCTTTTAAATCATTTTCATTTACTTCAGGTACAACAAGTGGCACATTTTCTGTCATACGGAATGCGCTTGTATTATCAACAACAATGGCACCACGTTTTGCTGCTTCTGGCGCTAATTGTTTCGATACAGATCCACCAGCACTAAAAAGTGCAATATCTACTCCTTCAAAGCTTTCAGGAGTTGCCTCTTGAACTGTGAATTCTTCTCCTTTAAATACAAGCTTCTTGCCTGCAGATCGTTTAGATGAAAGTAACGTTAACTTCCCGATTGGGAATTCTCGTTTCTCTAAAGTATTTAACATTTGTTCACCAACTGCGCCGGTTGCTCCAACTACAGCGACATGAAAAGTTTTTTGCTTTTCCATCACTATGCCCCTTTCTAGATACCAATCCTTCTATAACTTAGAATTAGAAGGAGCTTAGAATGCCCCTTCTCATCTTAATAACGTTAATTTTATCATATTCTGTAGTAAGAATGATGGTTTCATCAAAAATTGTCCGTTTTTTTTCGTTTTTTAATTCATATATCTGAATTTTTCTACAACAACAGGTTGCAATTGCTTACCTTCTAACGCCTCTATAATTGTATCTTCCAAGAGCTCCATACGAGCTACCATTGAGTTCGGTTTTTTCTCTGGTGCATCTTGACCGAATGGGACAAAGTATATGTTTTTTGTGGCCATTAGGCGCATAAGGTTGACACCCAGAGGGTGACGACAGAACAAATGAACCTTTTCTTCTTATTATATATGTAACGACTTTACAAAGGAACAAACTTTTAATTTACTCATGTATGCCCGGTCCTTTTACTATATACAAATCCACCCCAACAAAAGTTCAAGATTATTATTTCAAAATTCCGTATTTACCCCCCTGTCCTTTCCTTCATAATTTTAATTGGGGAAGGAGGAAGAAAATGGTACAAATAAAAGTAACACCTGAACGATTGGAACAGTCAGCAAAGATAGTCCTTGAAACTAAAAATAGATTAGAACAGATACATAAGGATTTATATAACCAAACGGAATATATAGCTTCAATGTGGAATGGTGCAACGAGTCAAAGATTTTATCAGATGTTTAATGAAACAAAGCCTCAAATGTTTAATGTATTTAGGGAATTTGATAAGATTGCAGAAGAACTAATGCACGCTTCTGAAAAATTCCGTACTGCTGATGAACTTTATGATGGTAATATCCAAGAGGGTGCAATGTGCGGTAAGCTTCCGCCAAAATCTGACTTCGAGAAAGCTTGGGGCGAAGAGAAAAAGGATTTAAATGACGCATGGACTGGTATTTCTACTGGTGTAGAAGATGCTGTCACAGATGCATGGGAAGGACTTAAAGCATTGGGTGATGCAGAAACGTGGGAAAACATGCGTGATGCGATTGTAAATTACGAGGAAACTCTTCCTGCAATGTGGAACGCCTTCTCGGATTCATTTATGAATGATTTTTGGAATGGGGATATGGAAAGCAGAATGCATTACGCTGCCTATGGTGTAGCATCATTATTAACAGGTTTTATTGGTGATAAAGGTCTTAGTAAAGCAGGACAAGCAGGGAAGATAGCGCTTGTTTCCAATCTAGCAAAAGGAAAATCGTTTATGACTAATTCCTCTGCATACAGAAATGCATTACATATATTAAATAACTATGAATTTAAACTGGGAAATCACCTTGCATATGCAGGGGTTGGCGGCACACAGCAATATTTACAGAAAGCAGCTACATATACTTATGAAGGTGCGAATGGCCCTAAAACAATTAGATTAAGAAAAGGTGACTTGGCAGGGGATAAGCACCCAGTTACAGGTGTACCGTACGATGCTGAAGGATTTCCTATTTTTGAAGCAAAAGGTGAAGTAACCCTAAAAGAAGAAGATTTCAAAAGGTCTAGAAAAACACATGATAGAATATGTAATAAAGATTTGTATGAACAAATAATGAAAAATCCTGAGCTGACTTCTAAATTTACAGAAATAGAGATTGAAACTTTGAAAAGAGGAAAAACACCAGAGAATCATACATGGCATCATCATCAAGACACAGGTAAAATGGAACTTGTAGATTACCAGATACATAAAGATACGGGTCATACAGGTGGTTACAGGATTTTGGGAAAAGATAGTGATAAATAAGGAGGCTTATATATGAACGACATTACATGGTTTAATGTAAGTGAGAAAAAAATTACAGATGAACAAATTCAACAGTTAGAACAGTATTTTGGTATTAAATTTCCTAATGATTTTATTGAATGTGTGAAGAAATATGATGGAGGCTACCCTAGCCCAGATACATTCGATATTCCTGGTCAAGATGAAGATGCGCTTAATAATCTTTTAACTTTAGATTCTGAACGAAAAAGTTCTATTCTTCAAACATATGAGGGTATAAAAGACAGATTAGTAGATAAGGCATATCCTTTTGGTAGAGACTCATTTGGCAACTTCTTATGTTTTGATTACAGAAATAACCCTCAATCACCAACGGTTGTTTTTTGGGACCATGAGGTAGAAGAGATGGAAGAAGCAATCTATCCTGTTTGTTCATCTTTTACAGAATTGCTTAATAGCTTATATGAATTTGAAGACGAAGAATAATCAATTATGAATAATATAAGAGCATTCCTCCCATTAAAACAGGAATGCTCTTTTTTAAATTTCCCTACTACTTTACATACACATAGGCTTCATTTGCCGTTACATAGTATGTTTTGCCCTTGCCGTTGTGTACTTTATATTGCGGTGAACCATTCACACTTACTTTCGCATCAATTGTAAATCCTAATCCTGCATCTACAGTACCAGCAACATCTTTATTTGCCCAGGAAGCAGAGTCATAGAAACGTAGGTTGTCCACTTTAGCAACAACACGCTTCCCTACAATCGGATTAACCAGCTCTTTCTTTTCAAATTTGATGTAAGAAGGGTTGTTATATACCCATTGTTCCCCACCAAGATTTAACCATCCGTCTTTTTCACCCCACACTTGGTATGCTTCCGGTTTGTTTAGTTGACGAATAACAGAATAGCTTGCATCTGGGCCTTTGCGTAGATTTATATTATTACCTTGAATGTATGCAACTCCTTCAACATTTGCAGTTGGTTTTTCGGCTGGTTTAGATGGTTTTTCCGGAACAGAAACGTCCACATTAGAGTTATTGTATGCCCGTTGTACATCTGCTCTGAATTGCGCTTCAGAAACGCCATGACTACGCAAATAATCTAATGGATCTTCATGATCTGTTCCTCCAAGATACTTCGTTACATCATAGTGAGTCCACAATCCTTTTTCTACAGATAGATTGTTATCTTTTAAGATTTTAGCTAATAATTTAACGTACTTCTCATATGAACGTTTAAATTTTCCATAGTCTGCGGTTTCGCAAAGCTCCACATGTACAAATCGTTTATTCGCACCTGATCCAGCGCCGTAAGCAATGTATTTTGTATCAGCAATTTGAATTGTTTCGTTCCAATCGACTGCATAATGAACGAAAGCGGAACGCCATGTACGAGACTCATACTTTTGGATATTAATAGCCGGAGCTTCTGGTGTTGCTGTACTATGCGCCACAACGCCTTCATACGCTCCTACTCCGCCACGATACGGTGTTTTAGGCAAACCATCGATAATAAGTGTTCTATCAGCAAAAGCCCCTGTAGAAAAGCTGAACAAAAGCAATAGCGTCATAAATAAAGAGGAAACGAGTTTAATTGATTTTTTCATATTATTTCTCACCTTTCGTTCCAAGAATTTGTTTGATTTCTGATACATCTTTAGATAGGGAACCGAATGCTTCAGCTTGCTTTGTAATAACTGCTTGGTTTTCTGTAATTGTCTGTTGATACTTGTCTTCACG